>CAMCYJ010000023.1 GCA_945883815.1 Akkermansia muciniphila | reverse complement strand
GCCGCATGCGCAAGCCCGCCGGCGACTTCCCGGCCTTCATGGACAAGTTCTTCGACCTGAGCGAACAGGCTGGCAAGGAACAGTACCTCGTGCCTTACTTCATCTCGAGCTTCCCCGGATGCACCGAGAAGGAAATGGGAGCGGTGGAGCAGTTCCTCAAGGATGAGAAGTGGAACCTCCAGCAGGTGCAGGACTTCATTCCGCTGCCCATGACCGGATCAGCGGCGATGTATGTGACCGGCCTCGACATCAACACCGGCAAGCCCATCCCAGTGGTCAAGGGAGCCGGTGATCGCGAACGGCAGAAGCGCATGCTTCGGCCCAACCCGGTCAACGAAACCCGCGTGACCGGCAGCCGCCGTCGTATGGCTTCGGCCGAATTCTGCCCGGGTGCCCAGATGGATACGGTGGATTAAGGCTTGGTGGACTGAGGCTTGGGCCCTTGCCGCGCCCCGAATGCGGTATCAGGGACGCAGTACGTCCGACCGCAGTACTGCCCAGTCAGCAGGTCAGCAGGCCGAAGTCTGCTAGTCTGCCGAAACTGCAGTCCGGCGGAACTTTGGAACGTTTTCTCGGGTCAGGCCGCCTGAAGGTGCGGCTCGGTGTCCAGAGTCGGTTCGTCGAACTGAACCCTCGGGCGGGCCGGCGACTGGGTCATCCGGCGTGAGAGGTTTTCGCCCGGTGATCTTCCAGCTCGTGCTTCCGCTCGGACTACGTCCCGGATTTCTTCGGCGATCATGAAGCAGAGCTTGGGCAGAAGTTGCTCCTCGATTTGCGTGGCCACGAGCTTCTGCACAAAGAACGCCTCGTCGACCCGTCGTTGCTCGTCTTGAAACATGGTCTCGAGGGCGCTCCGGCGATCGGAGCCCGCGGGCATGGGTTGCTTGGACCAAGCTGCGATCTTGTTGGGCAATTCGGTCTGGAGGATCTGCTCAGATTCGTCGTGTCGGCCGTTGCGTCGCAGCACACAGGCTTCCCGGAATTGTTCGACGAGGGAGATCCACAGCGGGTCGTTGGCGTACGCTCGATTCATCATGATCAGTGAAACCAGAGAAAGCACCGAGGATGCCAAGCCGTGAATCAGGGCATTTCTGGGGTTTTTCCCTGGCCCGGGTGGATGGGTCTGGGAAACTCGTGCCGGGTCCGGCCGGCCGGTCTTGCCGACTGCGGGTGCTTCGGTCCGACGAAACGATCCAGTAGGATGGGTCGTGCTGGCTGCGCCTTGTTCCTCAAGAGCGTCGTTCTTTGCTCGTTACGGGCCTCAAGCTCAACCCTTGGCTTGGCCCGCTCCTCGCTCCAGCGTTGTCTTCGGAAAGAAATCCGCCACGCCATGCCTGTCCGTCTATCGGAATTCGCTCCGGTCAGACATTCCGCCCCAGGGCCCGGGTGAAGATCCGCCGGGGTTCTTGAATGAAGAGATCCCTCAGAAGGGTTTCCACACCCGCTGCCTGAGGTTCCTCCAGCCGCAGGCTGGCTCGGAAGGCGCCCAGGAAGCTCACCATGACCAACCCGAAGAACAGGCTGTAGCGGTTCCATTCCAACCCCAGGGCTAGCCCCCGAAATCCACCGACCGTGTCGATGAGCAATCCCCACAGCACCGGCGACAGACCCAGCGTCACCTGCCAGACCACCATGAAGAGGGCGAAGAAGTGGTTTCGGCCTAGGCGCGGCACGATGGCCATCGCCAGCCGATTGTTGGCCGCCGAATGCAGGGCGTTGAGCAACCCCAAGGGAACGATGAATGTGAGGACCAACGGGATGCGCGGCGTCCAGATTCCGGCTGCCATGAGGAACCAGCCGCCGGCGACCAAGAACCCGGCCAGCATGATGAAGCCCAAGGCGGGCTTGCTGCCATGGAGATCCAAACGGCGACCACCGAACCAGTAGGCACCCAGCCCGCCAAGGAATTGCACCGCCATCAAGACCAAGATGGACCCGTCGGGAAGGTCGGCCCCGCTCTTCAAGAAGGCGACGACGAACGTGGTGAGTCCGCCGTAGGCCAGTGACCACACGGCATTGAGTTCCAGCAGTTTCCGGAACGGAGGGTGCGCCGCGATGGCCGCCCAGGGGACTCGCCCGGTTCCGGCGCGCTCGTGGGGCGGTACCGGCGTGTCGGGCATTTGCCGCAGGAAGTGGAGACTGGCCACGCCCATCATCCCGCTGAAGGTGAAGGCGAGCATGAATTGCCAGGGCTGCGCGGGCGACGGCAGGAAACCTCCGGCCCCGAGCAGAGTGGCCACGATCAGGAAGCAGAGCAGGCTGGCCCCATTGGAAGCAGCCTGGTCGCCGGCCAGATAGCGGCCACGCAACTCGAGGGGGACCAAGCCGGTGATCCATGGCAACCAGGCACTGCTGGCGATTCCGCGGCACAAGTTGAAGCCGAAGAGCAGGGATAGAAGCAGGACGAGTTGTCCACCGCCACCGATCCAAGGCCCCGCCAGGGGGGTCAGGGCCATCAGGAAGGCGAAGGCAATTCGTGCGGTCCATCCCGACACCACGAAGCGCTTGTAGCCGATTCGGTCGAGGTAGGCGGCCGCGGGGATCTGGGAGATGGTCAAGAGCGGCATCATTCCGGCCACGACCCCAAGGATGGTGGCGTTGGCTTGGAGAGACTTGGCGTAGAGCACCATGGGCCCTCCGAGGATCACCTGGAAGGACAGCGCATTGAACATGGCAAACCCGTAGGCGTGCCGGAGTTGGAGCGGCTGCGAAAGGGTTTGTGAGGAGGCTTGGGACACGGTCTCTCCAGCGGGGATGGGTCCGTTCGGGGTTTGGGTTCAGCGCGGTTCCCGGATTAGATCACCACCGCCAATGGCAGGCAGGGTGCGGCCAGAGGTGCTGCGGGTCGATCCCAAAGCTTTCGGGTCGGCGATGCGATAGGGAGGACCCGGTTCCTTGACGCTCTCCGGGGTCAACCCTAGCCTTCGAAGCTGAAAGACTAACCATGCGTAATTTTGTCAATATTCCGTACGTCATCGAGCAGACGGGCCGCGGTGAAAAGGGCTACGATCTGTACAGCCGCCTCCTGGTCGACCGGATCATTTTCCTGGGAACACCGGTCGATGACATGGTCGCCAATGTCATCGTGGCTCAATTCCTTTTCCTGCAGATGACCGATCCCAAGAAGGACATCCACTTCTACATCAACTCCCCGGGTGGCAGCGTCACCGCGGGCCTGGCCATCTACGACACGATGCAATGGCTGACCTGTGACGTGAACACCTACTGCGTCGGTCAGGCCGCAAGCATGGGCGCGGTTCTTCTGGCTGGTGGCACGAAGGGCAAGCGGTTCGCGCTGCCCAACGCCAATATCATGATTCACCAAGTGCTTGGCGGCGCGGAAGGTCAGGCCAGCGACGTGGAGATCCGCGTCAAGTTCATGCTGAAGCTCAAGGAGCGCCTCAACACCATCCTCTCCAAGCACACGGGTCAGCCCTACGAGGTGGTGGAACGCGCCTGCGATCGCGACAACTTCATGTCCTCCGAAGAGGCCCGTGAGTTCGGTCTTGTCGATGAGGTGGTCAGCAGCCGGAAGGAAGTCCCGACGTTGATCGCTCCCGATTCCAAGGCCTGATCGGTTTTTCGGGGCCGTGCTTCCGAGCGAACCCAAGATCTCGGACCCAAGACCTTTCTTGGGGTGGTCCGCCGGGCACGGCACCCGTGTTTTGCGTTCGGCAGGAAATCATTGGCAGTATTGGTTCGAGACCTGATCTTCAAAGCCCATGGCGCGCGCAACCCAGATCACGATGTGCAGTTTCTGCGGCAAATCGAAAGCCGAGGTGAAACGGTTGATCGCGGGCCCCGGTGTGTACATTTGCGATGCCTGTGTCGGTGTCTGCAGCGGGGTGCTCGAGAAGGAGTCCCGTTCCGAGACCGAGAAGCAATCGGTGCCCACGCTCCGGATCCCAAAACCGTCGGAGATTAAGCGGCAGTTGGATGAGCATGTCATCGGGCAGGATCGCGCCAAGCGCACCCTCAGCGTTGCCGTGTACAACCATTACAAGCGGGTCATGGCGGCTGCCCGGTCCACGGCCGGTGGCGAGACGATGTCCGCGACACCCGATGACACGGGCGCGGTGGAAATCGAGAAGAGCAACATCCTGCTGCTGGGGCCTACCGGTTGTGGTAAGACCCTGTTGGCCAAAACGCTGGCCAAGGTTCTCGATGTTCCCTTTGCCATTGCCGATGCCACGGTCATCACCGAGGCCGGCTATGTCGGGGAGGATGTCGAGAACATCATCTTGCGACTGCTCCAGGCTGCCGACTTCGACGTTCGTCGGGCCCAGATGGGCATCGTCTACATCGACGAGATCGACAAGATCGCCCGCAAGACTGAGAACGTGTCCATCACCCGCGACGTGTCCGGAGAGGGGGTGCAGCAGGGACTGCTCAAGATCCTGGAGGGCACTGTTTGCAACGTCCCCCCGCAGGGAGGGCGCAAGCATCCCCAGCAGGAATACATCCGGATCGACACCACCCAGATCCTGTTCATCTGCGGCGGTGCTTTCGTCGGCATGGACCGCATCATCGAGCGGCGTCTGGGTCGGCGATCCATCGGTTTCGGTGCGGAAATCCGCGATGGGACCTCTTCCGCCTCATTGGGTGTGGCGCAGGCTGATCAGCCCTTGATGCATCTAGTGGAGCCCGAAGACCTCATGGGTTTTGGCTTCATCCCGGAGTTCATCGGTCGGTTGCCGGTGGTGACTGCTCTGGATGAACTGACCGAGACTCAAATGGCCGAGGTGCTGACCCGTCCGCGCAATGCGTTGACGCGTCAATTTGCAAAACTCCTGTCCCTGGATGGCGTGGAGTTGTGTTTCACCGATGATGCCATCGCTGAATTGGCCAGCATGGCCTCCAGAAAGAAGACCGGAGCCCGCGCTCTCCGGGCCCTGACTGAAGAACTGTTCCGAGACCTGATGTTCGAATTGCCCGACAACGACGACGTGGTCGGTGTCGAAATCAACCGGGCGGTGGTCCGCCGAGAGATACCTCCGGTGATTCAGCGTCGGGAGCAACGCCAAGCTGCATGAACCGTCAGGTTCATCAATGTGAAAAACTTTTTGACATAAAGGGTTGACGTATTTTCCTTCCTTCGTTTTATTCGTGCCACAGAGTTAGGTATTTAGCCTTGTTTATGAATCTCCTGAAAAAAACTGTTCTGGTCTCCGCTGCTTCGCTGATGGTCACCTCGGCTTTCGCTCTCACCGCCACCGAGTCGCAGGTTCTGACCCAGAAGATCTTGGCATCCAAGGTCGTGGATATGCCGATGGTCGCCGCCAAGTTGGTGGTTTCCGCCGATAAGGCCGACCGCATCGAGATCGCCAAGGCCGCCGTGGTTGCCGTGGCCAAGAGCCATCCGACCGCATTGTCCACGGTTGTGGGTGCGATCCTGCGTAAGGCTCCTGAGGCCACCGAGGCCGTCGTCGCTGCCTGCCTCGAGGTCGCTCCTCAGATGGCTCGCACTGTGGTCGCCGCCGCCACCTTCGCCACCGAAGGTCAGGACGCGGTTATTCTTGCGACGGCCGACCGCCTGGTTCCCGCCCAGCAGGCTGAAGTTCGCGGCGAAGTCACCTTGGCCAAGTCTCGCCGGGCCCTGAAGACCTCGACGACTGCCAAGACGATCAACCTTCCGGCCAATCAAGTTGTCCGAACGGAACAGGTTGTTAACGCCAACGGCGTCCCGGTGGCCCCTCCCGCCAAAGTCGATGCTACCAAAGGCGCTGACCAGCAGCGTCCTTACGCCAGCTCACAACCGAGCGACTTTTGAGCGGTGTTGTTTTCGGACGGTCTATGGCTCGCACTCAACTCAAGGTGATTTGACGGCCAAGGCTTAAGTTTTCTGGCTTAAAACCTAGGAAGTTTCATATCTGACCAACCCTCTGAGATTGATTGACAATCCCGGAGGGTTTTTTTTGGATCAATCCTGCAGAGTGACCCCTGCACAGTGATCCCGGCCAAGCCTACTCTCGCCAGAGACCGGTGCGTTGGGTGCCAAAATTGCTGTCCAGAAAAGTGGCGGATCTCAAAAGGGGGCTCAGCCCGGGAAGTGATCTTAGCCCCGGAAGGGTTTTAGCCGGGGAAGGGAATTCGTTCGGCCGATCCCAGCCTACAGTGTGGATAGGGTACTGATCTGGGGCCGCCTTGGGTCTAGGCATTGGGGCCTCTGGGATCTGGAAGTACCAGCAAGCGCGATTCGGGGTTCACAGGGAGGATTCGTGGTGATTTCTGACCGATGGATTCGGGTCACTATCTCTGCCCACTAGGCGATTTGTGCGGGGGAGATGGTCGCGTTCGGTTCACCGATTGCCTGCAAACTTCAGCGGGTGAAATTCAGGAGTGCGGAGACTCCGACTTGGTTTTTTTCAGCAGACGGATATCGCCGATCACCATGCCCTTGTCCACCGCCTTGCACATGTCATAGACGGTGAGGGCTGCAACGGATACGGCAGTCAGGGCTTCCATTTCGACACCTGTGGCTGCCGTGATCCGGGCCGATGCGGTGATCCGGATACGATCGCGTGTTTCGGGCGTTTCAAAGTGAATCTCACAATGGGAAATGGGCAACGGATGGCACAGCGGGATCAATTCTCCGGTGCGTTTGGCCGCTTGAATCCCGGCGATGCGAGCCGTTGCCAAGACATTGCCCTTGGCCATTTTGTTGGACTCCATCAAGTCGAGCGTGGAGGGGGACACGCGGATCTCCCCGGAGGCCACCGCTTCCCGAAACAGGGCGGGCTTGGCCGAGACATCCACCATGCTCGCCTCGCCTCGCTCGTCCAGATGGCTCAGGCGCGAACCGCCGTTGGCCAGCGGAGGCGGATTGGAAATTTCAGGATCGAACTCAGGCATAGCGGCCAGTGCGGTGCTCGGGCTTGAAGAATTCCTGGAGCAGACGGTCCACCTGCAGCAGCCCATCCCGGGTCAACCCCAGATGGGTGATGGAGTCCACCAAGAATCCCCAGGATTTAAGGGTCGCCAAGGGAGCTGCGAATCGAGTTCGGGGATCTTCACCGAACTTCTCGGTGAAGGCATCAATGCAGACACGGCCCAGTTTCAGTTGGAGCATGAACTCGCGCAGGTAGCGCTCGTCATCCGGCAGGACATAAGCGCGATGGGTGGGAAACTGCCCCGCACTGACCGCATCGACGTACGGTTGGAAGTCGTGGTGGTTCTGATAGTGAACTCGGTTGAGGTGCCCGAAGCTGGCCACGCCGACGCTGAGGAGGTCGGCTCCACTGAAGAGCCCCTGTCGGTACTCGAACTTCACCCGTGCGGGGTCTTTCACGACGGTCGTGGTGCTGGTCACGGTGTAGCCTTGTGCCTCGAAGGCTCGGAACGCCTCGTCCACCCAACGCCGCTTGGTGTCCCAGTCGGCCACGGGCGCCACCAGCTTCCCCTCGGCCTTCATCTGCCGGTAAATGCCCGTGTTGTAGGGCACCTCCATTTGGTAGATGGTCACCGAGTCGGGTGCCATGGCTACCGCCTTGGCGATGGTTTCCTGCCACTTCTCGGGTGTTTCCTCCACCATGCCGGCGATGAGGTCGATGTTGATCTGGGGGAAGCCGATCTCCCGGGCATAGCCGTAGGCCCTCTCGATTTCCTTGGAGCGATGAGCCCGACCGTTGATCTCTAGGATGGCGTCGTCGAAATGTTCGATGCCCAAGCTCAGTCGAGTGACGCCCATCTCCCGGATGGCCCGGAGCTTGTGGTCGGTGAGGGTTCCGGGTTCGGCTTCGAAGGTGATTTCTGTCGCCTCATCCCAGGGAAGCAACCGCTTCATGCCTTCGGTCAAATAGCGGAGCTGGTCCGGAGACAAGTAGCTCGGAGTGCCTCCACCGAAGTAAATGAAGCGGGGTTTTCGTCCGCCGATCATCGCCTTGGGTGCATAGGAAGCGAGGTCTTTGAGCAGGGCATCCAGGTAGGCCTTGATGTCGTCGGCGTTCTTGTCGGTGTAGACGCGGAAGTAGCAGAAGTGGCATCGCTTCCGGCAGAAGGGGATGTGGGCGTAGAGCCCCAGCGGCACGCCGGGTTGAGGCGCCTGATCCAGAGTCTGGTGGAAGGCTGGAACGGCATCGGCACTCCAGAAGGCGAACGGAGGATAATTGGCTACGAAGTAATTCCCGGCGGTTGTCTCTCGCTGCAGAGGCGGTCCCGAAGTCGTGGGCGGCGGGGCAATGGTGACGGTGCTCATGGTCGCGCTGTATGCTCCCTCAAACCTCCGGCCCGACGGGACGATCGTCAATGGGGCAGAGCTGTTGGTTTCATGAGGCCCGACGCAATCCTGGATCCTGGATTGTCGCAACCGGGTGACCCACGGAGGTCATCCGTGGCGGGGTGGTCCGGGGAAGAAGGCGTTGGTGGTCTGCTGGTATCGACGGTAGGCCTCACCCTTGGACTTCACCGACAATGCCTCGGTCATGGGAACGCCGGTGACGTTGACCAAGAAGTGGTACATCAGCGCCGGCGCCAAAAGTCCGATCCAGCCCCAGGGGCTGGCCAGTGCAAAGACGCCATAGCCCAGCCAGACCAACCACTCGCAGAAGTAGTTGGGATGACGGGAGTACCGCCACAAACCCTCCTGGCAGACCTGACCGCGACGCGCGGGATCGGCACGGAATCGGGCCAATTGGCGGTCTGCCAGGGATTCGCCCAAGATGCCCACAGCCCAGAGCAGGAGGCCAAGCCAGAAGCAACCGCCGACCCATCCGGATCGCTCCGTGGGTGGCCGAAGGCTGCTGATCAACCACGGCGCGGAGAGGACCACTTGCAAGGCTCCCTGAAGCAGGAAGAAGCCCAGCATTTTCCGGTCGGTTTGTGCTCCCCATTCCTTCCGAAGTTGGGCGTAGCGGACATCCTCCACCGGATGGTGAGCTCGCACCCGGATCAGGAGGTGCAGGCCGAGCCGCAGGCTCCAGAGGGTGACCATGAAGGTCAGGGGGAGACGGGAAATCAGTGCCCCCTGCAAATCGCTCCCGCCGGCGGGCAGCAAGCGGTCCTGCCAGGCCGTGGCCAGGAGGTAGAGGAACACCAATGGGGTGAAACCCGCGGACCAGATGATGTCCACGATGCCGAAGTTCTGAAGACGACGGGCGACCAGGAAGGTCGACACCATTTCCGCCACCACGAACACCAATCCCAGAAGGATCAGAATCAGTGGGGTAGGCAGGTTCATGCGGTGAGCCCTTCCTGACTCACGCCGACATCAGGCTGCGGTTGTTGGGAGCTGTCCAAGTGGCTTGCACCACGCTGATGTTCCGCCAGAGGAAGGCCGACTCGCAGTAGGCCAGGTAGTAGTTCCACGTGCGGATGAAGTGATCATCGAAACCCTGAGTGCGCACGGCGTCGAGGCCCTGATTGAAGCGCACGCGCCAGTGGCTAAGGGTGCGTCCATAATCGAGGCCCATGTCGTGGAGGCTGTGGAGGTGGAGACACCCGGTCCGCTGCATCGACTGGTTCACCCGATTGAGTGAAAGCAACAGGGAGCCCGGGAAGATGTGCTTCTGGATCCAGTCCACGCTGCGCCGCAACTCGGCATGACGCGAGTCGGGATAGGTGATGAACTGGGCGGCGAAGATTCCGTTGGGCTTGAGCAGGCGTTGGACGCTCTGGCAGTATGTCTCGAGGTACCGATCGCCGATGGCTTCCATCATTTCGATGCTGACGATCTTGTCGAATTGGCCGGTCAGCAGTCGATAATCGATGACCCGCACTTCCGCCCGGTCGGCGATGCCCTCCTTCTCGAAGCGTTCCCGACAGTAGGCAGCCTGTGACTCAGACAACGTGATCGTGGTCACTCGGACTCCATGCCGGTGCACCGCATGGCTGGCCATTCCGCCCCACCCGGAGCCGATCTCCAGCAAATGATCGCCCGCCTTCAGGCGCAGCTCCTGGGCCAGCCGCTCGTACTTGGCGGTCTGGGCGGCCTCCAAGGATTGATCGGGCGATTCGAACAAGGCCGACGAGTAGGTCATGGTGGCATCGAGCCACTGCGAATAGAACGCATTCCCCAGATCGTAGTGGGCTGCAATGTTGGAGCGGGAACCGGTCAGGGAGTTGCGGTTGAGGAAGTGCCGCAGGTAGTTGGCGGCATTCAGGAGCGTGAAGCGCAGTCGCTTCCGGGCCGAGCCCGACATCGAGGGGGCCTGTTCGACGTTCGCGCAGAACCAAGCGATCACGGCGGCCAAGTCGGGCGTCTCCCAGTCACCGTCTTGATAAGCCTCACCGAAGCCGATGTCGCCGTTGATGGCGCAGCGGGTGAAGAAACGCCAACGCCGCAGGTGGATCTCCGCGGACGGAGTCTGACCGGGAGTGCCGAATTCGCGGGTCGATCCATCCGGACGCACCATCCGCATGTGCCCCTTGGACATGGGCTGGAAAAGCGAGGTGACGAGATTCTGGGCGAGGGACTCCAGCCACCGAGGCGACGTCGGATTCTGGGTGGCCTGCGAAACTCCGTCGGAAGGATTCCCGGCGGATGCGGCAGATGCGGCGGCAAACGTCGGAAGGATCGACTCGGGATGGGTGCGGCTCATGATAAAATTCGAAAGTTCAATTCTGAGCGGATTTGCCAGATCCACAACCTCAGTATTTGCATTATCCGGGCTTGGTCGAGGGATTGGGTCCGGAATTGGAATCCGGATGTGCGAGGGACGAGTGGGCCCGGAAGACCCCCCGTTGCAAGTCGCGTCGATGGGACTTGGCGTACCAAGGCACCCGTTTGAGCCAAAGCCGGAGCGCCTGCCAATGGATCGCGCTGATGACCTTCAGGGTCACCAGTGGGTAGCGGAGGCTCAAGCGGAGGATCTCCCGGTCGGTGATCGGTCGTTGGGATCCGTTCAGGGTGGTGAGCAGCAGGTTGCGACCTTCGCTGACGTCGTTGACGGCGATGCGCAGGCGAGGGCCCGGAGTCCGGAGTTGGAAATCGAAGCAGACATCCAGCGCGGTGAAAGGCGACACGTAGTAATGCTTGGGCACCACACAGCGGAAACCCGGGCCATCTTGGCCGCTTGGGGCGGCTTGGAGGGGCACCAGGTAGGGCTTCAATTCGCCGAACGTGTTGCCCACTTCAGCCACGGCGCAGAGCGCGTCGCCCGAGGGCTTGGTGCAAAAGTAGAAGCTCACTGGGTTGAACACGTAGCCAGCGATCCGGGGCAGGGTCACCAGCAGGACACGGTCGTTGTCCGTCAGGCGGACTCCTTGCTGCTCAAGCCACGCTTGGAGGGCCCGTTTGATGTCGGGTTTGGGGGTCCTGTTTTCGTGGCTCGTGGGTCCAGAACTCTCCGGATAGGGAAGATGGTCGGAATCCCGGAACTCCAACCAATTGCGCCGATTGCGGCTGAAGAACCGCAGGCGGGCATCCAGGGCGTCCAATTCGTCGAGGTCGAGGCAGGCGAGGAAGATCCCGTATTCGAAATGGTGCACCCGGGGTTCGAGACGATTGTGCATCACCCGAGCCTCGTAGAGGCACGATCGAAGCGGAGCATCATTGGTGGTGGGGCGGGGGACCATGCGCAGGAGCCAAGCGTCGCACCGCCCTGTTCAATGTCGAGGCGGTGGAGTGGCGCCGTTCCTGGGAATCCAATGCGTGCCGATCGGCGGCGGGCAGCGGGAAAGCTGAAAGCGTCCATGGCTCCGCGGCCGAGTCTCGTGTAAGGTCCTGACCTCATTGTGAACGAAGGCGTGCTTATCTCCGCTCAGGACCTGGTCCTGAACATCAACGACCGAGCCCTCTTGGACCGGGCCTCACTGGCCCTGTCGGCGGGCGACCGCATCGGACTCGTGGGTCGCAATGGTGCCGGCAAATCGACCTTCATGCGGCTCTTGGCCAATGAAACCGAGGCCGATGACGGGGTGATCACTCGGCGCCGGGATCTGGTCACGGGGTATTTGTCCCAGGCCTTTGAACTCGATTCCAATCTCACGGTTCTCGAGGCCGCACGCGATGGAGCTCGCCATGTCCTCTCCCTCATCCATGAGTTCGAGAATCTCCCGGGGTATTCCAGTCGCCACGACCATCTGGAGGAGCGCATCCAGCAACTCGAGGGTTGGACGGTCGACTCCCGGGTCCGCACGGCCCTTAACCAATTGGGCTGCCCGCCCGATGAGCGCCAGATCGGCCAGTTGTCGGGTGGAGAACGGCGTCGCGTGGCCCTGGCCCGGGCCCTGATCGCCCGGCCGGATTTTCTGATGCTCGATGAGCCCACGAACCATTTGGACACCGAATCGGTGGAGTGGATCACCGAGTTTTTGGCGGGCTACTCCGGTGGTTTGTTGGTGGTGACCCATGACCGGCATTTCCTGGATTCGGTGGCCACCACCATCGTCGAGCTGCGCAACGGCAAGTTTGAACGCTACGATGGCAACTACTCGGAATACTTGCTTCAGCGGGCCGAGAAGCTGGCCACCGAGGAGGTGACCGAACACAAGCGCCAGATGTTCCTGCGGCGCGAGATCGAGTGGGTGCGTCGTCGTCCCAAGGCCCAGACGAGCAAGAGTCAGGCGCGTCTGGATCGGTTTTCCGCCGCCGAGAGTGCGGGTCCGCCGCCTTCCGAATCCGAGATGGAATTGGTCATCCCGCCGCCGCCGCCCTTGGGCAACCGGGTGGTGGAAATCGAGGGCGTGGGCATGGAGTTCGGGGGGCGTCGTCTCTTCTCCGATCTCAGTCTGAATTTCGCGGGGGGCACCCGTATCGGAGTGACCGGCCGCAATGGGTTGGGCAAGACGACCTTGCTGCGCATCCTGTTGGGTGAGATGCCGCCCACCGAGGGGGAGGTGCGCATCGGTTCCCTGACGCGCTTCAATTACGTCGATCAGGGCCGACTTCGGGTGAACGAAGAGCGGACTGTCTTGGAAGAAGTCAGTGACGGTACTGAATGGGTTCAGTGGGGTGATGAGAAACTCTCCCTGCGAGGCTATCTCAAGCGGTTTCTCTTCACCGATGACCGTATCACCACCCAGGTGAAGCACCTCAGCGGGGGCGAGCGCAGTCGGCTGTTGTTGGCGCGGGTGCTCAAGCGGGGCGGCAATTTCCTGGTCCTCGACGAACCGACCAACGATCTGGACTTGCAAACCATGCGGATTCTCGAGGAGGCGCTGACGCTCTTTCCCGGGTGCGTGCTGGTGGTGAGTCACGATCGGTATTTCCTCAATCGGGTGTGCACGGGAATTCTGGCCTTCGAGGGCGAGGGGCAGGTGACCTTCAGTGAGGGCAACTACGATTATTATTTGGAGAAGCGTCGTCGGGCCGCTTCGGGTTCCGGGAGCGGTGGCCGTGAATTCAAGCTCGCGGGGTCGGCTTCGACGCCAAAAGCTGGCAAGGTCCGCAAACTCAGCTTCAAGGAGCAGCGGGAGTTGGAGGGCATCGAGGCGGTGATCCAGTCGGCCGAGGCTCAGGTGATTGAGCGGGAGTCGCAGTTTTTGGATCCGGAATTCGTGCGCAAGAATGGAGCCCGGATGCAGGCGCTTTTGGCAGAGCTGGAGACCGCCAAGGCCGGGGTGGCCACGCTCTATTCCCGCTGGGAAGAATTGGAGGCGGTCCGTGCCGCGGCCGCGCAGTCTTGAAACAGCCCAGTCCTCAACCACTGACCTCATGGCCTCCTCACCGTCGTCTTCCTCGCACCTGAAAAACCTGGATTACTCGGTGGTCCAGCAATGCATGCATTGCGGGCTGTGCCTACCGACGTGTCCCACCTACGACGCGACGAAGCTGGAACGGCATTCGCCGCGGGGGCGGATCGCTCTGATGCGGGCCATCGCGGATGAGCGTCTGGAGCCGACCAAGA
Organism: Akkermansia muciniphila; assembly: GCA_945883815.1. GTDB lineage: Bacteria > Verrucomicrobiota > Verrucomicrobiia > Limisphaerales > UBA9464 > SXXZ01. The sequence goes on along the minus strand of CAMCYJ010000023.1, from coordinate 31,654 downwards.
CTTTCGCCGACGAGATGTACTACTGCCTCGGATGCCTGGCCTGCATGACGGCCTGTCCGGCGGGGGTGGACTATGCGGAACTCTTCGAGCGGGCGCGGGCTGAGGCGGAGGCTTCCCGGGTGTTGGCTACTCCCGGTCGGTCGTTGATCCGGACGTTGAGTCTTCGGGGGCTCTTCATGGACCTGAACCGGCTCAAGCTCTTGGGTCGGGTGATGCAACTTTGGCAGGGCTTGGGACTTCAGTCGGCGGTCCGGGCTCTGGGCCTGACTCGGCTGTTGCCCCGGCGTCTCCGGGAACTGGAAGCCATGACCCCACCGGTGCAAGCCCGGTGGACCGAGGATCTGGTCGCTCCGGTGACTCGCGCTCAGGGGGTTCGTCGTTACCGTGTGGCGCTCTTGGCCGGTTGCGCCCAGGACTTGATTTTCAGTGACGTCAACCGCGATACGGCGGAAGTCCTCGCCCGCAATGGTTGTGAGGTGATCACCCCGCCTGACCAGCATTGCTGTGGATCGCTCCATGCGCACAATGGCGAGTGGGAGATGGCCCAGGAATTGGCCCGGCGAAACATCGAACAATTCCCGCCTGAATCCTTCGATGCGATCATTAGCAACGCGGGGGGTTGTGGTTCCCATCTCAAGCATTACGCACGCTTGTTGGCTGATGATCCCCGTTATGTCCAACGGGCCAGGCTTTGGGATGCGAAGGTGAAGGACATCCATGAGTGGTTGGCATTCACCGGGATCGAGTCGCCGACCGCGGCCGGTGCCCCGCAGCAAGTGGTCACTTACCACGAATCCTGCCACCTCTGTCATGGACAGAAGGTCTCTGCGCAGCCTCGGTCGTTGTTGCGGGCGATTCCTGGGGTGCGTCTGGTGGAACTGCCTGAAGCCTCCTGGTGTTGCGGCAGTGCCGGCATCTACAACTTGACGCAGCCCGAGATGGCGGGCCAGTTGCTCGAGCGGAAGGTGAATCACATCGTTACTACGCGGGCTCAGGTGGTGGCTACGGGCAATCCCGGTTGTCTGCTGCAATTGATCAATGGTTGTCGGGATCGAGGGCTCGAGCTGCGGGTGGCTCATCCGGTGACTTTGTTGGCCGAGGCTTATCGACGCTGAGTGGGTCTTTGAATGTCACGAGGACGTCGATGGCGGGCTGTAGGGCTGCGCTGCGTCGGTCTGCGTCTGGGGGTTTCTTGAGGTCATGGACTTCGTGGGGTGCTCCCCTCAGGCTGCTTGGGCGCATGCCTGATATCGCTTCCATCCTGCAACTGGCCATCGGCCCGGTGATTCTGATCTCCGGTGTTGGGCTGCTGCTGTTGACGATGACCAATCGCTTTGGTCGGGTCATTGATCGGTCCCGGGCTTTGGCCGCGGGTCTTGAGTCGTCCTCCGAGGCCAAACGGTCTTCCATGCTGGCGCAGTTGCGAATCCTCGCTCGCCGGGCGCGGGTTCTTCGCGCAGCGATCGCGTTGGCTTCGACGAGTGCTCTCTTGGCCGCGGTGCTGGTGATCACCCTCTTCTTCACGGCGTGGGTCCGCTGCGACGCGTCGGTGGTGATTGCGGTGGTGTTCACGCTGTGCCTCTTGTCGTTGATCGCTTCGCTGCTGCTCTTCATCCGGGACATCAATGCGTCCCTGAAGGCTCTTTGGCTCGAGATGCCGCCCGGGTTGGATCGGCGGGATTGACCCGACAGGGGACGGACTCTGGGGTGTGTCGTGGGTGCCGGGGCTCTGCGGGTCCGGGCCTACGCTCGCAGGTAGGTGAGGCGTTTGGAGTTCCCCAACGGGGCACCGCATACCAGCCCGGGGTGAAACCCCGGGTATGGCGCACAACCGGAGCGTTCTGAAGGAACGCCGCATACCCCCGGGTGCTCTCGACTGTTTTGCGGTGGCTGAATGCCGGGGCTGGCGCTGGGGATCAGTGCCTCGACGGGGCTCTGCGGGATCGGTCCTGCGCTCGCAGGGAAGCTCGGGGTAGGGTGAGGCTTTCGCGCTGTGCGCGAGGGGAGGGGTTTGATCGCTTCCAATGCTCGCTCCGGTCCGGTCCCGCTGCCGCCCGGGGTGAGCGGGTGGGTGGTGACGGAGCGGGGGATTTTTGGGTGAGCCTGGTGTTGGGTTTTGGGGTTTCGGAGGAACGGACTCTTGTCCCAGTATGGGATGGTTTGATGGTCGCCGTTGAGGAAAACAATCATCGTTGACCCGGTGTGTTGTGGTGGGGGCGTGGGGGCGCAGGAAGCCTCTGGATAGGTGAGGCGTTCGGTGTGCCCCAACGGGGCACCGCTTACCAGCCCGGGGTGAAACCCCGGGTATGGCGCACAATCGGTGCGTTCTGAAGGAACGCCGCATACTCCCGGGGGCTATCACCTGTTTTGCGGTGGCAGAGTGCTGGGGCTGGCGCCTGGGGCTTGTTGGCGGTGGGGGCTCCGCGGGATCGGTCCTGCACTCGCAGGGAACGTTGGGGCCAGTTGGGCTATCGCGCTATCGCGCGAGGGGGATCAGGGTGTCGACGTTCCAATGCTCGCTCCGGCCCGATCCCGCTGCCGCCCGGGGTGAGCGGGTGGGTGTTGACGGAGCGGGACAGGCTCTGGATCAGACTCGTTCGGATGAGGTGGTTTTAGTTGGAGCCAGTTTCGCGTTGCCGGGTGGGGGATGGGGGCGTTTGATTTGAAGCTGTTCTCAGCGCGGTTTTCGTCAGTGACGTGCCGTGCTGCACTCTTTCCCTGCCATGAGCCGCAAACTCAATATCGCCATCGTCGGACTCGGATTCGGTTCCGAGTTCATTCCCATCTACCAACGCCATCCCCATGCGGAGATGTACGCCATTTGCCAGCGTTCCCAGGACAAGCTGGATGCGGTGGGCAATGCCTTCGGAGTGGAGAAGCGCTACACGTCGTTCGAGGATTTGATCCGCGATCCGTCGGTGGATGCGGTGCACATCAACTCGCCCATCCATTTGCATGCGCCTCAGGCCATCGCCGCCCTGCGTGCGGGCAAGCATGTGGCTTGCACGGTGCCGGCTTGTACCACCGTTGAGGAAGCCCGCGAGATCGTGAAGGCTGCCCGTGAGAGCGGGAAGAAGTACATGATGATGGAGACGGTGGTCTGGAGCCGGGAGTACTTGTACGTGCGGGAACTGCGCGACACCGGCCGACTGGGCCGCATCCAATTCGTCCGCGGTAGCCACCTCCAGAACATGGATGGCTGGCCCGGATATTGGGAGGGCTTGCCCCCGATGCACTACGCCACGCACTGCGTCAGCCCGTGCCTGGGCATCGTCAACGGTGAGGCGGAGTTCGTCTCTTGTTTGGGTTCGGGTCGCATCGCCGAGTCCCGCATCGCCAAGTACGGGTCGCCGTTTGCCTTCGAGACGGCGCAGTTCAAGGTTCGCAGCCAGGATGTGGCCGGTGAAGTGACCCGGTACTTGTTCGATTCTGCGCGCCAGTATCAGGAAAGCTTCGACTGCTACGGCTCCAAGACTTCCTTCGAATGGCAGCTCACCGAGCACGACGACCCGGTGTTGCACCTCGGCGGTGAGTCCGTGGAGAAGGTGAAGATTCCCGACTACGCCCACTTGTTGCCCGAGGCCATTCGTCCGTTCACGACGAAGGGTGTCTACGACATGAGCGAGAACGTCCACCTGAGCTTCCTGCAGGGCAGCGGCCATGGCGGCAGCCATCCGCACTTGGCCCACGAGTTCGTGATGAGCGTTCTCGAAGACCGCCCGAGCTTCCCCGACTTGCACCAGTCGGTGAACTGGACGCTCGTTGGCATTCTGGCGCACGAGAGCGCGATGCGCGGGGGCGAGAAGCTGCACTTGCCGAACTTCCACGGCATCTAAAGCGATTCTGGATCGCGGAGGCCGGAAATGCCCGGAATGGCTTTTGCGCCGTTCCGGGCGTTTTTGTGCCCGAGGGATGCCTGCGTCAGCAGGGACGAACTTCCATCCACATGGATGCTTGAAAGGATTGGCCGGGCGCCAGGATTTGAAGTTCCCGATCGTCCGGTCGGCTGAAGGCGTTGGGCAGGCAGGTCCAGGGTTCCAGGCAGTAGAAATTTTCCGATGGCGTCCGCGACCAGAGCGCGCAGAAGCGATAGGCCGGTGCGCCTTCCCAGTTGAGCACCACTTCCAGACGGGCTGCCCGGTCGACCAAGGCCAATTCTTGGGTCCGAAGTTCTCCCAAGAGCAGGGTGGATCCGGTGTCCACGGTGGCCGGGAATTCTTGTTCGGGGAATGGTTCGGAAAAATAGGCCTCGCCTCGTCCAATCGGATTGAAACGGGTGGCTCGGGGAATACGGATAATGCAGTCGCTCCGCTTCGATCCTGCGCTCAGCGGCATTGGCAGATACGGATGAAATCCGACGCCGAAGGGCATGGGATCCGGGGAGAGATTCTCGATGATTTGCTGCCAATGCAGCCGGCCTGCTTGAAGCCGGTAGGTCAGGCGATAGCGGAAGGCGAAGGGAAACACCGCCCGTGTGGCGTCGTTGTCGGTGAGTTCGAGTTCGACTTGGTCAGTTTCTTGGGCGGTGACCTTCCAGGGAGTTTTCCGGGCGAATCCATGGGGTGGCATTGGGTGGTTCTGGCCGGCCCAGGGGTAATGGTTGTCGGCGCCGGGCACGTGGTTGTAGCTCACCACCGGAAAGAGCAGGGGGCTGCCCGCCCACATCTCGCGGGGGTATCGGGCAATGACCGCGTCATCGTGATACAATGCGTCCACGATGCCATGGCCGGAGAGGGGTCTTTGATATCGGACCAGCCATCCGCCGAGTTCGGGCAGCACTTGGGCCATGGCTCCGGTCTGGTCCCGGATTTCTACGCACGCAGTCGATGACATGAGGGGATCGGGCAACGCATCGCCCTTCGGCTCAATTCCAAAATCGCCATCCGACAGTTTGACGGTATCCTTTCCGGGCTTGGATCCCGTACCCCCCACCGTGTTGCAAGGCTGGCTGAAATCGCCGGCCGTCGAGTTGCTGCGCCAAAAGGTCGAGACCGGCGGGGTCGTGAGTCTGGAGAGTGTGGCTCCGGCAGCTCAGGCGTGGCTGGTGGCTGTGATGCATCGGCTTTATCCGGACCGCCACGTCGTGGCCATCACGGACACGCTGAGGAGCCAGGAACAGTTGCATGCCGATGCAGCCACCTGGCTGGACGGGGAGCGTCCGCAGTTCTTCCCGGCCTGGGAGACCTTGCCTCAGGATTCCCGATTGCCCCATGCGGACATCATCAGTGAACGACTCGAAACGCTAATTGCCCTGCGGCGGTTGGATGGGTCCCCTCCGACAGGCCGACTGGTCGTCACTTCGGTAACGGCCCTGCAGCAGCGTACCTTCACCCCGGCCGACCTCGACTCCCGGACTCGGACCCTGGGTCGGGGACAGACGGTCAATCCGCTGGACCTCATCGAATGGCTGGAATCGCAGGGGTATGAGCCCGAGGCTCAAGTCTCCCACAAGGGAGAGCTGTCCTGGCGCGGCGGCATCGTGGATTTGTGGCCCCTCAATCGCCCCTGGCCTGTGCGGTTGGAGTTCTTCGGAGATGAACTGGAGTCACTGCGCGAATTCGATCCCCACCGCCAGACCCGTCGGGATGCCATCGACTCGTGTGTGATTCCGCCGGCCGGTGAGCTGAGCTTGCTGCGTCCCAAGGCCGGGTCCGAGGCGCCAGCTCCCCCGGTGGCTGCACTCGATGCGCACTGGGGTCCGGAGGCGCTGGTGGTGGTCTGCGGGCCTGAGGCGCTGGCCCTTCAGGCAGAACACCATGCCAGTCAGGTCCGGGAGGGGGATAGGTTCCATGAGCCTTGGGAAGCCCTGCAACTGCGGGTGCAGACCTCTGGGGGTTTGTGGATCCGAGTTGAGGATTCCGTCCCGGAGCCCGGTCGCGATCCCGCAGGGTTGCAGCTCGAATCGCTCGACGCGTTCCGTCCCATCGGATCGACCTTGCCTGCACCTCAGGTCGCGGAGGAGCAGCGCCGGACTTTCTTCCAACAAATGCAGCGGTGGTTGCGGCAGGGCTACCACCTTCAGGTCTTTTGCAACAATGCGGGCGAGCTTCAACGCTTTGGAGAGCTGTGGCGCGAACTCCTGCCCTCCCATGGAACCGAGGCTGCCGAGGGGTCCGCGTCGTCGTCGGTCCCGGAGGTCCTTTCTGGAACCCTTTCGCGCGGGTTTCTGTGCGAAATGGCCCGACGAGTGGTGATCTCAGACGCGGAGATCTACGGGCGCTACAAGGTATCCCGGCCGCGGCGCCTGAAGTCGCATCATGCGCAGTCGGTGCGCAATGCCTTCGAGGTGGATTTCACCGACTTCGACCTTGGAGACTTTGTGGTGCATCTCCAGTACGGCATTGGGATTTACCGCGGCCTCAAGACATTGCCCCCGCGTCAGGCAGGCGCCTCGGGCGGGGGGCAGGAATGTCTGGTGATCGAATACGCGGCGAGCTCCAGCCACGACGAGGCTCCCAAGCTCTACGTGCCGGTGACCGAGGCGCACCTGGTCAGCAAGTACGTGGGCGCGGGCAAGGCGCGTCCGCAACTCAGCACCATCGGTGGCACCCGTTGGACCAAGGCCAAGGAGCAGGCCCAGCGGTCGGTGCGGGATCTGGCGGCCGAATTGCTTTCCGTGCAGGCGGCGCGGGCCACTCAGCCGGGCCATCCGTTTTCGGTCGACACCCCGTGGCAGCGGGAGTTCGAGGCGAGTTTTGAATTCGAGGAGACGCCCGACCAGGTCAAGGCCATTGCGGCGTCCAAGGTGGACATGGAACTCCCCAAGCCGATGGATCGCCTCATTTGTGGCGACGTGGGTTTTGGCAAGACCGAGGTGGCCATCCGGGCAGCCTTCAAGGCGGTGATGGGCGGCAAGCAGGTGGCGTTGCTGGTGCCCACCACGGTGCTGGCGCAGCAGCACTACAACCATTTCCGCGAGCGCATGGCGGAGTACCCGGTGCGCATCGAATTGATGAGCCGCTTCCGCACGGCCAAGCAGCAGAAGGCGGTGATGGAAGCCGCGGCCGTCGGTGCGGTAGACATCGTCATCGGCACCCACCGGATCGTTTCGGCAGACATGATCTTCAAGGACCTCGGACTGGTGATCGTGGATGAGGAGCAGAAGTTCGGCGTGAAGCACAAGGAGCAGTTCAAGCTGCTGCGCCGGACCGTGGATGTGCTGACTCTCAGCGCGACTCCGATTCCTCGAACCCTGTACCTGGCCCTGACGGGGGCCCGCGACCTCAGCACGCTCGAGACGCCGCCGCAGGACCGGTTGCCGGTGGAGACCATCGTGGGCAATTACGATGAGCGGGTGATCCGCGACGCCATCCAACGGGAGTTGAACCGGGGAGGCCAAGTGTACTTCCTGCACAATCGGGTCTCCACCATCGAGGATGTGGCTCTGAAGTTGAAGACCTTGGTGCCCGATGCCCGGATTCTGGTGGGCCACGGGCAGATGGCCGACGACGATTTGGAAAAGGTCATGACGCGCTTCGTCAACGGCGAGGCCGATGTGCTGGTCAGCACCACCATCATCGAGAGCGGCTTAGACATCCCCAATGCCAACACCATGATCATCGACCGGGCCGATCGTTTCGGTCTGAGCGAACTCTATCAGCTCCGCGGTCGCGTGGGTCGCTACAAGCACCAGGCCTACTGCTACCTGCTGCTGCCGCGCCATGCCCAATTGCTGACCGAGGCCCGCAAGCGGATGAGTGCCATCAAGCAGTACAGCGCGCTGGGTAGCGGCTTCAAAATCGCCATGCGTGACCTGGAAATTCGTGGTGCGGGCAATCTTCTGGGTCAGCAGCAAAGCGGCCATATCACTGCGGTGGGCTTCGACCTGTACTGCCAGTTGCTGGGCCAGAGCATCTCGGTGTTGAAGGGTGAGACGGTCCGGACGCGGGTCGAGGTCCGGGTGTCGCTGGATTTCCTGGCCACCAATCCCGGTGAGGAGGGTGCCGCCAAGACCGAAATCCGGCGCTCCAAATCCGACTGCGCCCCGTCCCTGAACATTTCCATCCCCAGGGACGGATGTGTGGCCACCTACTGGGAAGATCCGGATGAAGAACCTCCCCGAGGTCGGTCTTCCTCGGCCTCCCGGCGGGCGGTGGAAGAGGACGACGGGCGCAAGTTCCCGGCCTACCTGCCGCTGGATTACGTGCGCGAACCGGCCCAGCGGGTCGAGGTGTACCGCAAGTTGGCCCAGGTCGCCGACAAGGCCGGGGTCGAAGGGTTGCGTCAGGAACTTCGGGATCGCTTCGGTCCCTCGCCTGGACCGGTGGATTTGCTGCTGCAAACCCATGAGTTGCGGCTCTTGGCCGCCGAGTGCCGGGTCACGTCGGTGGAGGTCACCGAGGGCAAGGTGAAGCTCATGCATCGGGGAAGTCTGGTGACGGTGGGAGGCCAGTTCCCGCGGTTGTCCAAGCGCGACCCCAAGGGACGCATCCAGGAAATTCGACGCTTGCTGCTCTCCTTGAGCGGTGACTCGGCCAAAGCATGAACTCGTTCTCGATCTTCGGGCGACGCGGCGGGTCGGGCAGGTTGGCCTTCTTCCGGTTGCTGATCGTGGTTTATGGGCTGGCCCACGGGTGGGCACTGTCTCCGGTCCACGGGCTGGCCCGTGAACTGTGGGTGATTGATCCCCGAGGGCTCAGTGGTGCGGAGAGTGTGCTCTTGGCGTCCCTCCAGGGAGGGCTCAATCGCACGGGGGCGGTGGTTTGGGTCCAGGGGCCGGGCATGAACGCCCGGATCTTGGATGAACTGCGCACCGAGGGGTGGACGCTGCGGGAATCCAGCGGCCCTTGGCCATTGCTGCGGGCTCACAAGGCGGCCTTCTCCGGTTTGGTCATCGGTGAGGTGGGATCCGAGTCGCTCAATGGGGCCACTACGCTGGCTGGCTTGAATCGGGCGGTGGTGGCCGATCCCTCGCTGGTGGAACGCCTGGTGGCCGAAGGGTTGCCGGTATTGGCCGATGCCCGTTCCCGCTCGACCGCCGCCCTGTGGGCCGAGTCCGAGTCCCGCGTGGCTCGTGGGGTGATGGTCCATCAGGATCCCACCAAGGCCCTGCACCTGCGCGATCTGGCCATCAGTTTGGGAGCCTGGACGGTCTATGACGAACCGTCGGCCGAGCGCATCCGTCAGATCCAGGCGCTCGGGCCTCACACCCGAGTCTTTGGGTGGGGTCGGGATGAATTGGAGTTCGTGCGCGAGGTGAGCCGGGGCGGCGGTGCGGTGATCCCGGCCGACTGGTCCTTGAATTTGTCGGCGCTCCGCCATCTCCCGGTGGCCCTGCCAGCTCGGCCCCGGCCGGTAAAACCTCAGCCGCGTCAGTCCGGGGAGCGGGTGGTGGCCTTCGTGGTGAGCGATGGGGACAACTTGCAATGGGTGGGCGGGCGTTTCGCGGAGGATCCTGGGTTTTGGGGCAGTCCATTGCGGGGCCGGTTTGCCGTGACTTGGGAGATGCCGCCCGAGGCCTTCGTCATGGCCCCTCGCATTTTGAGACATCTTCTCCGTACAGCCACGCCCCGGGATGAGTTCATCGCCGGCCCCAGCGGCTACGGATACCAGTTTCCGGGCCCCTTGCCCGACCGCCCGGCAGCTGCCGCCGAGACGGCCCGGGCCGTCGCCCGAGTCGATTGGCCGCTAGTCACCTTGCTCAACGCGGACGGAGGTCAGGATCAATCGGACCCTTGGTTGGCGCAGCCGGAAGTAACGGGGGTCCTCTACAAGGACTACGCCCCTTACAATCGCGGACAGGGTGCGGTGCGCTGGCACCGGGGCAAACCCAGTGTGTCCTACCGGTTTCTGCTGTGGGAATTGAAGGACCGTGCGGGAGCCTTGCGTCCGGACTCCCTGCCGATCGGTGTTGCCGAGGCCATTGGGAAGCTTCCTTCGGGAGCGGAGGCTGGCCCGGGTGCTTTCGCCTTGGTCAATGCCCACGCCTGGTCTTTCCGAAACACGGGGGGACCAATGGGGGCCATCGGACGGACGATCGAGGCGCTGCCTCCGAAAGTTCGGGTGGTCACGGCCGCGGAGTTCTTTGAGCTCATGGCCTTGGAGGCGCCGGCCCGGGATGCCAAGAAAGGCGACTGACTCCGGGGAGGTCTTCGGGCTAGGCTCAACATTATGCCGGAGGGTTTGGTGAAGTTCCTGCAACGCTGGTTGGTGACGACCATCGGCGTTTTGTTGGCGGACGTCTGGGTGGATGGGATCCATCACCAGTCGTTCGGTGCCTTGTTGGAAGCCTCGCTGCTGCTGGGCTTGCTCAATGCCTTCGTGCGGCCGCTCCTCATGTTGATCTCGCTCCCACTGCTCATCGTCACCCTGGGTCTCTTCGTGTTGGTCATCAATGCGGTGCTCCTGAGTTTGGTGGGTGGCATGCTTCAACCGGGCTTCGTGGTGGACGGATTCAGGTCTGCCTTCTGGGGTGGGGTGGTCATCAGTCTCGTTTCGTTGGTGGTCAACGGATTCCTGGGGCGCGGATCCAAGGTCCAGTTCCAGGGGAACATTCGCGGATCGACCGGGCGCCGTCGGCCCAAAAAGCGGGATGACGACGGGGGCGGACCGTTGATCGATGTCTGAACCGAAGTTCTGATCCGGCTCCATGGCCTCGAAGTCCCGAACCGAATCGTCCCGAGCGCAGCCCCGCCGGGCTCTCGCGCCGAAGATGCTGCTGCTGGCGCTGGTCGGGGTGTTGGCCTGGGGCGTGTGGCGGGTGCTAAGCCCCGGAGAGGGGGCCGCTTCGAAACCGGTGCCTGTAGTGCTCACAGAGCCTCCCACCGTTTCGCTCGATCCGACCCCGACCCCAGTACCAACCCGAGCACTGCCAACGACGGTGCCACCCCCACCGACTCCGCCACAGCCCGCTGCGGCGCTGGCTCCGGTGAACCCGCTGGCCTCGGTGCCTGCCACGGTTCTGGCCCCGCTGTCGGTGGCTTCCAACGCCGTGTCTCCGTTGGTGGGGATCACCTCGGCCCCAGTGACCTTGTCCACTCAGATCCTCCGGGTTTCTGGGCCATCACTTTCTCTGTCGTCCTCCAACACCCTGTCGGCGTGGGAATCTCGCGGAGCCACCAACTATCTGGAGGCGCAAATCGCCTTGGCGGGCCTGGGGTTTTCTTCGGGCTCGATCGACGGTGTGGGAGGAGCCCAGACCGCGGCGGCATTGAAGGCCTTTCAACGGCAGCAGGGGTTGGAACAAACCGGTTGGCTGGATCGGAACACCCGCAAGGTTCTGATCCTCCGGCGGCCTCCCGTAATCTCCTATCGTGTCAGCGCCAACGACCTCCTGCGGCTGGCTCCCGTGCCCGAGACCTGGGTGGGAAAATCGCAGGTTGCTGGTCTGGAGCATGAGACCTTGCTGGAGCGTCTGGCCGAGCGGTTTCAAGCCCATCCAGGATTGCTGCGCCGTCTCAATTCCGCTGTGGACTGGGCTCAGCCAATGGAAGGACTGGAATTGACCTTGCCCGCCATCCCTCCGGTCCCCGCCCGTCGTGCCGGTCTCATTCGCATCAACCTCGCCGGGAGGTTCCTGCGGGTGTTCGACACCAGTGGCGAATTGATCGTGCATTTTCCCTGCAGCATTGCGCGGCGTGTGGAGAAGCGACCGGTGGGGGATCTTCAGGTGTCGGTGACCGTGCCCAACCCCGACTACACCTGGGATCCGGAAGTCTTCCCCGAGTCCCCGGAATCGCGCACCGTGGGTCGCAAGTTGCGCATCCCGCCCGGGCCCAACAACCCGGTGGGTGTCGCCTGGATCGGACTCAACCGCTCGGGCTATGGCATCCATGGGACCCCCAAGCCCGAGGACGTCGGTCGCACCGAGAGCCATGGCTGTTTCCGCTTGGCCAATTGGAATGCGGAGTTGCTTCGCCGGATGGCTTGGCCGGGTCTCACCGTGCGGGTGGAAGGCGAAGTTCCGGCGACCACAGCGACGGCCCTCACCGCTTCAGCGATGGCGGTCACCAATGCAGTGAAGGCTTCGCTGCCTTCGGGTGTGCCAGCCAATGCTGCCGCTTCCGCGTCTTCTTCCGTGCCCGCGATCACCAATTCGGTTTCGACGCCTCCCCTGTGAGGGGGGCGTTGAGGCGGAACCCTGCCGAGAAGTTCTCATCTCATCCCCGGAGGATCACCCCGTGTCTGGCAGAAAGACACGCCGCCGCATTGCGTTCTGCAAGTTCCCGGCGTAGGCCTCCGGGATGCCGTCTTCATTGGCCAGTTGTTCGGACCGCGGAGCGGCCCTCCTGTGCGAACGGTTGGAGTCCATTCCCGCCCTGCTGGAGAGCTGGGCTGCTTCCCCGGAGGCGGCGCGCGCGGCCCAACCGCAGAAGTGTCCCCAGCGTGTGGTAGCCACGGGTTTGGGCAGTTCCGAGGCCCACGCCCGATACCTGGTGTGGTTGCTCAACCGGTTCACGGACATCCCTGCGGAGTTTCTGCCCACCGGAGCCTTGTTGAGTACGGACTCTGGCTGCCGCTGGCAGGATCGCACGTTGGTGGTCTTCAGCCAGGGACTCTCGGCCCATGCCCGCATCGCGTTGGGATGCCGGGGCGCCTTCGCCGGAACGGTGCTCTTCACTGCGGCGAGCCGGGAGGGGTTGATTCGCGGCGGAAAACTCGACCGTGCCCGATGTCTGGAGACCTTGGAGCAGGAAGGTGCCGAGGTGATTCGCTTTCCCCTGGAGGACGAATACACCCTGTTGATCCGGGTGGTGGGTCCGGCACTGGGATTCTTGGCGGCCCGGCTTTGGGTGGGGGCTCTGTCCGGAGGGGTTTTGTCCGGGGATCCTCAGACCGTCGGAGCTGAGGCGGCCCAAGCGTTTCGCACGGGCTGGTCGGCGGGCCGCGTCGCTTGGCCCCGCATGGAGCCCGAGGTTTTCGGTCGGGGCTTCGCGTTGCTCGCCTCCCCGGATTTGAGCGAGTACCTCCAGAATCTGGCCTTCAAGTTTGTGGAGGGACTCTTTCGACCGGCCCCGACCCTTCAGGAATTGCTCCAGTTCGCCCATGGCCCCTTCCAGCAATTGACCGCAGCGCCGCGTCCGGTGGTGGTGCTGCATCGAGCCGGCGAGATCGAAGGAGACCAGCTCCGCCGGATACGGGAACTGTGTCTCAGCGCATCCCTGACTTGCCATGACACCGGCTCAGGCTTGGTGTCGCGGGCCGATCTCCTGGTCTTCGAGGCGGAGGGACTTTTCGTGGAGCCCTTGCTGGTGGGCGTGGAGCAAGAGGGTGTCAATCAGGTGGCTTGGCCCGGCCGGGGTCTGGATGGCCCCCTCTACGAGTACTTGGGTCCGGACGGTTCCCCCGCCTTGCGTTGAGGGCAGCGATGGAACGTCCGCAACCGGATCGATCCGACGCAAGCATTGCGGCCGCAGTTTCCCATTCTCGCTGGAAACTCAGGGAAGGGGCCCGAGCAACGGACCCAGTCGGGTATTTTGTTGGGCCATGTGCTTGAGGCAGGGATCGATGCGTATGGCCAATTCGACCCGTTCTCGTGCGGCCTCCGGATGCCCGACCAAAGCCTCGTAACAGGCCAAATGGAAATTCCAAAGTCCGTTGCGCCGGATGGGCTCCGGGGCTGTCAGCAAGGCTTGCCGGGCTTCTTCGTAGGCGCTGAGTTCGTAGAGGCAGCAGCCCCACCCGATGAACTGCTCGGCATCGGCATCCCGACGTGAACACAAAGCCTTGAATGCCTGGGCCGCCTCGGCCCACTGCCCCATTTGCTGGTGAATCACCGAACGCAACTCCAACACCTCCGGCTCCAGTTGGTCTCCGGAGGGGAGTTGATCCAATTCCTGCAAGGCCGCCTGGCTCATTCCGAGTTCGAAGTAACCCACTGCGGCCTCCGTTGTCCGACTGAGTTTCGAAAACGGCACTTCGCAACATGTCATGGTTCCGGTGAAACTCAAACGACCTCGATATTGGAGGGTTCCCCCGACGAGCAGTGTGGGGCATTGTGGACCCACGGGAGATCTCCATGCGCTGGTTCGACGCCCATAATCACCTGCAAGATCCTCGGTTGGGCAATGATCCGCTGGGATGGGTGACCACCGCTGCCGCTGCGGGCATCGCTGGCATGGTGGTCAATGGAACCTGCGAGGGCGACTGGCCGGAGGTTCGGCGGCTGGCAGCCCTTTGCCCCTCGGTGATTCCCGCCTTCGGCCTGCACCCCTGGCGTGTTTCCGACCGATCTCCCCAGTGGCGCGACGCACTGATCGAGTGTCTGGACCAGACGCCCCGCGCCGGATTGGGTGAGGCGGGATTGGACCGTTGGATCCTCGATCAATCGCAGGACCGGTGCATCGAGCTGGGAACTGGCCCGCAAGGTCCGGCACCTCTGGAGGTCCAGCTCGAGGTGCTTGACCAGCAGCTGGCACTGGCTTCGGAACGCGGCCTTCCGGTCACGGTGCATTGCTTGAAGGCTTGGGGCCCATTGATGGAATGCCTCCGCCAGCGGCCGAGGCTTCCCCGAGGCTTCCTGCTGCACAGCTATGGCGGCTCGGTAGAACTGGTGCCCGAGTTGGTCCGACTGGGAGCCCACTTCAGCATCTCCGGACACTCCCTCCATCCGCGGAAGGCCTCGCACGCCGCAGTCTTCCGGGCCATTCCCCGAGACCGACTGCTCATCGAGACCGACGCCCCCGATCAACTCCCGCCCGCCGACTGGGTCTCCCATTTTGCGACCGATGCGCGGGGGATTCCCGTGAATTCTCCGGTCAATCTGGCCCGGATCGCCGAAGGGGTATCCTGCCTCTTGGGAATCCCCATCGAAGAATTGGCCGCACAGTGCGAGGCAAACTGGATGCGCTTCTTTGGACCACCGTTGCCCGGCGGCACCGGCCCGCCAGTCACAGTGCTCGCTGGATCCGCTGGAGTTGCCGAAGCAGCGCCGGCATCTGATTCAGGGGGATCATGTTCGGACCATCGCTCAGAGCGCGATCCGGTTCCGGATGGGTTTCGATGAAAAGCCCATGAACCCCGGCGGCCACGGCACACCGGGCCAATACCGGTCCAAACTCCCGCTGCCCTCCCGAGGAATCTCCCTGCCCACCGGGCAGTTGGACCGAATGGGTGACATCGAAGACCGTGGGATAGCCGAACCCCGCCAAGATGGGTAGCGAGCGCATGTCCGCCACGAGGTTGTGGTATCCGAAGGTGGTGCCCCGCTCGGTCAGCATGAGATGGCGATTGCCCGTCTCAGCCGCTTTGGCCACCACGTTCTTCATGTCCTGCGGCGCAAGGAACTGACCCTTCTTGATGTTCACAATCCGGCCGGTGGCTGCGGCCGCCTGCACCAAGTCGGTCTGGCGGCAGAGGAAGGCCGGGATTTGCAGAATGTCGCAGACCTTGGCCGCGGCGATGGCCTGCTCCTCGGTGTGGACATCGGTCAACACCGGCACCCCCACCTCGGTGCGGATGCGGCGCAAGATCTCCAAGCCCTCGGCCATCCCCGGGCCTCTGAAAGACTTGCCCGAGGAACGGTTCGCCTTGTCGAAGCTGGCCTTGAAAATGTACGGAATCTTCAAGCGTCGGCAGACCGACTTCAGCGTCCGTGCGATCTCCAGACAGAGGGTTTCACTCTCGATGACGCAAGGGCCCGAGATCAGGAAGAGCCCCTTGCGACGGTTCAGGACCCGCCACAGCGGGAGGATGGAATCGCTCACACCGGAGGTCATCGCGGTGGTGCGACCGTTTCGCAATCCCGGAATCGCCTTCGGGAGTTTCCAGACGGGTTGCGACGGCAGTCTGAAGGCCCCCAGAACGAATGAAGCGCACGGCAGAAGCCTGAAAAACCCGCGCTCCGACAAACACCCTTCCCGCATAGCCCCAAGATCCCCACGCCCCCAGCGCCAGCGGGATCGGGATCGGGATCGAGATCGGGCCGGAGCCTTCCTGCGCCTCCACGAAGCGGCAGCGGGAACGGGCCGGAGCGAGCCTTGGAAGCGAACACCAAAGCCCCTCGCGCACAGCGCGAAAGCCCCTACTCCCCAGAGCTTCCTCAGCGAGCGCAGGCTCGATCCCGCGGAGCCCTCACCCTGCACCCGGCCCCAGCGCCAGCCCCGGCACTCGGCCACCGCAGAACAGGTGAAAGCACCCGGGTGTATGCGGCGTTCCTTCAGAACGCACCGGTTGTGTGCCCTACCCGGGGTTTCACCCCGGGCTGGTATGCGGTGCCCCGTTGGGGCACTCCGAACGCTTCACCTTTCCCAGATCCCCCACCGCCTCCGCGTCCCCACGCCCCCAGCGCCATCACCACAACACACCGGGTCAACGATTGTTTTTCCTCAATGGCGACAACCAAACCATCCCATAAAGGGACATACCTCCAATCCCCGAAGCGGCAGCGGGATCGGGCCGGAGCGAGCATAGGAACGTCGACATCCTAATTCCCGTCGCGCGACAGCGCGAAAGCCCACCTGGCCCCAACGTTCCCTGCGAGCGCAGGACCGATCCCGCGGAGCCCTCACCGTGCACCCGGCCCCAGAGTCCGTCTGGCTCCCTCCCGACGGCATTATTTCGGCTTCAGTTCAACAGGGTTTCGATCCGGACATCCACCTGCATCGTGCGGTCGGTCAGACCCTTGTAGGTGCCCCGGATCGGCAGGGCATCGGAGTAGTCCCGGCCGACGGCCAGCTTGATGTAGTTCTGATCCGGCTGACGGTTGTGGGTCGGATCCAGTGCGCACCAACCGACCCCGTGCAGGAACACCTCAATCCAGGCATGGCTGGCATTGGCATCTTGGGTGTGGAGGTATCCGCTCACATACAGCGCCGGGATTTTCAGCGAGCGACACAAAGCCAGCAGCACATGGGCAAAATCCTGACAAACGCCGCGACGGTCGGCGAACACCTCGCCCGAACGCGTCTTCACCGAGGTGACCAGTGGCGTGTAGGTGAACTCCCGGTGGACGAATGCCATCAAGGCCTGAGAAGCCTGCCAGACATCGGATTCATCACCCACCACGTCAATGGCCGTGCGCCAGACCTCCGGGTTGATCTCGACGAACTCACTGCCGCTGAGGAATTCGAAACAGCGGTCCAACCTCTCGCACTCGGCCAGACGTTCCCGGGGGAAGGGGCGGGCCTGGGGATCGAGCCAGTTGGTCGAGTTGGTGGTCACACGGAACTGGCTCTCGATGAGCAGTGAAGTGTGCGGCTCGGGAATTTCAAAGTGATGGGTCCGATTCCGGTAGAAGTCGGTGTAGTGCCGCAGGCGCGGCGGCGGGAAAACCTTCAGCACAAAGCTGTCCACGTGCTGGTGCTCATTGGTGACAGGCTCCAGACGGACTTCGTTGAAGCTCTCCTTCACCGGCGTCGCGTAGGTGTAGCGGGTGCGATGGATGACACTGAACCTCATGTGGCAGGGTCCATCCTGCCCCCGCCTTCCGCTGTGGGCAACCCCAGACGAAAATCCTACGTTGACCCCGGTACCCTGGCTGCGGTTCAACTGCCCGCGTGCATCCCGTAAATCTCCTCCGTGGCGCCTTCGTCGCGTTCACCGGTTTGACCCTGGGCCTGGGCCTTGTTCGGGCCGACGTGTCCCTCCATTCCCTCTTCACCGATCACGCGGTTCTGCAGCAGGGCAGGCCGGTGCCGATCTGGGGGCACGCCGCCGACGGTGAAGCGGTGACCGTGGAGTTCGCCGGCCAACGTGTTTCCACCGTGGCCCAGAATGGTCGTTGGTCGGTGCGTCTCAAGGCTCTGAAGGCCACCGCCGAGGGACGCAATCTCCAGGTCCGCGGCCACAATACCGTGGTTCTGAGTGACGTGGTCGTCGGCGAGGTCTGGATTTGTTCCGGACAGTCCAACATGGAGTGGCCCCTGACGGCCAGTTTCGAGCCGGCGGCGGACATTGCCTCCAGTGCCAACCCGAACTTGCGCCTCTTCACTGTCACCAAGCGGCGTTCCCCCGTTCCGCAGACCGAACTCCATCATGCCGCGCATGCCTGGGGCAAAGCCTCGCCCGAGGCAGTCCGCCGCTTCTCCGCCGTCGGCTACTATT
This sequence comes from Akkermansia muciniphila, assembly GCA_945883815.1. Classification (GTDB taxonomy): domain Bacteria; phylum Verrucomicrobiota; class Verrucomicrobiia; order Limisphaerales; family UBA9464; genus SXXZ01. The sequence goes on along the minus strand of CAMCYJ010000023.1, from coordinate 13,672 downwards.
TTGGTCGCGACTTGCAACCGGCGCTGGGTGTCCCGGTGGGCTTGATCCACACCAGTTGGGGCGGATCGCCAGCCGAGGTGTGGATGAGCGAAGAGTCGATCAAGGACAACCATCTCCATACCCGCGACATCCTGGACCCTTACGTCCCGGCCCGTCGTGCCCATGAAGCGGCCTTGTCGAAGTGGCGTGCCGCCAAGGCTGCGGCCGAGGCCAAGGGGGAGAAATTCAGCCAAGGAGCTCCGGGAGCCCCGTGGTGTCCGTCTGAACTTTACAACGGCATGCTCCGACCGCTCATGCCCTACGCGATTGCAGGGGCCATCTGGTACCAGGGAGAGTCCAACGCCGGTCGAGCCTGGCAGTATCGCAGCCTCTTCGCCGACATGATCCGCAACTGGCGTCGCGACTGGGACCAGGGTGATTTTCCCTTCTTGGCCGTCCAACTGGCCCCTTGGGACAAGAACCGCAAGCGCTCCATCGCCGACATCACCGCCAAGCCGGTCGAGAGCGACTGGGCTGAACTGCGCGAGGCCCAGAACCACGTCGCCGAGACCTTGCCCCGCGTGGGTGTCGCGGTCATCACCGACGTGGGCGACAAGGACGACATCCATCCCAACCGGAAGGCTCCGGTGGGTGCGCGCCTGGCATTGCTGGCTCAGACCATCGCCTACGGGAAGCCCGTTGAATCGAGTGGCCCAACCTACGCTTCCCAAGGGCGTTCCGGATCGACCTTGATCTTGAACCTGAACCACGCCCGGGGTCTCAAGTCTTCGGATGGTGCCGCGCCCAAGGGCTTCGCTCTGGCCGGCAAGGACGGCGTTTGGCACTGGGCCACGGCGGAGATCTCTGGGTCCAGTGTCCGCTTGAATGCCCCGCAGGTGCCGCACCCGCTCCATGTCCGCTATGGCTGGGATGATTTTCCGGTGCTGAATCTGATCAATGGCAGCGGTCTGCCTGCTTCACCCTTCCGCACCGATCACTTCAGAGGCGTCACGCAGAACTGAGACGGTTGAGTCGCATCAGCGCCGCGGGTTGTTGGGGTTTGCGGTTTGTAGGCCCCGCCCGCGGCGGATGGAAGTGCTGAACGGCTGGGTTTCTGGGTTTCTGGTTCGCTCAAGTCCATTCGGAATACGGCATCCAGGGCCGAGGCTGGGAGACGACTGCGCTCCTCGGTTTCCAGCGCGTGGTCCAAGATCCAGCGTCCTTGAGCGGCGGTGGGCCGGGGGCCCTCTTCTTGATGAAAGACGATGGAGGTCTCACTGGAAACCTCGTTGGCAGCTTCATGGGCCTCCCCGTGTCCGGTGAGCGGGTTCCAGGCCCGAAGTATCCGGGCGACAGGTACCCGTAAGTAGTGGCCTTGGGAGAGCCACTCGGCCACCTGGAGACGATTGGCTGGCTCGTCGCAGAATCGGCAGGCCTCCACCAGACCGGACAGGAGTGACTGGCATTGTTTCGGGAACCGACGGGCCCAGACCGACTGGAGAGTCAGCACCGTGTCCGGTGGCAGGAAACTGGTCGGAGTACGGTTCTGGAGGCTGAAGGCAGCGACCCGTCCGTGGCCTTGCATCACCGATCCGGATGCCGCGAGGGGCCCGGCGCAGAACCCATCGATGTTGCCAGCCAGCAGGTGAGCATCGAGTTGGGACGGGGGAATTACCGCCAGATGCACTTGCTCCGGACTTAGTCCGGCCGTTGGCATCCATTCTTGAACCATGGCAGCCTGGGCGGAATGGCGCGAGGCCATCCCGAGGGTCACGACGCGTTTTCGTCCCGAGCGCAGCAGGTGACCCGATATGCCGGCCATCGGAATCTCCGACGGCCAAATCGCCTTGGACAGCACCAGCGCCTGCCCTCCACGGCTGAGGATTGATCCGGCGACCAGTGGCGGGGATTCGGCATGGGGGACGGACGCCGCCAGCAAGGCCAAGGGCAATCCGCAGGGGACTTGCGCGGCCTGCAGGCTCCCATCCAGGAGTCGGTCCCGGAGTCCGGCTACGCCGAGCTCGCGGCGCAATTGGACCGACAATCCGCTGTCTGACCAGAGTCCCAACTCAGCGGCAACCACCAGAGGAGCGCAGGCCAACTCGGCCGTGAATCCGACGATCAGGTTGGCGTTGGGCCGGGGCGAAGGCGGTTCCGGCACTACCATGATTGATAGGAGCCGCATTTCCTGGGCCAGCATCGACTTGATGAGGGGATCGGCCCGTCAACTGCTTCTCTATCTTTCGATGTGTTGGATGAACCTGTTTCATGCATGAAGGCGCCCCTCGACAGCCGGCAGCTCCACGCGTTTGTCATCCTGGCCCGCACGGGCAGCTTCACCCAGACGGCCCGCGAACTATTCCTTACCCAGTCGGCCGTCAGCCATTCCATGAAGGCGTTGGAAACCGACGTGGGCTGTCGTCTTTTGGACAGGTTGGGCAAGAAGGTCTTGCTGACCCAGGCCGGCGAACAGCTTTTGATCCATGCCGAGCGGGTGCTCCAGGAAATGGCCAGCGCCCGGGCGGGCATCGAGCGACTGGGAAAATGGGGGATGGGGCGTCTACGGCTCGTGGCTCCGCCCGCCCTCTGCGCCTACCTCTTGCCGGCGGTCTTGCGGGAGTTCAAGGAAAGCTTTCCGCAGAGCCTCATCAGCGTGGAAGCCGGCGATTCGGCCTCGGCTGTGGCCATGATCGAATCGAACCGGGCGGATCTGGCCCTGACGCTCGAACCCAAGTCCGAGGAACGCTTCCAGTTTGTCCCGCTCTTTTCCGATGAGCTGTCGTTCATCGCCTCGCCCAAGCATCCCTGGGCCCGATCCGGATCGGTGCCTCGGGCGGAGATCTCCCGTCAGAGCGTGGTCGTCTATGGCAGGCGCAGCCTCACCTGGCGCATCCTCGATGCGTATTTCCGGGAGGAGGGGATTGTGCTCAACACGGTCATCGAGATGGGCAGCTTCGAGGCCCTCAAAGAACTGGCCAAACTCAACCTCGGGGTGGGAATCCTGGCGCCGTGGGTCGCCGCGCCTGAACTGCGCAATGGATCCCTGGTGGCCTTGCCGCTCGGTCGCCGCAAAGCCCGCCGGGACTGGGGTGCCCTGCACTGGCGCACGCGTCGTCTGACCCTGGCCGAGGAGACGTTTCTGGGGCTGTGCCGCACGGCTTCGGAAGACTTGTTCCAAGCCGAGGCAGCTTCGGCATGATCGACTTCCGACATCGCCCGGAACGGTTCCAGTTTCGGTCTTTCAGGCACGCCGATCCGAGTCCGGTGGGGTCAGCCTCCGCGCGTTTTCCTGCGGGACGACTCGGGTTGGAAGACCGCTCCCCGCAGGGTGTCCCAGAGCAGGTAGCCCAGGAATAGGGAGTTGTGGTGCAGGTAGCGTCCGATCAGACGGCGCGGTTCCGAGGCCATCCGGTGCAGCCAGGTCAAGCCGCACCGTTGCATCCATCCCGGGGCATCGGCCCGCAGCCCTGCATTCACATCAAAAGCCTGCCCCACCGAGAGTAGCACCCCGTGTCCGAGCCGGGGTTTGATCCGCGCGATCCAGCGCTGCTGCTTGGGAGTGCCCAGACCCACCCAGATGAAGTCGGGTTTGAGACGCTGCAATTCCTCCAGGACCCGGCCATCGTCGGCCCCTAGGACTCCGCCCGAATCGCAGCGGCCGTGGAAGGAACCCACGATGCGCAAACCTGGATTCAGGACCGTGAAACGTTCAACCAACGCCCGACCGCAATCCTCCGAACCGCCCAGAAAGTAGTGCGTGAGGGTGGTTGGAGAATGGGTCAGCGCATGGCGGAAGAAAGCCGGTCCATAGACGCGGTCTTTCATGCCGGCACCGGCCACATTGAGGAGCCAGAGCAGCGGGGAGCTGTCGGGAATGAACCAATCAAAGCACTCCGAGGTCTGGCGGTATTCTCGATCGGATCGGCGCAGGGTAACGATCTGGGTGTTGCAAAACTCGATGGCTGAAGGGGAAGACTGCCGTGCCAGTTGGGAGCACAAGTCCATCGCCCCTGGGTGATCGGTCACGGTCAGCAATGTCCCCAGGCATCCAATCTCTCGCGGTGCCGGGAAGTTGCCGGGAGGAAGGGTGTCGTCTAAGGGCATGTGCCACTGAGCCAATCCAAGGTTTTTGCCCAGCGCGAGCAGTTTCGGTGGGTTCCGACAGACCCGGTGGGGATGGTTTCTCCACTCAGTTCCGCCAAACCCCGTCCCCGACACCCTCTTGCAGCTGAGTGAAACGATGCCTTTGAGTTTTTGCTCAGGAGCGCTCGACTTGCTTTGCGGCCGCGCTTCGGGCTTCTGGTCAGCCGGGCTTTTGGCTTACGATCGCCCTCATCATGGACACGCCGACCCGAGAAGAGTTCGCGGTGCTGGCCCGCCAGGGCAATTGCATCCCGGTGGCTCGCCGCCTGCTCGCGGATTTTGAAACGCCCTTGTCCGCCTACCAAAAACTGCGAGGGCAGGGCGAATCGTTCCTCTTCGAGTCTGTCGAGGGAGGCGAGCACTTGGGTCGCTATTCCTTCGTCGGCTGCGGCCCCCGTTCGGTGATTCGCCAAGTCGGCGACCGGGTGGAAGTCCTGGAACAAGGCCGGCTCATTGAAACCTATCGCGTCTCGCCCACTCCGGGCCAACCCGGTGAGAAGGTTGTCCGCGACGGGCTTCACGTGGTCGAGGCGGTGCTTTCGGGTTTCGTACCCGTGCCGGTTCCGGGCATGCCCCGCTTCACCGGAGGCGCGGTGGGATTCCTGGGTTATGAGTTCATCCACGATGTGGAGCCGGTGGTTCCGCGACCGCCCAAGGATGAGTTGGGGACACCCACGCTGTATTTCCTGATTGCCGACCAGGTCCTCGTGTTTGATCGCGTGGCCCAGACATTGACCGTAATTGTTCATGCCGTGGTGCCCCCCGGCGGTGATCCGGACGTGGCCTATGAGGACGCCGTCTCCGAAATTGATCGCCTGGTGGCCTTGCTCGAGCAGCCGCTCCCCAGCCGCCCAGTGACCTTGGAGCCCCAGGTTCCCGACGCGGCCTTTGTCTCCAACACCCCGCGCGAGCAGTTCCTGGCCAACGTGGTCCGGTCCAAGGAGTTCATCCGTTCCGGCGATATCATCCAGATCGTGGGCTCCCAGCGCTTTAGTGCCCCGGTGAAAGCCTCGCCCATGGAGATCTACCGAGCCGTGCGCTCCATCAATCCCTCGCCCTACATGTTCCTTTTGGAGTTGGAGGGCTTCGCGCTCGTGGGGGCCTCGCCCGAGCTGCATGTGCGCTGTGAAGACCGTGACGTCGAAATTCGCCCCATCGCCGGCACCCGCCGCCGGGGAGCCAATGAAGCGGAAGACCAGGCCTTGGAGCAGGAGCTGCTGGCCGATCCCAAGGAACGCGCCGAGCACGTCATGCTCGTCGATCTGGCCCGCAACGACATCGGTCGTGTCTGCGAGTATGGCAGTGTTGCCGTCCGTGAACTGATGGTCATCGAGCGCTACAGCCACGTCATGCACATCGTCTCCCAGGTCAACGGCCGACTCTCGCCCGAGCGCACGGCCTTCGACCTGATGCGGACCACCTTCCCGGCCGGCACCCTCAGCGGCGCACCCAAGATCCGGGCCATGCAAATCATCTCCGAACTCGAAGGCACCACCCGCGGGCCCTATGGCGGCTGCGTGGGCTACTTCGGGTTCAATGGCAACGCCGACCACTGCATCACCATTCGCACCGCACTGGTGAAGGACGCAATGGCGTATGTCCAAGCCGGTGGAGGTTGGGTCAACGACTCCGACCCCGTCGCCGAATTCGACGAGACGGTCAACAAATCGAAGGCCATGCGGAAGGCCATCTCGCTGGCCGAACACTTCCCCCGCTGACGTTTCCGCGCCGAAATCCTCACGAAGGACTGGGCACGCAGGATTGGGCAAGAAGGACTGAGCTCCACCGGAAGGGGGCTTCCCCTCCCCGAGCCCGACCTTGTTCACTTCAGAGCCACGATCATCTGCACTTCGGTGGCGGAGTTGACCGGCAGGCCTGCCACGCCGACCGCGGCCCGGACATGTCGCCCATCGTCGCCGAGCAATGCCACCAGCAAGTCGCTGGCCCCATTGATCACCTTGGGGCTGTCCGGAAATCCAGCCACGCAATTGACGTAGCCGCTGACAGAAATCACGTGGTCGATGCGATCCAAGTCACCCAAGCCCAGCTTCGCACAGGCCAGCAGATTGAGCGCGCACAGCTTGGCCGCCTCATAGCCCTCTTCGATCGTGAGGTTCTCGCCCACCTTGCCGGCGTATTGAATCTTGCCCTCCCGGCTGGCGATGGCCCCGGGCAGATACAAGGTCTTGCCCTCGATGCGGAAGGGCAGGTAGTTCCCGCCGGGTGGCGGCGGAGCAGGCAGGGCAATGCCGAGTTCGGCCAGCTTGGATTCGATGCGGCTCATGATTGGATACTCTGGACCGGACTGGTCTCGAGCGCGAGCGCATCGTTGGTTTCGGAATAGGCAACCGTGCCTCTGCAGCATGGCCAAGATTGGCGCTTGAGCGCTTCAATGGCCTTGTCAGTTCCAACCTGCTTTTGTTTCAAAACCATGCCCAATCCCTGGACCGGCAAAGGAAATCCCTACACCCGCAAAGAAGTCCGTGAGCGCCTGATGGACACCATCAAGAAGGGCGATGCCGTGATCGCTGCCGGCGCCGGTGCGGGCATCAGCGCCAAATTCATCGAGAAGGGCGGCGCCGACCTCATCATCATCTACAACTCCGGCCGCTTCCGCATGATGGGCCACGGCTCCACCTGTGGCATGATGGCCTACGGTGATGCCAATGCCATCGCCATGGAGATCGGTGAGTACGAAGTGCTGCCGGTCGTCGAAGAAGTGCCCGTCATTTGCGGCGTCCATGCCACCGATCCCCGCCGCCGCATGTGGCACTGGCTGGGCAAGGTCAAGGAGATGGGGTTCAGCGGCGTGAACAACTTCCCCACCCACACCATCATCGACGGCCACTTTCGCGGCGTGCTCGAAGAAACCGGCATGAGCGTGAAGAAAGAATACGAAATGGTCGCGCTGGCCCGGAAAATGGACCTCTTTTCCATCGTCTACGTCGGCACCCCTGAAGAAGCCGTGGAAATGGCCAAGTCCGGAGCAGACGCCATCATCGCCCATGTCGGAACGACCGTCGGTGGCAGCATTGGCGTCCAGAACGCCGTAGTCAGTTGGGACTTCACCCTCCAACGCACCCAGGAAATCATCGATGCCGCCTCCCGCGTCCGGAAAGACATCTTCTTCCTCTGCCATGGCGGCCCCATCAACACGCCTGCCGACGCCGATCGCGTCATGAAGAACACCGATGCCGTGGGCTTCGTCGGAGCCAGTTCCCTCGAGCGGATGGGAGTCGAGGCCTCGCTGACCAACCTCACGAAAGAGTTCAAGCGCCTCAAGGCCCCCGCCGCCAAGAAGTTCGGCAAGAAGAAGTAGTCCGCCAGTATTAGCGGAGATCGTTCGCCTGGGAGGGTTCCAAATCGGAGCCCTCCCGAGTCCTCCCGATGGATCCGCCCCAATGGCGCCAGTGACAGTGGACAGCAGTCAGGGGTCACGGGTCACGGGGACACGGAGTCAGTGGACCGCAGAGTGAACCGATGCGCAGCGGGATCGAGCCGGAGGGAGCTTAGAGCCTGTCTGAAAATGGGGAGGGGTTCTGCGGCTGGGGAATTCTGGGTTGGGCAAGGCGGTGAGCGGCGGGGCAGACCTTCTACGGTCTGTTCCGCCCGAACCAACGCAGGCCAAGCCGGAAAGCCCCGCCGCCCGGAGGGTTTGGGAGGGAAGGGCCCGCTGGCGGCGTTGCTTGTCGGTCACAGACCGCTGCGGGTCTGCTCCCTCCTCGCGCCTTGCCAATCGAACCCTTCCCTCCCAAACAGAACCCCTCCCCATTTTCAGACAGGCTCTCAAGTCATCCCGTCTCCATCATCCCGTCGCCACGGGTTTCATTCCGCGTAGACCAGAAGGGCTGAAGGCAGCGTCTGCATGCGATGGTGGTTGTTGATGGCCTCCACATGAGCCTCGCTCAAGACTTGTCCTTCCGGCACCAGAAGCATTCCGGATCGGGTTTTCACTCCGGCCGCCAGTGTCATTCCGGGTTTGAGTTCAGACAGGCCGATTTCCCGTTCCTGGCGCGGCAGTGAAGCGTGAGGCAGGGCGCGCAGCAGCACTTGCACCGCCTCGGGATCGAAGCGCCAACCACTCCCCAAGGTGAGCATCTCGACCGCCACGGCGTGCGGTGCCTGCTGCTCGGCATAGGCCACGGCCACTGCAAGGAGCCGTGCCAACCAAGGGATTTCCTTGCCCGCCAACCGGTCTGGATAACCGCGCCCATCGAACTGCTCGTGATGTCCACGGATGACCCGGCCCACGAGCTTCAGGTTCGCCGCGAAATCGACCAACTCCTCACCGAGGATCGGATGCTGTTCGATGATGGCTCGTTCGGCGGGATTGAGCGTCTCGGGGTGTTGCATCCACTTGCGGATGAGTCCCCGGGGGGCTCCCACCAGCCCGATATCGTGGAGCCATGCGGCCAATTCGAGCGTCTGGCGGTCGGACTCGGAGAGCTTCAGCAAGTCGGCCATCGCCCGGCAAAGCCCGAGCACCCGCCGGGCTTGAGTGCCGAGAGTGGGATAAAACGACTGGAGCACCTTCAGGCATAGCTGTACCGAGTGATGCAAATTGAGTTGCAGCGCCTGGTTCATCTCGGAGAGCCGCTGACGTTGATCGGCCTCGGCGGAGACGCGGGATTCCAGCCTCTTGTTGAGCGATACCAATTGATCGTTCATCGCCAGCGTCGTTGCCTGCAGGACCGTGTTGCGCACGATCAGGTCATGGCGCTGGATGGCATTGCGCACCGTCGCCAGGAGGTCCTCACGGATCCAGGGCTTCACCACGAACCGGTAGATCTCTCCCTTGTTGATGGCCTCGATGACCGTGTCGAGGCTGAGCACGGCGGTGATGAGGATGCGGGTGGCGTCGGGCTGGAGTTGCTTGGCGTGGGCCAGGAAATCCAGCCCGGTCATCCCCGGCATTTGATAGTCGGAGATGATGACCGAGAACGCCTCCGTCTTGAGAACCTGGAGCCCTTCTTCGGGGGATGAGCAGGCCGTGACTTCGTAGCGCTCCCGCCGCAGCGTCTGCCGCAGGGCAATACGGACAATCTCCTCGTCATCAACGACCAGGATTCGCTTGAGAGAAGGCTCAAACAAGGCGTCGGGTGAGTTCATCGGCTGGTGGAGGGGTCGAACAATTCATCGATCTGGCGCTGGAACTCGGTCTCCTGAAGATCGGAAGGCAGGGTCAGAGTGGCGTCCCTGAGCCAGGCACTGTGCACTTCATCTTCATTCTTACCAATGATCTGCAGGATGGACTTCACCGGAGGTTTGCGTTGGCGGACTTCACGGAGCAATTGGCCGATGCGATCCGAAGTGTCGGCAGCCACTTGCACCAGCACTGCGTCGAACTCGTAATCGAGGGAATCCAACATTTCGAGCGCCTGGTTTTCCCGGCTCTCGGCGACGACGAAGAATCCGCCCCGTCGCAGTGAATCGACTGTGGTGTCCAGAGATCGCCCCGCAGTCCCCACCACCAGCAAGGTGCGCCGCCGCCGATCTTCGCCCTCTTGGACGCGTTCTTGTTCGGTGAAGTCGGCCTCGGGCAACCACAGTCGGAAAGTCGTCCCCTGACCTTCGACCGACTCCACGGAGATGGCTCCGTGATGTTTTTCGACGAAGAGACGGGCATTGTAGAGGCCCAGTCCGGATCCCTTGTTCACCGGCTTGGTGGTGAAGAACGGATCGAAGATGGTCCCCAGATGGCGTTCCGGGATGCCGACGCCGTTGTCTCGGATGGCCACGCAGACGGCCGGCAGCCTGGGAAAGTTTCCTTGCAGGTGAAGCAGGGGCTCTGCCTCGGTGATTCGATGGGTCGAGCACCAGAGCTGTCCATTGTGGGGCATGGCGTCTGCCGCATTCATCACCAGGTTCAGGAAGACCTGGCGCAGTTCGACGCTATCGACGTATACCGGCAGCGGCAGGGGGGTCAGTTCTGATTCGAAGCGGATGCGTCGCGGGAGGATCTTTCGAACCAATTCGGAAAGATCGCTCACCTGGTCATTGAGATCGGAGTAGCCGTATTCGCCGATGCGCCCCTGATGGAGGCTCAAGACCCGTCGCACCAGCGCGCTGGCCTGCATGGCGTTGCGCTTGATTAGATCTAGGCTTTCCCGAAGGGGTTCATCGGTGCCCTCGACGGGTTCCAGTGTCTCGGCCAGCGCGTGGATGCCGGCGAGGATGTTTCCGAAATCGTGGGCCATGCCCATGGTGAGGGTGGCCAGGGTGTCTCGCCAAGCGGCCGAACTGAGCCGTCGCTCGGCGATCGTCTGCCGGGAGACATCGAGCCAGGTTCCTTCGAAACCCAGCAAAAGACCGCTCTCGGTGCGCAACGCCTGACGTCGCTCCAAGATGTAGGCGACCCGTCCGGTTCGCGCATGCCGGATGCGGAAATGGGTGCTCAGGCCCACCTCGCTGCGGATCGAGCGGCGGATGTGGCTCTGGACTTCCGGCATGTCGGCCTCATGGATGACATTCCAGAACACGTCCGACCGGTGTAGGAACTCCGAGAGGGGAACTCCGGTCAGTTCTTCCAGGCGCGGACTGGCGTAATGGAAGGACATGTCGCTTCGCTGGTTGAAGATCACCCCGGGCCAGCGTCGCATCAGGTTGTCCACTTGCGCTTCGGCCTGCAGCAGCCGGAGACGCAGACGCTGATTGGCCTCGCCGCCGCGACCGACCGTGGGCCAGGACTCCTCCTCGAGGCGCGGCCGGGGTGGCACCGTGGATTCGATGTGAGCAAAGATGCCCCCAGGGCTCCGGCCCCCGGTCAGACGGATCCATCCGTCGGGCTGGTCGGGATTGCCCGGCAGCTCCTGAGTCCGGAATTCCGCCTCCGATTCGATCCAAGACCGGATTCCTGCCTCCCATTCTGGGCGCCGGTGGGTCAGCACCTGGGACCATTCACGCCCAATCAACCCCTCGGAGATTTCTTCCAGCCATTCGGCCAAGGGCTCGTTCACGGAGAGAATGCGCCCTTGTGGATCCAGCACGGCCAAGCCCCCAATCAACCAGCCGGAGCTGGGACGAGGAGTCTCTGTTTCCGTGGGCAAAGGTTGCATCTGGGAGGCAATCGGCAGGACCGATCGTTACATTAAGGGGATGTTTGCCGATTGTCAGTCATTCAGATGTTTGGCTGACAAACCTCGTGGGGCAACTCCCAGCGCAACTTTCCGGGACGACCGGTTTTGACTGAAACACGACCGCTCAATGGACTCTCCGCTGAACCAAGACTGGCTGGATGAGGTGGCTCGCCGCCGTTTGTCGGCCGACGAGGCTCAACAGTGGCGTCGGCAGCTCTCGGAACGTCCCGCCGAGGCGCGGCGTCTTGAAGAAGAATTGGCGCTGAATCATCTTCTGGATGCCCAGCCCAAGCCCAGAGTTTCCAGCAACTTTACTGCTCGAGTCCTTTCAGACATCCACGGATCTCCTGAACAGGAATCGAGGGTTTCCCGATGGTGGACTCAGGGGGTTGCCCGAGTTTGGAATGGGGTTCGTTTTTTCTCGCCGCCAGTCGGCCGAATTTGGGCGCACTCGATCCCCATTGTTGTCGCCTTGGTCTGCGTGGCGATTCCCCTCAACTGGGGTTGGCAACGGGTTCAGGTCCATAGACATGGGACGATGGCCCGAACGGCGGCTGAGTTGTCGGTCGCTGCCACGATGCCAGGGGTGTCGGTTCTTCAGGATTTCGATGCGGTTCAACTCTTGGAGACCCGCTCAGCTCCCGACGACGTGACGCTCATGCAAGCCCTCCGCGAGGACGTTCCATGAGGCTGCTCCAAGATGTTCCTTTGAATGTTCCTTTGAAGTTGTCCCAGGGATTTCCCTTCGAGTTGCCCCGGCGCAACGCCTCCCTCAGTTGTCCCTCACTCCTTCACTCCCTGACTCTCTTCAGTTTTCCCTTCCGAATTGGAGGCCTTTGGCGGATGCCGGTCTTGGGGTGGGTCGGGTTTGGGTTTTTGGTCGGGGCTCCGGTGGTTTTGGGGCAGTCTTTGGTGCCCCAATCCGACTCCGGGCAGTCGGTTCTTCAGCAATCGGTTCCTCGTCCATCCACCCGTGATACGGAGATCGACCCTCCGTTGCCTGATCCCTCAGGGGCATCGCAGGTACCTCGGGTTCGATCGAGTCCACCCTTGCCTCAGCTGGCTACGCTGCCTCCGGTTCCCAAAGTCCGGACCCCCACCGACCGCTTCCGGGAACTGTTGGCTGCCAAACCGGAACAACGGGAGGCGCTGTTGTCGCGAAAGACGCCTGCGGCCCGGGCGCTCATCGAGGCCAAGCTTCGGGAGTTCGGGTCTCTACGTCCGGACGAACGCGAGATTCGCCTGCGGTTGGCCCAGTTCCAGGATTCCTTACGGACCCTCCTGCCAATTCCCCCATCGGAGCGAGGGCCCCTGATGGCTGCGGTGCCGGGGGAGGACCTTCCGTGGATCGAGGAGCGCCTGGCTGCCTGGGATTTACTGCCCGAGGCCGAGCGGCGCGATGTCCTCGAAAGTGAGCGACGCTTGTCGTGGTTCGTCCGCCAAGCCGAGGCGTCCTCCGATCGTCAGCGCGTCGAAGCCTACATGGCCACCCTGCCGCCGCCCGCACAGCAGGCAGCCCGTGAGCAGATGGAGAGATGGTTGGCACTGCCCGTGGCTGAACGGAATCGAAAGGCGGCCGCCTTCTCACGGTTCTTCGACCTCACGGTTGCCGAGCGTCAGGCCGCCTTGGGCACCTTGTCCCAAACCGAGCGTTTGCAAATGGAACGGGCCTTGAGCGACTTCGCTGCCCTGACACCCGATGCTCGAGAGCGGTGTGTGCGTGGGTTCCAGAAATTCGAAGCCCTGAGTCCCGCCGAGCGCGAGCAGTTCTTGCGGAGGGCGGAGCGCTGGAAGGCCATGACCCCCAACGATCGCGCCGCCTGGCGTCGGTTGGTCGAAAAAGCCCTCAGTCCGACTCGGAAGCCACCGTTCCCCGCCGAAGAGACGATGCTCGCTTCTCCCCCTCGGTGAATCCGTCGTCTGCGTTTCATTCTCTGGCCCGGTATCCGAGCGATACCGCACCGGCGGTGGTTGGACGGCACATTGGCACATCGTCACCCACCCTTTGGCAGGCGGGTTCTCCAGTTCGGAGCCGCAATTCGATTGCGGTTTAGCCCGGACTAGAGTCGGGTTGGCAACCATGGACGATGCACCTCCATCCTCCGACACTAAACCCCCAGTGCTTCCCGGATATTCCCGACAACAGCAGCCTCCGGTGAGGGTCACACCGCCCCCGAAGAAGAGGGGTCTCTGGGGTCCGATTGCCGTGCTGGTGGCCACCGTGGTCAAGTTCGGCTCGAAGCTCCTGCTCCTGATGCCGTTCCTGAAGTTCCTTCCGGCCTTCCTCAAGACCGGCGGCACGATGATTTTGAGCGTGGGAGCCTATGCTCTGTTGTGGGGGTGGAAGTTTGCCTTGGGTTTCGTGGTGCTGATTTTTGTCCACGAATTGGGTCATCTGGTGGCCGCTCGAAGCCAGGGACTCCGGGTGGGAGCGCCGGTTTTCATTCCATTTATGGGTGCCTTCATTGCGCTCA
>CAMCYJ010000022.1 GCA_945883815.1 Akkermansia muciniphila | reverse complement strand
GTGGTGGTCAACACCGGAGACCTGCTGGCTCGTTGGAGCAATGAGGTGCTCCGTTCCACGCCGCACCGGGTGCAAGTGCGGCCGGAGTCGGCGGCGTCCGGACGCCTTTCCATCGCCTTTTTCAGCGATCCCGATCCCGAGGTGCTGGTGCAAACGATCCCCTCCTGCATCACCGCCGATCGCCCCGCCCGCCACGGCGCAATCCTGGCCGGAGCGCACATCGAGGAGCGCATCCGCGTCTCCATGCAACAGGCATCCCAGGCTACCAAAGCCTGACCACACACACGGCGTCTGCCCCGCCCGGACTCCAACTGCTTTTCCTCATTTCCGACCCCAAAATGACCGCCTGCGCCACTTTTGATTCAATGCCCGATTACTCCAGCCTCGGCCTGCCCACCGAGCGCGACGGCCTGGAGCAGTTCGACCATCTCCAGGCCTACCGACGCCTCGGGCCCATTTACCAACTGAGCTTCCGGGGAGAGCGTCATGTGGTCATCGCCGGGATGGAGGCCAATGAGGCGGCCTGGCGCAACCCGGATCAGTGGTCGTACCACGAGGCCCTGGTCCCCTTCCGGGAGATGATGGGGCCGACCCATGTTACCCAACTCGACGGAGATCCGCACCGACGCAAGCGGCGCAACCTGCGCAATGGATTCGCCATGAGTGCGGTCGTCCGTCACCTGCCGATGATCGACACGGTCCTCCGGGAGGAGTTTGCGCGGGCGGGCGCTCGCCCGGTCCGGTTGCACGATTTCTTCATGACGGCCCTCACCCGGGCCAACAGCAAGACCGTGCTGCACTGCGATCTGGATGCCGAGGCGCTGACGCACTTCATCGTCTTCGAGGAGGAATTCATCTCGGGCACCATTCTGGGAGAAGCCCGACACGCTCACTACGCGCGGCCCGACTTCGTGGCCCATCGGGAGTTTGTCTTCGGATTTTTGCGCGAAGTGGTTTCCCGACGCCTCGCCGGCGAAACGCGTCCCGACAGTTTTCAGGACATGATCACCGATCGCCGTGAACGCGGCGAACCGCTGGATCTCGAAGAACTCATCCCGGAAGCCTATTTGCTGCTGATGGCGGGCACCGGAAATACCGCCAAGATGCTCAATTGCGGTCTGCAACACCTCCTGGCCAATCCGGAATGGCTCCGCCTGCTGGAGGAGGAACTATCGGGCTACCGGGTCGATCAATTCATGGCCGGCATGGGCGCGTTCCCCCGCCTCAAGGCCACGCTGATGGAGATGGAGCGGATGTTCCCCGCCGCGCCGGTGCTCTCTCGGGTCGTTGAAGAAACCTTCAGCTTCTCCGGTTTTGAGCTGCCGCGCGGCACCCGGGTGCTGCACTTGCAAACCCTGCCGCACTTTCTGGAGGAGGTGTACACAGCCCCCTATCGCTTCGACCCATCGCGATGGATCGACCGCGAATACCCCAAGAAAGCACACGGTACCTACGGCGGCAGCACCCACATCTGCCTGGGCATGAACCTGGTCCGGATCCACGCTCCGGTCGCCATCGCCAACTTGCTCCGGGATTACCGGGTGCGCTTGGGAGGAGAACCGGAAATCTCAGTGAACCTGAATTATGGGGTCCCGCAAGCCGCCCACCTGACGGCCGAATGGACCTCTCGTATTTTGACCAACCCTTTGGTTGCTCCTGCCCCGGTTGCCCAAAGTTAGCCATGGGGTATCCATCCAGCCTGTCCATCGCCATGCGAATTCCTCACTACACCGCCTCCGCCGAGTTCACCCGATTCGTGCGGGCAATGCCCAAGACCGAGACCCACTTGCACCTCGAAGGTTCGACCCCCATCGAACTGCTGCGGGAACTCGAGCCGGAACGCTTCAGCTCGCCTCCGCCCTTCTGGTCTCCGGAATTCCGGTACACGAGCTTCGATCAGTTCATGGGGCTGTACGACGAGTACTGCATGAACTTCTACACGTCGGCCCAGCGCTACCACGATGCGGCCAAGATCGTCTTGGCCACCTGTGCCGAGCAAGGCACCCGCTACGTGGAAACCAGCATCCACCTGCCCGGACTGGCTGCGGTGAAAGAATCCGGACCGGAGATCTTGGCCGCCATCCGTCAGGCGGCCCCTCCGGGGATGGAGGTGCGGATCTTCGCAGGCATGTGCCACAACGACTACGCCATGCACGGTGGGCTGATCGAGGCGGCGCTGGGCTGGGATGACCTCGCCGGCATCGACCTGCACGGACCGGAGTACTGGCGGATGGAGACCTGGAGCATCGACGTCTGGAAGCGCGCGCAAGCGGCCGGCAAGTCAACCAAGGCCCACGCCGGCGAGTTCATGCCGGCCCCCTTCGTGCGCTGGATCCTCGACAACCTCGGTGTCCGCCGGATCGAACACGGAGTTCGCTCGGTGGAGGATCCGGATCTGGTGCGTCATCTGGCTCGTCAACGCATCACCCTGGATGTCTGCCCAATTAGCAACGTGAAGCTGGCTGTGCAAGGAATCCCCTCCATGGCTGCCCATCCCATCCGGGCCCTCTTCGACGCCGGCGTGCCGGTCACCATCAACTCCGACGACACCTTCTTCTTCGGAAATCGATTGGAAGAGGAGTACTTCGCGCTCCATCAGGAGTTGGGTTTTTCAAAGGCGGAGCTGGCGCGGATCGCGCTGAACGGCATCGAAATCGCCCTCCTGAGCCCGGAGAAAAAACAGGCGCTGGTGGCCGAATGGCGGGCCTTTGTGGCGGCCGAGTCCCTGGACTTGGCGATCGCCGAGGGGTCAAACCGCTTCGTGGGATGATTTCTCCATGAAGACGGGCACCGCGAGCATCACGCCCGACATGGCCAGGTAGCCGATCACCCATTTCCAGCCCGGCTTGAGCACCCCGACGATGTCGGCGGTGATGAATCCGAAGCTGTGGATGAAGCCAACGGCCGCCAGCAGCGCTCCAGCGGCGAACCACACGGCCGCCTGGCGGAACTTCTGGTCGATGATGCAAACGGTCGCCGCGGACAGGATGAGGCAACTCAGGAAATACCCCTGCTCCAGGGCGAACATGCCCTCCGCATGGAAGTTGCGCGCCTTGAGGATGCCATCGAGCAGTTCCTGTCGGAAGGGATTGGCCACCGTCCCGACGCCGACGCCGGCCATGACGTTCTTGGCCACCAGAGCACAATACCCGGCGATGGCCGGAAAAAGCCCAACGATGACGGCCGGAATGTGTCGGCGCGGAATGGCATCCATCGCCTGGGTTCCCATGGAAATGCCGATCCATATTAGAATAGCCATGCCCGCTTCCACCGGGATGGACCAGGCCAAAAGACTTAGGGATCCGGTCAGGCAAACGAGGGTCACGAAAATGGCATTGAGGGTGGAGTACCCCGCCCGGGAACCAATGGCCTTCCAACCGGGATGGCCGATGTAGAGGGTCGTGGGGTACGGCGACCCGAACACCGCCGAGAGCAGGGTGCCGACTCCGTTGATGATCAAGGAGGGGCGTGTTTCGTAGCGATCGCCCGCCGCTTCCGCCGAACCCAGCACCTGCATGGATCCCACCACATTCACCACGCCCATGGGCAGGATAATGCTGAAGAAGGGCAAGAGGTACGGCAGGCTGTCCCGAAGCGCTTTCAAGGCCGGCACGGGAAGGTGCAGCCCGAGATGACTCAAGTTCAGCGGATAGGCCGGGGCTGGCGAGGGCAATCCCGCCCAGTTCAGCCCCCAGGCTCCGAGGGTTCCCAGCGAAACAATCACCAGTCCGCCCGGGATACCGCCTTTGAAACGGTAGCCGCCGTAATAGACCACCAAGGCGATGGCCAAGGTTCCCATGCCGATGAGCGGATAGACCCAGGCCCGGAACAGGAAATCCATGGCGATGAAGAACACACCAATGCCGGCCAGTGCAGCCAATAGCGCGGCCAACGGCGTGACGCGTCGCAGGTGGTGCAAGAAGAACGACCCTGCGAACTCGATCAGGCCCGATCCCACGCAGGCTGCGATTCCGGCCAACCAGGCGATCTCGTCGGCCTTGGGCTTCGGCAGGCCCTGAGCGAGGGCCATTTGCTGCGCGGGATACATGACCAACAGCGAGTAGATGATCACCGTGACCAAATTGAAGCCGTAGGGCAGCGCACAAACATCATCCCGACCCTCCCGAGCCGCCAATCGCAATGCTTGGCGGGCATACATGAGGTTCCCGAAGACCAGTCCAACCGCTGAGGCCGGAAGGATGCGGCCAAAGTACAATTCCGCTGAAAACCCGAGCAGTCCCAGGCAAAAGCCGGTCATCAGCAGCAGGTTCACCAAGCTGTCGAGACCCAGGGCGAAAAAGCCGTCCAGGTCTCCTTTGACGAAAGGTTTCATTCGGGTGGTTGAGGATCGGAACCTGCAGCACCAGCAGGGTCAAAACTGACGTTCAATCGGGGAAGCAATTGACATGCCGCTGGGGCCTTGGAGACCGCCGACACCTCTATCCGCGATCCGAACTCGATCGCCACCGAAGTTTCAGGAACGTGAAGAGCTTTACCTCACGGGGTGCCCTACAGCGCCTTGTGAAGCGACCGATCGACGTCTAATCTTTTCTTCATGCTTCTCCGTGGATGGATCGCGGGCTTTGTCGTCGCGCTGAGTTGCCTCTTCCATGCCACCGCGCAAGACGCCCGGTTCATCCGCCTGCGCAATACCACCGTCACCACCCCGCCGGCACCCGATTCCAAAGCCCGGTCTGGTGCCATCGCGACCGGCAAACCTCCGGTCTCGGGGTTGTTCCTAATCCAGTTGGAGGGACCTCTCTCAGCCGAGCACCGTCAAACCCTGCAGTCCAAACGGCTGCGCCTGCTGAGCCCGATCCCGGACGACTCCTTTGTTTGCCACCTCGACGGGGCCTCGGCGGCAGAAATCCGGGCCATTCCCTTCGTGCGCTGGCTGGGCGAATACCAACCCGAGTGGCGAATGGACCGGCGCTTGACCGCCGCGATGGCCGCCGAGCCCGGAACTCCCCGAGACATCCGCCTGCTGCTGAGACCTCAGACCCCGCCGGGCGCCTTGATTTCAGCGCTCCGTCAATTCAGAGGACCGGTCCACCGCACCGAGACGGCCTTCGGCATCTTTCTGGGCGGCAAGACCAGTCCGGGACAGATCTTGGAGATGGCGCGATCGGAGGCGGTGCTATGGATCGAGCCCGCGGGCCGAATGAAGCTGGTGGACGAGGTCGCCACCGAGATCCTGATGGGTGATGACGGCACCCCGGGCAAGCCCGCCGAAGTCCAGAAATTGGGCTTCGATGGACGCGGGGTCACCGTGGCCGTCGCCGACTCCGGCCTCGACACGGGTGAAACCGAGACCATGCACCGGGACCTCAACGGACGGGTGGACGCCTTCTTCGCCTACGGCGGCCTGCAAGACGCCTCCGACGAGCACAGTCACGGCACACACTGCGCCGGGATCGTGGCCGGCAGCGGTGCCATCGGCACCCAGGATGACAACGGTTACCTCTGGGGCTTGGGCGTGGCCCCCGGGGCGCACCTGGTGGCCCAGCGACTTTTTGACGGAGCCGGCGACTACTACGCGCCTCCCAGCTACGAAGCGTTGACCCGAGACGCCGTCCGCAGCGGCGCCTACGTGGGATCCAACTCCTGGGGTGACGACACGCAAGGGCGCTACGACCTCAGCGCCGCCGAATTCGACGCGCTGGTGCGGGACGCCGATGCAAAGACCCCCGGGGAACAGCCCTACATCCTCGAATTCAGCGCCGGCAATTCAGGGCCGGGCGAGCAAACCATCGGTTCACCGGCCGTAGCCAAGAACGTGATCGCCACCGGTGCCTGCCAGAACGACCGCTTCGATCTGGCGATCTACGCAGAGGGAGCCGAGACAATGGCTGATTTCTCCAGCCGCGGTCCGGCTGAAGACGGCCGAATCAAACCCGACATCACCGCACCCGGCACCTGGATCGCGTCGCTCAAAAGCCAGTTTGCCAGTGACGCCAATGCCTGGCTGGGGATCGACGAGAACTACATGTTCCAGGGCGGAACCTCCCAGGCTGGGCCGCATGTGAGCGGAGCCTGTGCGGTCTTCGTGCAATGGTACCGGGAGACGCAGGGCGGACTGACTCCATCCCCAGCTCTGGTGAAGGCTTCGCTCATCAATTCGGCCGTGGACATGACTTCGGCTGAGGTGCCCGTGGACACCGACGACGAAGAGGCCGGCACCATGCTGGTGGTCGGCGGCACACCCCCGGTTCCCAACAATGACGAGGGGTGGGGGCGTTGCGATGTGGCCGCGCTCATCACCGGGGAGCGCCGCTTCAATTTCACCGACCAGGGCATTGGACTGAAAACCGGAACCGTCTCTGAAAAACGACTCATCGTGGGGGCTGACGACGCGCTGAAGGTCACCCTCGCCTACACCGATGTCCCGGGACTTCCCGCAGCCATCCCGGCCTTGGTCAACGATCTGGATCTGGAAGTGATCTCCCCCGATGGGCGTGTCTTCCGGGGCAATGCCTTCCTGGATGGCGAGTCTGTAGCCGACACGGCCGACGGCGACCGGATCAACAACGTCGAAGGCGTTTGGATCAGCAATCCCGCCGCCGGCGAATGGATCCTCCGAGTCCGGGCCCAACGGGTACTCCAGGATGTCCACGGTCGGACCAATGGCGCGCCCGAGCAGGACTTCGCTCTGGTGGTCTCCGGCCAGATCCCCTTCCCCGGCGAGGGCGTGGTCTCGTGGAACCAGGAAACCTATCCGGCTCCGTCGATCGCCCAGATTCGACTGGTGGACACCGATTTGCGCGATCAGGCCAGCGCCACGGTCACCGTCACCTCCGATTCGCAGCCAGCACCGCTGACTCTTACCCTGCTGCGCAGCGGCTCGGGCGGCACTTTTACCGGGGCCGTGTCGCTGGTCACGTCACCGAAGGCGGGCAGCCTGATGGTGATCAATGGAAACACGCTGACCCTGTCGTACACCGACGCCTCGCCGGCCGGCCTCCGCACCCGGACCGCCACCATCGACCTGGACCCGCCTGTCCTCGATTCCGTCCGGGCCATCCAGCGTTTCGGACGGACCAGCCTGCGTTTCAACGCCAGCGAACCGGTGAAATCGGTGGCGGTCATCAACCCCATCAACGAGCCCGCATTCACCGTGACCAATGCCTACCTCCGCTCCTCACCGGAGCTGTTTCTGCCGGAGTTGGTGCCGGACCAGATTTATCGCTACTTCATCGTGGCGACGGACGGAGCTGGCAATGTTGAGACCAACAACAATGCGGGCCGATACTACTTCTTCACCGCGACCCGGCCTGCCAAGGCTCTACTGCTGTATTCGCCCGAGACGACCTTCGAGCAACTGAATCTCCCCTTCCCCGGCATCGAACACTGGACCCAACCCCTCGACGCCCTCGGCATCGATTACGAAGTGTGGAACTTCGCCGAGACCAACACGGCGCCTTCCGCCGCCCTACTCTCCGGATACCGCGTGGTGATCTGGCGTCCCGAAGATCTGGCCACCCTGCCTGCGGGCTTGGCCTCCGGACTGTCGACCTACGTCGCCAGTGGAGGATCACTCTTCGTGGCATCCTCCGAGGTCTTGAGCCGATTGTCCCCGGCAGAGCAGTCGTTCCGCACCGACGTGCTGCACGTGGCCGACTTCACCGAGGATGTGGGTGCCACCCTCGCCAACGGCATCAACGGAGATCCCATCAGCGCCGGCCTGGCCATCGGTCTGGATTACCAGGAGTTCCCCGACCTGGGGTCGCTGCTCGACTTTTCGACCTTCCCGGATGCCCTGCGGCCGACGGCCGACGCAGCCTCCATCCTCACCCAGGATGAGGGTCGGATCATCGGCCTGCGCTATCCACGCACCGGCAATGACAGCCTGGGGCGGGTGGTCTTTCTTTCGATCCCATGGGAGTCCATCCCGACGGAGGCTGAGGCTCCGGACAACAAGGTCACCGTGCTCGGCCGGGCTCTCGATTTTCTGGTGCCGGGATTGCGCGGGGGCTCGAGTGTGACCTTCCACCAACCGGCCTACACGCTGCCCTCGGCCGCCATGATTGAGGTGAACGACGCGGCCCGTTCGGGACAGAAACGGATCACTCTGCAAATTAGCAGCACCTCCGATCCGAAGGGTTTTGAAGTACCCCTGGCCGAGACCCCCTTGAAGGGCGTGTTTCGAGGCCGAGTCACCCTGGCCTCCACGGCGACGGACACGAACTCCGCGCGACTGCGCTGCGCCCATGGTGATTTTCTCACCGCCTCGTACGACACCGCCACAGGAGTCGCCCTGTCGGCCCAAGTGATCATCGACACAAGACCCCCGGTGATCAGCGCTGTGGCCCAGGATCCGGCCTACAATGAAGCGACCATTTCTTGGACCACCGACAAGCCCACCGACACACTGGTGCGCTTCGGCGAAAGCGGTGGCGACGATTCGCTGCTCACCCGCACGGCCTACTCGGCGGACCTGACCACCGACCACGAAATCCAAATCTCGGGCCTCCAACCCGATCGCGACTATTACTTCCTGCCGGTGAGCCAAGATGAAGCCGGCAATTCGGTGACGGCGCGTCTGGCGGGGCGCTCATTCCGCCTGCGCACCCTGCGACCTCTGGACGCCCCCTGGAAAGATTCCCTGGAGAAGGGTCGTTCGGGATGGGCCACCTTCGACGACAGCGCCTTCGACGATGAGACCGGAGAGAACCTGCTCAACACCACCTGGCAGTTTGGAACGCCGTCCAACCGATACGGAATAAGCCCCCACAGCGGCACGAACTGCTGGGCCACCAATTTGGAAGGACAGGCTGTGGATACGGCCATTGCCGACCTGCTGAGTCCTGCCATCGACCTTCGGAGTGGCAACACCGCCCGCCTGAAGTTCCGCACCTGGTACGACACCACCGAACGCAGCGACCTCCTGGACTTCGAACTCTGCCAGGTGGCCATCAGCACCAACAATGGCGCTCAATGGAGTGATCTGGCGGGTTTTGGTTTCGGGGATGTCTCAGCCGATTGGGAAGAGGTGGACGTGGACATCAGCCGATTCACGGGCCACGTCGTCCGGATCCGCTTCAACTACCAGCTACTGAGTTTTGAAACGACCGACCGTCCGGGATGGTTCGTGGATGATCTGGAGATTTCCCTGACCCAGAATCAGTCATCGACGTTCTCCATCACCAACAACCTCGCGCAAGCCACCTTCAGCGTCCGTGGGCCAACCAACTTCACGGCGGTTGTCGGATCCGGCCGCTGGTTCAATGTGTCTAATTCGGTTCCGGGCGAGTACGTGGTCCGCTGGTCGCCCGTGGAGCATTACCTCACACCACCTGCGGTCACCAACCGTGTGGGCACCAACGCACTGGTTCTCAACGGCCGCTACGAGTTCCCCGATTCCAATGGCAATAAAATCTCCGACCTGTGGGAGAACTCGTTCTTTGGAAAGATCCTCTCGGGCACCGAGGCCGAACCCGGGGTCGATGCCGACGAGGACGGGTTCTCGAACTTCGCGGAGTTCCAAGCGGGGACCAACCCCAAGGATCCAGCTTCCGGTCTCCGACTCAACCTCCCGTCCGGCGGGGTGAATGCGCCGATCCGGATCTCCTGGCCCAGCGAGGCACGTCGAGAATACTTGCTGGAGATCAGTGACGATTTGCAGCGCTGGAATATCGCCAGCGACGCCCGCATCGGGACCGGCGGCATGCTGACCAACACCATCCCCGCCCTGCTGGGACAGGGGCGCTATTA
Source organism: Akkermansia muciniphila (assembly GCA_945883815.1). Taxonomy (GTDB): domain Bacteria; phylum Verrucomicrobiota; class Verrucomicrobiia; order Limisphaerales; family UBA9464; genus SXXZ01. Next base: position 36,037 of record CAMCYJ010000022.1, on the reverse strand, counting down.
CTTCCGGGTCCGCGTCCAGCCCTGAAGCCAATCAGAAACGACAAGGCCCGATCCCGCAATTGCAGGATCGGGCCGGAATGGATCGGCCACGAGCAGCCGAAAAGTCCTTCAGTGCTTCTTGGGCTGAGCGGCCTCCCAGGTGGCGCGGTCCACCTTGCGGGCTGCGTGGGTGAAGACGAAGACCCCCTTCTTGTTGCCCACCACAATGTCCGCAAGACCGTCGCGGTTGTAGTCCACCGCCTTCACCTCGGTGCCCACCCCGGAGGCCTCGTCGATGAGGTGAGGTACGAAGTCCACCGATCGGTCGGCCCCTCGTTGCAGTTGGAACCAGTAGAGCACCGGAGCAGCACCAGATTCGGCATCGCCCGTCGGCCCATGCGCCCAGAAGCGCTTGCCCGTCACGATATCCTTGAGTCCATCGCCATCGATATCCACCAAATCAATGCCATGGAGTTGGCTGAACTTCACGCCATAAGCGTTCTCAGTGATCTCCTTGTTCATGATGATGTGCTCCTTGAAGCGGATCTCGGATCCGACCTTCGACTGCTCATACCAGGCTAATCCATACCCGTGGGCCGCGAGGCTGGTGATCACATCGTTCAGCCCATCGCCATTGACGTCATAGGCATACATCTGCGCGCCACCCAAGCCGAAGGAGACAGGGTGGTGCTGCCACTCCGGGTCACCGACCAGCGAGGCGGGCTGCTCCCACCAACCGTCTTTTTCGAGCAGGTCCATGCGGCCGTCGCCATTGATGTCACCCACACCGAGACCATGGGTGTAGCGGTGGTACTTCTTGTCGGGTGAGAGCGGGTGCCAGGTGAACGGCGCCGTGGGATTCTTGGGATTCGGAGAAGCGTACCCATAGCGCCCCTTGCTGGAGCAGACGATCTCCGGGCGACCGTCGCCGGTGATGTCCACCCAGCGTGGAGACTCGTTGTCGGTGACATCCAGTGCCACGTGCCGCTTCCAGTGGGTGGTGACGCCCTTGCCCGGGTTTTCGAACCACCAGGAATTCTCGCCGGGGAAGCCCAGGATCAGGATGTCGGCCCAACCGTCGCCGTTGAAGTCCGCGGAATGAGCGAAGAAGTTGGCGCTGTATTCGTTCTCATTGCCCAACCCGCCCTTGTAGCCGCGGAAGGTCACCTCGGCCCCGTTGCGCTTGCTCTTGGAAACACGGTCGGCCGGAGCGTATTCGTGGCGAACCTTGAACGTAGGGCCCTCATACCAGAACGGACCCGAGATCACATCGGCCGCACCGTCCTGGTTGATGTCCCCAAAAGACGCACCCTCGGCCCAGAATTCATTGCTCAGTTCCTGCTTTGAAAACGAATGGAGCCTCGGCGTAGCGGTGCCGGAATGCAGATAGGCGCACCCCGTCGAAAGCAGGCCTGCGGCAGCGGTGGCCAGCAGGAGGCGGACGGAGTCAGGAGAGAAGCGGAGGTGCATGAGGTTCTTGTCGCGGCCGACTGACCGCAGGTCAAGGCACGATTCCCCGGACTAAAATTGCGGACACTCCGAGACAAAATGGTTCACGCACCCACCCTCCGGCCGATAGCCTTGGAACCATGGCCGAGAAACCAGCCCATTCGGGAGCACGCACCTACCGCGGAATCGCGGTTTCGGATGGCGTGTCCCATGCCCGCATCTTGCGGGTGGGGCAGGCCCGACGTCAGGTCTCGCGGGAGAAGATCGCGCCCGAGGCGGTCGAGAGCGAGATTGAGCGCCTCAATCGGGCTCTTCTGGGCACCCGGCATGACATCCAGAAGGTGCGAGATCAGGTTTCCGCAGCGATGGGTGCCGCCGAGGCCGGACTCTTTGAGGCGCACCTGTTGGTGCTGGAAGACTCCACCTTGCTCAACGAGGTCTTGCGCAAGATCCGCACCGAGCTCAGTTGCTCCGAGGCCGCCTTCCACGACGTGTTTGAAAAGTACGTCTCGGTTCTGGCTTCGGTGGATGACGCCTACCTCCGCGAGCGGGCCGCGGATTTGCGCGACGTGGCCGGACGAGTTCTGGATCACCTCTCGGGCGCGGGCCAAGAGCACGACCTCGAGCAACTCTCCGAGCCCTGCATTCTGGTGGCCCACGATCTCGCCCCCAGCGTGACAGCCTTGTTGGATCGGAAGCATGTGCTGGGCTTTGCCACCGAGGCCGGCGGCAAGACCAGCCACACCGCCATCATGGCCCGGAAGATGGGCATCCCGGCGGTGGTCGGACTCGGCCCCCTGCTCGACTCCGTTCAGGACGGTGAATACGCGCTGCTGGATGGCCACGGAGGCGTGCTCACGCTCAACCCGACCGATCAGACGCTCTTCGAGTATGGTCAACTCAAGCAGCGCCGTGCGCTCTTCGAGGAAAAACTCGCCCTGCTGCGCGAACAACCGGCGGTGACGCTCGACGGGCACTCCATCATTCTCGCGGCCAACATCGAAGGGCCCGAAGACATGGCTTCGGTCCAAGCCAGCGGAGCCAATGGCATCGGCCTGTTCCGGACAGAGTTCCTATTCCTCAACCGCGATACCCCGCCGACCGAAGAAGAGCAATTCGAAGCGTACCGCGCGGTGGCATCCCAGACGCGCCCGGGCCAAACCGCCATCATCCGCACCTTGGACCTCGGCGGAGACAAGATGCCCGTAGACCTTCAGCGCAGCGGCGAGCCCAACCCGTTTTTGGGCTGGCGGGCCATCCGCATCAGTCTGGACTGCCCGGAGATATTCCGAGGCCAACTCCGGGCAATCCTTCGGGCCGGGTGCCATGGCAAGGTGCGCATCCTTCTGCCCATGGTGTCAGCCCTGGAGGAGTTGCGGGCTGCCAAAACCATCCTGGCCTCCTGCAAAGAGGAACTTCGGGCCGAGGGAATCCCTTTCTGCGATTCCGTACCCGTGGGCGTGATGATTGAAATCCCATCAGCGGCGCTGATCGCTGAAGATCTGGCGCGCGAATCCGATTTCCTCAGTATCGGCACCAACGATCTCACCGGTTACACGTTGGCGGTGGATCGCCTCAACGAGCGCGTGGCCCGACTCTATCAACCCACTCACCCGGCGGTGGTGCGCCTCATCCACATGACCGTGCAGGCGGCCAACCGGCACGGACGTCCGGTCGGGGTGTGCGGTGAAATGGCGGGAGAACCCGCTCTGGTCCCGCTATTGGTGGGGTTGGGGGTGCATGAACTGAGCGTCACGCCCGCACTGATTCCGGCCGTGAAGTTCCTCCTGCGCCGCCTGCGACTTTCCGAAGCCCAAGAGATCGCCCAGTTCGCATTGGGCTGCAGTGCCGGCTTGGAGATCCATCAGCGGAGCCGTGAAATCGCGCGGGCCGCCGCACCGAACCTCTTCGGAGGGCAGTGAAGCTCAATCCGGGGTTGGGCTCAGGCCCGCTGTGAATCCGCTGTGAATCCGGTGCCTGTCGGTTTCCGTCCCGGAGAGCCTTCGGCCGAGCCGAATCAGGAGCCGGCGCGGGAGTGCAACGCGCACCGCAAGGCTGGGCGGGCAATCAGGACCCACTGCCACAGGGGAACCATGAGGAACCACTTTCGGGCATCGTGGAATCCCGGGAGAAAAAGAAACGCATAGCCGTGCGCCAGCAGGCCCAACATGGCGGCCGCAGAGGTGAACCACGCCAACCGACGCAACGCCGGTGAGTGACGCCCCCGCCATCCGGCCACCAGCACCAGGAAAAACGGCAGGATCCCCCAGGGCAGGAGGAGCCCATAAATCGGGGATCCCGAGCGACCCGGCTCGGAGATCAATGTCGTAAAAATCCCTGCGGGCAGCCCACCGGCGAGCGCCGCGCACAGCACAAAGATAAAATCCGGGGGCAACTGATGTTCTTCAGCCCGTCCCGTATCTGGATTGCTGGGGGCTTCCAATTCAGTTTCCCGATCGCTCATGTCACAGGCTGCTCTGCAATGCACTCCGGAGCAACCGGTGTCTCAGACCCGGTGTCTCAGACCCCGCCCAAAGCCAGGACCGTGGCTTCCAAACTGGCGACATCACACACGTTGAAGGCTTGGGCGGACTTGTCGATCCGGCGCAGGAATCCGCTGAGGGCCGAACCCGGGCCCAATTCGATGAACCGAGTGAATCCCTGGGCGAGCAGATAACGCATGCTGGCCTCCCAACGCACTGAAGACGTCACCTGATCGACGAGGATCGGAGAAATCGTCTCGGACGAACCATGCGGCAGGGCTGTCACGTTGGAGACCACCGGCACCTGCGGATTGCAGAGCGGAATTCGGGACAATGCCTCCAACAAACGGGGCTGGGCCGAGGCCATCAACGGAGAGTGGTAGGCGCCAGCCACCGTCAGAGAAATGGCCTTCTTGGCCCCCTTGGCTTTCGCGGCCTCCACGGCGGCCGGAATCCGGTCCAAGTCGCCCGAAATCACGATCTGGCCGGGGCAATTGAGATTGGCCAGCGTCACGCCGGTGGCCTCGCACACCTCCCGGCACGGCCCCTCGTCGAGCCCGATCACCGCCGCCATCCCGCCGCGGGTCGCATCGCAAGCCTCCTGCATGAAACGCCCCCGAAGCCGAGTGATCATCAGCCCATCTTCAAACGACATCGCTCCCGCTGCGGCCAGCGCCGTGAATTCTCCCAGGGACAAGCCGGCGGTAGCATCGGCCCGCAAGTTGGGCACCCGTTCCTGGAGCAACTGCAAGGCCACCCAGCTCACCAGATAGATGCCTGGTTGGGCGTTCTCGGTTTGCGTCAACGCCGACTCCGGTCCCTCGAAGCAAATAGACGCCAAATCGTAGCCTAGAACCTGATTCGCCTGATCGAACAGTGCCCGGGCCGTTGGAAACATTGCGGCGAGGTCTTTGCCCATCCCCACTGACTGGGCCCCCTGGCCCGCGAACAAAAACGCAGTCTTCGACATCCCCGAAATGCAACCAGCCCAAAAAAACCCAGGAAAGCCCCAATTTACCCCATCGCGCCATTTTGACCCACCCAATAAGGGACAGGCTCCTCGGACAAGGGACAGGCTCCTCGGACAAGGGACAGGCTCCTAGCGACTTCAAACAGTTGGATGCTTCCGTGGCTTCCCATCGGGGCAGAAAGGGCCTACACCGGGGGTTTCCGATGTCACTTCACGGACACATCATTCCACCGGGAGCCACTCTGGGTGTGCTCGGCGGGGGCCAATTGGGGCGCATGTTCGCCATCGCGGCCCGCCGATTGGGCTACCGGATCCATATCCTCTGCCCGGAAGACGACTCTCCTGCAGCACCGGTGGTCGACCGAACATTCGTGGCTCCTTATGAGGACCTCAAACAAGTCGAAGCCTTCGCCCGATCTGTGGATGTGGTGACCTTCGAGTTCGAAAATGTCCCCAGCGCCACCAGTGAGGCCTGTGCTCGGGTGGTTCCCGTGCGCCCCGAGGGTCGGGTGCTGCACATCACCCAACAGCGGTTGCGCGAAAAAGGATTCCTTCAAGCACACGGATTCCCGGTCACTCCGTTCCGAGCCATCCATTCGCTTGCAGATCTCCAGTCCGCCACCCGCGATTTGGGACTGCCCGGGGTACTCAAGACCGCCAGCTTCGGCTACGACGGCAAGGGACAACGGACTCTCCGGTCGGCTTCAGAGATTTCAGATGCTTTTGCCGGTCTCGGAGGCGCAGAAGGCATCTATGAGGCGTTTGTCGATTTCGCCCAGGAGGTCAGCGTGGTGGGAGCCCGGACTCTGGACGGGCAATTCGCGGCGTTCCCGGTGTTTGAGAATGTCCATGCCAACCACATCCTGGATGTGACTGTGTGTCCGGCACGCATCCCGGCCGCGTTGGAAAATGCAGCCCGCGAATTGAGCCGAGGCATCCTCGAGACGCTCGATGTGATCGGTCTGCTGACGGTCGAACTGTTTGTCACCCGCGACGGGCGGCTCATCGTGAATGAATTGGCCCCGCGGACCCACAACTCGGGCCACTTGACTCTCGACGCCTGCGTCACCTGCCAGTTCGAACAGCAAGTCCGGGCGGTGTGCGGTCTGCCACTGGGATCGACCGAACTGAAAAGCCCCGCAGCCATGGCAAATCTGCTGGGCGATGTCTGGAAGGACGGTCCTCCCCGGTGGGAACAAGCGCTGTCAAACCCCCGCCTGAAACTGCATCTCTACGGCAAGACTTCCGCACGGCCTGGCCGAAAGATGGGGCACATCACAGCCACAGCCGAGTCTCCGGAGGCGGCCATCGCGGCGGTTCGCCAGGCGCGGTCGAGTCTTTGATCGCAGGCTTCTTCCGAGCCGCTGGTCAAAACGGAAAATCTGAGCCGTGCCCCGATGGATTCCTGAGGTCGATCCGTCCGATCACTCCCACGGGGCGGTACTATCAAAAAAAGACCGCCGCCGAGGCACTAGGCCATCGGCGGCGGCTGATCAGGGCAAAAGCCCGGTGACTATTGCTTCTTCAGGCGGAACTGGCGGAAGTCGCCGATTCCCTCCACGGGGATCGGAACCACCACCGGCTCGTCTTGGCCCAGCGTCTGAATTTCGCCGATGGAATCCACCGTCTGCCACTCCACTCCCAACAACGTGGTGGACTCGACCCGGAAGCGCCCGCCCTGGGGCCCGACGACCTTCAACGACAACGTCTGGTCAGGCTGAACAACCAGTGCCAGGTACGTCTTCTGAATGGCCTTGGTCTCCGATCCCGGCCCAGAACCCACCGGCCGGACAAGGACCCGGAAGGTGGTCTGAGTGCGGGTCACCGTGTCGCTGACCGAGACGGTCACGATATTGGTCGTATTGGCGAATGCACTGGCCGGGGTCCATTCCAACAGGCCGTTGGTGGAAACCGTCAATCCCTCAGGACCCCGCTCCAACCGGTAGCTCAGGATTTGTACGGGGATGTCTACGTCGGTTGCCTTGAGGCTCACGGAGAGCTTGCTCTGTGCGACCACGGTCAAATTGGTCGATGAGAAAACCGGTGGCACATTGGCCTCGCGCACCGTCACCACGAAGCTGGCGGTCGTGCTCAACGGTGACGCAGCACTATCAGTGACCTTCACCACCACCGTGTTGGTGCTGGGCCCCTGCTCTTCCGTCGGGCTCCAAGCAATGACGCCGGCGTCACTCATCGTCAGCCCCTTCGGACCACTCACCAGCGTGTAGGTCAGCTTTTGAGCAGGCAGATCGGCGTCCCGCCCGATGAGGGTGAAGTTGAGGCCCACACTCTCCAGGATGAATCGATTGTAGGCATTCACCAGCGTCGGCGCAGTGTTGGCCTCGGCGACCACGATAGTGAACACGTTGGTGGTGCTCAGTGACGGAGTTCCATTGTCGGTCACCCGTACCGCAATGGTGTTGGTGCTTGGGCCCTGCGCCTCGGTCGGAGTCCATGTCAATTGCCCCGCTTCGCTCACCACCAAGCCGCTAGGGCCGCTCACCGAACCATAGGTCAGCTGCTGGGCCGGTTGGTCGAGATCACGCCCGATCAACTTGAAGTTGACCGTGTTGAGTTCCCGGACATTCCGGTTCACCAGACTGATAAAGAAGGGAGCCTGGTTGGCAGATTGAACCTTGATCTCGAACGATTGGGTGACCATGCGGATCCCGTCACTCACTGACACGGTCACCGGATATTGAGCTGAGGCCTGAACCAACGAAGGCGTCCAAGACACGATGCCCGCGACTGGATCCACAGACATTCCCGCAGGACCGTCTACCAATCCGAAGGTCAACTTCTGGACCGGAAGGTCGGAATCCTTGGCCGACAAACGAATCACCAGGGGCTTCAAGGCCTCGACCGTTTGGTTGTCCACCGAAGCCAATTGGGGAACCTGGTTAATCTCCAGCACCACCACGGTGAAGGAGTTGGTGGTACTCAGGGCCGGAACGCCATTGTCGGTCACACGAACGACCACCCGGTTGGTGCTCGGCCCCTGAACCTCCGTCGGGCGGAACAAGACCAGTCCGGTATTCGGATTCACCGAGAAACCATCCGGCCCTGAAACCAACGCGAAGGTGAGCTTCTGCGCCGGCTGATCGCTGTCGGAAGCGGCCAGGGCGAAGGAGATACTTCCATTCTCGGCCACCCGTCGCAGCGGGACATCAGCCAGAGTCGGCGCGGTATTCGAGGGGCGAACCACCACTACGAAGCTCGTGCTCACCTTGGCCACTCCGTCGTTCACTGAAACCTCCACCTGATTGGTGCTGGCGCCCTGATCGATAGAGGGGGTCCATTCCAAACGCCCCTGTTCGGAAACCGTCATCCCCTTCGGACCACTCGTGAGGCGGAACACCAACATCTGAGCGGGAAGATCAGAGTCCTTGGCAGTCAGCAAGATCACCAACGGCTTCAGGACGTCCACCGTCAGATTGTTTACGCCCGAGAGACTCGGAGCGTCGTTCACCTCATTCACGGTCACCTGGAACTCAACAGGAACGACCGCAAGTCCATCGGAAACGCTCAACCGGACCGTCTCGGTCTTGCCACCGGATTCCTCACCCGTCGCCCAAGCGACCAAACCACTGGGTGAAACAGTCAATCCCACGGGTCCACTAACCAGGCGGAACACCAAGGCCTGCTTGGGCAGATCCGAGTCGGTCGCGACCAACGTGAGGGCCAACGCTTGGCCTTCATCGAGGGTCTGCCTCGGAATCGTCGCCACCTGCGGAGCCACATTGACCTCAATAATCGCCACTTGGAACTCGGATAACACCGTCTGAATGCCATCCGACACGCTGAACTTCACCGTCTCGGTCTTTCCGCCGAAGTCTTCACCGGCAACCCAGTCCACCTGGCCTGCGGGCGACACGGTCAGACCGACCGGTCCGCTGGTGAGTTGGAACACCAAGGATTGCTTGGGCAGGTCGACATCAGTGGCCGACAATTTCAGCGCCAACGCCTTGCCCTCATCGAGAGTCTGCCTCGGAATGGTCGCCACCTGCGGAGCCGCATTGACCTCCCGGACCACCACCGTGAATCGATTGGTGACCGAGTCGGTACCGTCGGTCACGGCAACCCCCACCACATTGGTGCTCGGTCCTTGTTCCTCGGACGGTGTCCAATTCAGCGCACCTGCCGATGTCACCGTCAAACCGTTGGGACCACCGACCAGCGAGTACGTCAGCGGAGCCCCTTCCGGATCGATGGCTTTCACGACCAGACTGAAAGGCTTGCCCTCATCAATGACCGTGTTGGCGATGGCGTCGAAGACTGGGAGTTTGTTCAACCGACTAAAGGCGAACAGGTTGGTGACCGGATTGTTGCAGTAGATCCAATCGTCCTGATAGTCGATGGGCAGGATGTCTTTGAGGAGCGGTCGAACATCCACCTTGTAGTAGCCGTTCGGAATCTCGATGAACCGCGCCCAACCGTTGGTGACAATCGAAGTGACCACCACGTCGCTCGGATCGGGCAAACCGACCTCCCGCTGACGAGTGAGTTGGACCTCGAACGGCAATCCGACCGCCGGCTTACCGTTGACCGAGATGAGCACCTCCTTGATGCCCCGCTGGCTGGTGTACCAGTCGAGGTAGGCATGTCGGTCGGCACCGGTGGTCTTGTCGAGCAAGTAGTGCTCGCCGCCGATCGGTCTCATTTCCAAGGTCCAGAGACCTACGGAGGGAGAGAGTATGGTCAACTCAGGCCCGGCGACGATGGCGTTGGTGCCCGACCTAACGATCACTCCCAACGGATTGATCAAGCGATACCGGAAGGCGGAAGCCGGGGTCGGGATACCGATATTGTCGAGATCCAGAACGAGCGACTCGCCCGATTTCACGTTGAAGCGGTAAGCCGCGTGATCTTCCTCCAGGGCCTTGAAACTCGGAAGGTTGATGGCCAGCCATCGGGCGCCGCAGAACTGCAAGTTGTAATGGGTCTGGGTGACCGGTGTGCCTCCGATGCGCGATTCCAATCGGATCACCTTGCCGCGGGGGAAGGTGCCGATATTGACCGAGGCGGACTTCTCCCAGTGCAAACCATTGGCCCGGGCATCGGCAGCCGAGTAGGAAACCGTGACCGAGGCGATGCGATTCGTGCCATCATACGCATCCACGATAGTGGTCTGCGGGTCGTTGGTGTTGACCGTGACCGTCGTCAACTTCAGGTCCAAGGATCCACCGTCAGCCAGCACATGCCAGGTATGGATTTGATTGGTCTGGTAGTTGCCCACCAGCGGACCGCAAATGCAGGGAGCCAAGTCCCAGGGAGGCGGCTCGGTCGGAAACTCCGGCGGATTGACGACCACAGTTGAAGGCGTGACCGTGAGGGCCACCGTGGCCACGGCCGAATCCAGCGCACCGTCGTTGACCTTGAAAGTGAAACTGTCAGACCCGCTGAACCCAGCCTTGGGGGTGTACTTGATGGCAGGAGCGATTCCCGTGAGCGTGCCACTGGTCGGCTGCGTCACAATCGTGTAGGTCAGCTTCGAGTTCTCCGGATCCCGGCCCGTGAGCCTAATGTCTTGGGACTCACCGGTTGCCAGGCTCACATTCTGCGAATCGGCCGTCGGAGCCTGATTAACCGGCCCCGTGTTGCCCAAAGCCGTGAGCTTCAGGCCAGCGAACTTCTCCAGACCGCCCGGAATGGCCAACGGATCAGCCGGGATCGCATACGTGAAGGCCATCGATAGGCCCGCCTGCGTCGGCACCGGGTTCCTGCCTGCCTTGAGGGCCGCCTCGGCCAGTTCCCAAGTGGCAAACACCGCCGTGTCCCAAACTGCCACCCTCAGTGTCACCGTGGCTCCGGGCTTGAAGCCGGCCAAAGTGGCGACGGTTCCGGGCCCACCGGGCGCAGCCGGATTCCAAGTTCCTGGATAGGTCGTATTCGCATCCCGGAAAGGAGCCGGCACAAACGACTGGATCAGGCCCGCTTCCGAGGCACCGTAGAAAATCTTGGCGACATAGGTCGAACCCACCAGCGGCTTGCCGGCCGCATCAGTCACCCAGCCAAATTGGGGATTGTTCGGATCAAGTCCGCGATTGTTCAGGTTGATCTGGGCACCGGCTTCCGAAATCGAGATCGAAATCGTGGCCACGGCCGAATCCAGCGCACCGTCGTTGACCTTGAAAGTGAAACTGTCAGACCCGCTGAACCCAGCCTTGGGGGCGTATCTCAGAGCCGGAGCGACTCCCGTGAGCGTGCCACTGGTCGGCTGCGTCACAATCGTGTAGGTCAGCTTCGAGTTCTCCGGATCCCGACCCGTAAGGCCAATGTCCCGGGCCTCACCGATTGCCAGGCTCACATTCTGCGAATCTGCCGTCGGAGCCTGGTTGACCGGCCCCGTGTTGCCCAAAACTGTGAGCTTCAGGCCCTTGAAATTATCCAAACCGCCCGGAATGGCCAACGGATCGGCCGGGATCGCATACGTGAAGGCCGTCGAAATGCCCGCCTGCGTCGGCACCGGGTTCTTGCCTGCCTTGAGGGCCGCCTCGGCCAGCTCCCAGGTCGCAAACACAGCCGTGTCCCAAACCGCCACCCTCAGTGTCACCGTGGCTCCGGGCTTGAAGCCGGCCAAATTGGCGATCGAACCGGGGCCACCGGGCGCAGCCGGATTCCAAGTTCCTGGATAGGTCGTGTTCGCATCCCGGAAAGGAGCCGGCACAAACGACTGGGTCAGGCTCGCTTCCGAAGCACCGTAGAAAATCTTGGCCGCATAGGTTACACCCACCAGCAGCTTATTAGACGCATCCGTCACCAACCCAAATCCGCGATTGTTCAGGTTGATCTGGGCACCGGCTTCCGAAATCGAGATCGAAATCGTGGCCACGGCCGAATCCAGCGCACCGTCGTTGACCTTGAAAGTGAAACTGTCAGACCCGCTGAACCCAGCCTTGGGGGTGTATCTCAGAGCCGGAGCGACTCCCGTGAGCGTGCCACTGGTCGGCTGCGTCACAATCGTGTAGGTCAGCTTCGAGTTCTCCGGATCTCTGGCCGTCAGCTCGATGCCTTTGGCCTCACCCAACGCCACGCTGACATTCTGCGAATCTGCCGTCGGTGCCTGGTTAACCGTTACTGGCTTGACCGCAATAGCCACTGTCGCCACAGCAGATTCGAGCGAACCATCGTTCACCTTGAAGGTGAAGCTGTCAGACCCGCTGAACCCGGCCTTGGGTATGTAGGTGAGAGTTGGAGGATTGCCCGTGAGAGCGCCACTGGCCGGTTGCGTCACCAAGGCGTACTTGAGGGGCGAGTTCTCAGGGTCTGTACCCGAAAGGGTAATCGGCAGCGCGGAGCCCGAGTTGACAGTCAAGGTCTGACCCACCGCCGTCGGAGCTTGGTTCACCGGGCCCGAGTTGCTCAAGGCCGTGAGCTTCATGACCTTGAAATTCTCGAACCCGCCCGGAATGGCCAATGGATCGGCCGGGATCGCGTACGTGAAGGCCGCCGAAATGCCCGCCTGCGTCGGCACCGTGCTTTTTCCGGACTGCAAAGCCGCCGAAGCCGCCTCCCAGGTCGCGAACACCGCGGTGTCCCACACGGCGACTCTGAGAGTCACGGTGGAGCCCGGACTGAATCCGGACAGCGTCGCGATGGCGCCGGGCCCACCGGCCGCCGCGGGGTTCCAAGTGCCGGGAACCGTGGTGGTCGAGGCCCGGAACGGCGATGGGAGAAAGGATTTGTTGATGGTGGCCTCTGAAGATCCGTACAGCACGGCCGCCACGAAGGTGGTCCCGGTCAACGGCTTGCCAGAGGAGTCATTGACCAGAGCAAAACCTCGGTTGTTGAGGTTGATCTGACCTTGGCCCAGAGCGGAGACGATCCACGTGAACCACACAAAGACGCACAAACGGCTGATCATAGGATATTCCCGGATTTTGGCTGCTGACTGACGGATTGGACCCACCCACCAGCGGAATTCTGCTGATGCACTGCGCCATCTGCCGATAATGACACGGACGCCGCGGCAATCGGAAAAAAGCGCTAAGGTTGATGGATAACCTATCGGCGGTATGATTCGAAATCTTTAGAAACGCCAGCCCAATCTTGGCGGGGACCGCTCGCCACACCCCTCCCGTGCTGATGTTTGGGGGCAGGCGTTTTGGGGAAAAAGGAGCCCCTAATTCCATCCTGCCCCAGGGTCTCAACCCGAGCACCATGACATGCATCCTCCGGGTTGCCGCTGGGGATTTGGGTCCTCCGGAGGCCCATGTGGACACCTCTTGCGCGTCAAAAGAGCTTTGAACGCAAAGCATCCAAGGCACTTTTACCAGCCTGCGTTCCCGAAAAAATCGACATCGACCGAACTTGCCGCTTGCCGCCCCCTTCCCGTCCCCGTACTTAACAGGCTCATTCGCGCAACGCGCATCGCCGGTGTAGCTCAGTGGTAGAGCAACGGTTTCGTAAACCGTAGGTCGTCGGTTCAATCCCGACCACCGGCTCCAGTTGGAGAGCGGTTTTTCTGGGTCATTCATCTGAACCCGTTATCGACAAGGCCGGCTCTCATGGGTCTTTCTCCATTTTTCTCCAAACGGTAACTTCGTTGAGGAGGGGGCTGAACCGTGCAGACCGCTCAGGAGCGCAGGACGGAGCCTTCAAAACTGAGGGGCACCAGAAGGTATCCACTGTTGGAGATCCAGATCCCGAAGTCTGAGTGTTAAGGGCGTCTCGGACTCTGAACGGAGGCTGGTCCACCGGCAGACACAGACTTCGAGTATCATGAGCCAAAACGATTGCGAGAACTGCCAGACCGGGAAGTTTCCAACCGCCGCCACTCTTCGCCGACTCTGCAGGCTGCTAAACCAAAAACACCTTCTTGCCGCGCTTTTCGCCGGTGGTCTTCACCGTGTCAGGATTCTCCTTCACCCATTTGATGACCGCCGCATAGGAGCAACCGGTGGCTTTGCTCAGGTCGATCTGGCTCATCCCCCGTGGCGCATTTTTCAATTCGGCGACCAGCTTTTCGGAGAGGTCCGACGCCGACAGGGCAGATCGATCATGCTTGGGCAACTCGGTCCCACTAGCCTCAGCTCCGAGATCCACGCCGATCTCCTTGCACAAAGACCTCAACCTCGCATCGATGTCGGCAATCTTGGCCTCGTGAGCCTCCCGCTCCTTGAGCAACAAGTTCAACGGGTTGGCGGCGATGAGGGCCAACTTCTGCTCCACATCGCGCTTCTGGGCATCGATGAGTTGGTTGATTTCGTTCATGGTGCGGTTGGAGATTTCAGAGGATCCAGGAATTACTGCAGACAGAATCGCCTCGATCTCGGCCTTCTGGGTGGGGTTTTTCTTCCCTCCCATGAAAAACGAATGCAAGACCACTCGGAGATGATTGTCGGCGAGGAAGACCTCCTTCTGGCGGTATTCCACCTTCACCGCCGAAATCCGTTCCGCGATTTCAGCGGTTGTTAGTTTGATCCTTTTCAATTTCGAAATTCTTCACGAAACGGCCGTACGGTCGTTGTTCAACCACTGAATCCACTCCGGGGCGTTATCCCGGCCCGGACCCAGTCTGAGTGCGTCGAAGTTCACGGTTGTAGGGGTACCCATGCAAACCGAATTGGGACGGAGCAGGCGTCCGTCCCATCGGATACCCTGAAAATCCAGCAACCATCCACCCGTGGGGAGCGCTATCCAACGAACAAGAGAGAATTGTGCCTCAAAACCATGCGTTTGTCACCCGGACGCTCCAGAAGACACAGGAGAACCAGCCTCTGTGAATTTGAAGGGGCCAATGAAGTCCTGGGACGGAGTTCACCCGAGAAAAAACGCTTCGCCTCAAATAATCGACATCTCTATCCTCAAATCTTGTGAAACTGTCTCTGAAATTGAAGTCGGGGATCTTCATCGGTTTTACGGCGCTGGTGGTGGCTTTTCTGCTCCTACGGTTCGTGAGCGAAAACACACGGGGCTCGGAGGGCATCCCTCAGCTGCAGGTCGGAAAGACGGAGACGCGCTCCAGCATGACGAGCGGGCGATCAACCTCGGCACCCGAGTACGCGACCTTCAACTCCGGACGGGTGCTGCTGTTGTCCGACAACCCGCATCCGTTTTGCCGCAAGATCGTCGATCGACTCGAACAACAACTCAAAGAGTCCCCGCACATCCGAGCGGTGGAGCGCCTGAATGAACCGTTCACGATCACCCAGCGGGACGGCGCTCCTGACTTGTTTCTGAGGGTGGACCTGGTGAGCGCGAAGGGCAGCGGCGTGCTGCCATCGACCTTCAAGTCGGTGGTGACCGCCACGCTCGGCAACGCGCCCTGGTTCGACACCATCCACATGCGAGGTGACGGCAGCGCGCCCGTGGTCTCCATCGAGTGGAACGCTACGGTGGATTCCGAAAGCACCTTCCTGGGGCTCACCACCGATCGCTACGAGAAGGCGGCCCACAACATCGCCCACTCGCTGGCTAAATCGATGACTGAGAATCTCGCCACGCTTTCCGCAGAACACCCTCCCCTGCCTTTGCTGCCGGCGGAGTTTTTCGGCCCCTATGAGCCGGTGGCCGACTTCGACTGGCTCAGCACTGTGTCCGCACGCCGCTCTGCCTCCTACTGCGGGCTCTTCACGCACAACGAGACGTACTGGCGGTTTCAGACCTCCACCAACCCCGGCCCCGTGCTGGAACAGATCGCACAGTCGTTGAACCGGGCAGGATGGGAGGTTGAACCCAGGGATCTTAACAGCACGCTCGCCCAGCGGCTGGAGGCCCGGCAAGGCGAGGCATGGGTAACCATCTTCCCGAAATTCCGGACGCATACGTTGCTCGATGAGGAGAGTTCCGATCCGCGGCGCTTCGAGTACATCGTTTGCCACCGCAAGCCGCTGAGCCGGACCGAGCGGGCCCAAGCGCTGGAACTCCTTCTGAAGCGGACGCCTTGGGATTGTGAGACCTTGCTGCCGTTCGTGCACTCGTTCGAGGTGGAACAGCGGCGACGGTTCTTCGAACGCCTGGCGCAGACCGGATCCTCGTCGCCCAAAGGCTGCGTGCAGTTGGCGGATCTCTACCTGGACCAGGGACGGACCAATGACGCCAGGCACCAACTGCTGAAGGCACATGCCTTGAGCGCCACACGCCCGGACTCCCAAACCTTGAAGAGACACATCGAGGATCTCGCCGGCAAGATCCAGCCTCAGTCACGGCTGGAACTCGAGTACACGCCCGAGATTTGCCGTGAACTGGGATTCATCGAGATCGAGACGGTGACCCAGCCGTTGGAGTTCACTCGTCCGTTCGGTGAACCGTTGGCGCTCTTCAAGCGCTTCAGCAACCCCGTTGAGCCGCCCCATACGGCCATCCGTATCGTGGCGCTCACGGTGAACGCACCCGCCCAGGGGTTCCATGGCTACACTTGGCGTCGGTCCGAACCGGGCGTACGTGGCTGCGATTCGGGGGATTGCTTCCGCCAAGTGGGCGAAGTCTTTAAGCGCACGATCGGTGCCGGAGACCAGGCAGTGACGGTGCAAGCAGAACCACTGTCCGATGCGAAGGGAGTGAAGTTCACCGTCCGGCGGCAACCGAGTGCCGAGGGCACCCCGTGATTCCCTGAATGAATTCTACGGTGGGCCGCCGGCCGTAGGACGGGCGCCGCTTGCCAGGCGGGCTCGCCCAGTGGTTTCGTTGGCCATGCCCCCGGTCTGGTTCCGCCTGCTCGTTGCGCTGAGTCTTTGGACGAGCGCGCTGGCTCAAGGCGTGCCCGCGCCGGTCATCAGCGAATTCCTCGCGAGCAACTCTGGCGGGCTGCGCGACGAGGACGGCGATTCACCCGATTGGATTGAAATCCACAATCCCGGAGCCACGCCGGTGAACTTGGGCGGTCGATTACAGACCGACGCCACGAACCGCCTCAACCGATGGTGGGGCCCGACGCGACGAAGGTAATATTCGACCCGCTGATCGCCACCAACCCCTCATCCATCGACCCACCGCTGCTGCGGGTGCCATACCACGACTGCGTGCCCTGGCTCAGGAACATTGGACGGGGCACGACGCAAAGCCCCGGCAGGGACAGGCTCTCCTGCCCCTTACCGGGTCGCGACTCACCGGTTCAACGCCGCCGATTGCCCTATCGACGTCCTAGGCTCCAGATCCCAATCTCATTCAGAGACCACGGTTTCTCCCACTCATGAAAGCTTTGCAACGACTCCGACTCCTCCCCGCCGACGGCATCCGTTTCGGATTCTGGCGGAGCGTGCTCGTCAGCTTGCTGACCGGACTGGCGTTGAGCTCCGTCGTGATCCTGGTGTCTGAGGAAGATTCGTTCTTCATCCGCCTCGGTCTGTGTTTCGCCTTGTCCCTGCCGGGCTGGTTGGTGCCGCTCTTCTGGAATCGCCGGGCCGTGGCCGCAGGCGCACCGGGGTTCTGGACGGTCTGGGGGCGATTTCTGAAAAGGCTGGGATTGGCCGCCGTAGCCCTGGTTGCACTGATCTCGCTGGCCTTCGCCATTGAGGGCATTCGGGCGGCCTGGGCTTGGCAGGAGGTCGAGGCTCACCTGAAGCAACGCCGCGAACCATTAACCTATGAGGAACTGTTGGGCCCGCACGTGCCGGACGCCCAGAACTTCGCCCGTCACCCGCTCATGGACGGCCTTCTGAGCCATACTGCGACGAACGATGCGAAGGGGCGCCCCACCTTCCAGTGGACTGGCCAGCGGAAGATCGCGGAACTCCAGGAAACATTGCGGTTTCCGGAGCCGCGTTCCGACGAACCCAAAGGCGGCAATCGATTGCGCCGCACCGGGCCCGACCTTGAGGCGCTGGCCAGCTTGCTGAAGTCCGGCACCCACCGGGAGAAGCGGACGGTGTACGATCCGGGTCGCACCGAACCGCGCGAGACCAATGACCTCATCCACCTGCCCATCCCACCGGCCGGGATGCCCACCGCGCAGGCAGTCCTCTACGCCTTCGAGGGTCGACGCGCGGTGCTCGACCAGGTCACCGAAGCGACCCGGCGCCCGCGGGCCCAATACGAACTCCGCTATGCCGACGGTCCCTTTGCGCTGCTACCCCACTTGGCCATCCACAAATCCATGGCCGTGAAGTTGCGCACGCGATCTGCTGCGCGGGTGGCCACCGGCGACACGGCGGGCGCCGCCGAAGACATCGATACCCTGCTTCGGCTCGCAGAACTCACGGGTGAGGATCCCACTCTGATCGGCTACTTGGTCCGGGTGGCCATCCAAAGCATTGCCTTCAGCGCCTTCTGGGACGGCACCGCGCAGCATGCGTGGTCCGACACGCAGTTGGCCGCGTTCCAGCAACGCTTCGAAGGCCTGAAGCAGCGGGACAGCCTCGTGAAGGCTTTTCGCGGCGAGCGCCTCTTCGGCAAGACCACCTTCGAGTTGATGCGAGAGGGCCGGCTCGATCCGGACACCCTCGGAGCCATGGAGAGCGACGAAAGTGGGAACTCGTTCGGATGGGGGCTCGTTCCGAGGGCGTGGTTGTTGCAGAACCAAGCCTACCACTCGAAGGTGCTGGATCAGGTCGTGGGTGCGCTGCAGCGCTGCGACCCGGAACGCGGCATTGCCGCCAAGGGCTCGATCTGGGAAACCGAGCGCGTCGACCAGACGCTCTTCGATACGGCGGGCCGCCGGTTCCATCCCTACCGGATCTTCACCCAGTTGCTGTTGGAAGGCCTGGCCATGGTCCACACCAAGGCCGACCGAAGCCTCACGACCAGTCGCCTCGCCATCACAGTCGCCGCGCTGGAGCGCCATCGCCTTGCGACCGGCACCTATCCCAAGTCGCTCGACGACCTCGTGCCGCGATGGGTGCCGGCCGTGCCGCTCGACCCCATGGACGGCCAACCGCTGCGCTACCGTCTGAACGCCGACGGAACCTTCACGGTGTACGGCATCGGCCCCAATCACGCGGACGACAACGGCGTCTTCGAGTCCCAGCAAGGCCAGGACCTCGACTGGGTCTGGCCCCCCAACCACCCCACCGAAGAACGCCGGTTGTTCTGAGGGCAAACCTCGGGGCGCCTGAACGATGGTTGCAAAGCCAGAGTCGCATCCGTGCCCCTTCAGTGAGCAGTGCAGGATGGTGCCGCCACCAACCACTCGATGGGCTCGCGGTCGCCCCACCTCCTGGGCAACCACCGGCACTGAAACCCCGGCCGGACACCTGAGGCCCGTCGTTCAGGAACGTCTGGGGACGCCGGTTCACCGTCGACTACGGGGGCAACTGAAACCTGCCAGCGACGATGCCCGGAACCGTGAGATCCTCGTCCAATTCCTCCCAACGGAGGGCGTATCCATCCAGTTCCAGCCGGACCTGCGCCAACTGATCGTCCGTGGCGGCAGCGAGAATCCGGAACCGATTCGCGGGGAATCCGACGATGCGTCCATCGTGCAGTTCGACGAACACCGTGCGTCCCTCGGTCCAGGCGCGCACGGCCGTGGGCTCGGTCGCCTGCACACTCTCAGCGGTTGTGATGCTCATGGAAGGAGTTCCTCAGCAGGGTTTCGTTCTCGAAGACCCATCGTTCGATTTGCCGCAATTCGTGCGAACGCACACCACGGTTGCTTGCCCAACGGATGATCGGCTCGAGCCAGATCTTGCACTCGCCCTCAGGTGCTCGGACATGGACATGCGGCGGTTCGAGCCGTGCATCCGAGTAAAAGTGAAAACGGAAGCGTCCGATGCTAAACGCCTTCAGTACCGTTTCAGTTTATCGTCTGCCTGACCTGCGTCCACCTCCGACTGGTCCGCCTGGTCCGACCGATGCGCCAACGTGCTGCTCCAGAGAACTGCAACCGGCGCGAACGTCAGGGTCGGGTTCATGTTGGCTTATGAATCGCGAGTTCCGGCGGCGGCTGGCATCTTCAAAAATCCTGCGACGAGGAACCCCCATGCGGCCACCAAGCCGAGCCCGGCGGCAATGTGAGTGAGCTTCACGACTCACTTTCCGACGCCCACCGAAAGGCCAAGCCCATAAACCGCTGGCGCTCCCGGCGTTCAGAGGAGCAGCTGGTTAGGACCTGCCTCCGCTATCGCCCTGAGTCCGCGTGTAAGCCTCGTACAACACTTCGGGATTGTCCGCGAACAACTCCGTATAGCCGCACTGACCGCAGATGTTGGCTCGCAGTTCGGCGTAAGTGCTACCTCGAAATATTATCGCCTGAGGATGGAGGAATCCGACGTGTGCCTTGAGCTGCCCGTCCGAGGGCTGGCCCTGATCCTCCACGGGTATTCCCATGATCATCTTGCTGGCTCCACACTTTGTGCATTTCGTATTCATACTTGCGCAAGACTCTTACTTTGGACCTAACACCACAACTGACCGACGCTCGGAATGTGACACCCATCATGCGCGGCGTGGTAGCGAGATTGTATTTATAGGTGTCGTTGGGCTATCTTTTTGGTTTTTCCATCCGTCGCTTCATGGGACTGCACTCATCCCACGCGTCTGCTGTCTTGTCGTGTTTCAGCAGGAATGCCTGCATGTCCTTGGACTGCGCCGTCAACAGAATCCCATCATCCACTTTCTCGTGCTTAATGGCATCGGGATGCTCTTGGAGATACTTCTTGATCCAGTCCTGTTTCAGGGATGCCATCTGGAGACCGTCGCCCTGTTGCTGCATGCGCATAAAGGTGTGTACCGGTAGCAGATGGCACTTGTAGAAGTCGTTTTGCTGTATATCGGTGTCGGCTGCGTAGATGTCCAAGAACCGACGATCCCCGACCTTGAGGAGATGCACGGTGAATTCCCCCTTCTTCCCTTTCTCATCGACGTAAAGAAGTGTGTAGGCGTCCTCGGCCTTCTTTGTAAACGTCCATGTGAGGTTGCCGTCCTTGTCAGCCCACACGCCAACGAGCAAGGGGTCAAAGATCAGGTCTTGATCCGTGTAGAGCGGATGCACGGATGGAATGAAGTTGCAACCCGTCATGAGGAACAGTAGTCCGAGGAAAATCAACGTCGTAGCCTTCTTCATGTATTTTACTTTCTCTTGATGCTCAATATTTGCTTCACCTGAGCAGCCCGTTCCGCGAAGCGGATTGGCGCGGTTTGTGCGTGAAATGATCGAGGCGAATAGCACAAACCGTGACAAATGGAAAGTCAGGTTAAAGCAGTTGTTAGGTTTCTATCTTGGACTCATCGTCCTAACACAACGCACGAAATTCAGGACAACTTGCAAATCCCTTTGCGGACCGAAATAGACCGGGCCTATATCATTACTGTTCTGGATTTTCGGGTCTGCTCTGACCGCACCGGAGCCGTGCGCATCTACAAGCATAGAAAAAGGTTTGGCTAATGCTGTTCCAAATACCACGTATATAGCCATGTTCCCGGGGATTGGGCCATCAAGTAGCGTTGTTCCAGTCCAAAAGAAGGGAATATCAGATTTCATGTCCGGACGAGTTGTTTTTGTAAAATCGAAGAGTGGTGAGGCAGCTGGTCGCGCATCCACTTGATAGGATACGGAATAGTCCACAATGCTTTGCAGCTCTTTGGCACTTGGCATTCTCCAATCATGAAACCCGCCTGTAGTTTGTCTTCTACAGTAAGCAAGTGCATCTTTCCAATTTTGCCCTTTCCGACTGTCGCTCTTTTGCCACATCAGGCCTGTCGCATAATCCGAGATAGTGCCGTCTCCATTATCTATAAATTTATTCTTCCCATACTCCGGGTTTCCTCTAACAAAACGAAAGAACATTCGATTTGGAGATCCATTTCGAGGATCATTGAGTGGATATGCCTTGATTCGCCCGTCCACGAAATTTACCCCAAACTGAGACCTATCACGTCCCATGGTAATTCCATTAAAAGGAGTAGAACTCCAAACTTGAGCATCAATTTCTCTTTCGCCGATTTGAACATCTCCAATTGGCTGTTCAAAATATCTAGTATCTATAAATAATTTGACAGACTTATCACCGAAAACCTGGCCTGAATACAGAATCAGCGAATAGAGTTCCGTAACAGAGGGAATACGCCAATCTGACGGTACTTTCTTATTCAATTCTTTTAATGCGACCTGAGCCTCTGCAAGCGTCATTTTTGCTTGCATTTTTTTCATCCAAGTGAGGCGCGTAACAACGTCTAAGACAGTCCCGTTACCATTATCGACATAGTTCGTAGGTTTGAGTTTATTGTTGGCATCTTGACCAAAAAAATCGTCTCCTGTTTCTGGAAGTTGAATTGGGCCATTGCTATCGTAGGCGACAATCTGTCCTGTACCAGGAATAGCAAAAGATAAATTCTGATATTTAATATCTCCACCGCTTGACGAATTTAAAAAAAGACTAGCAACAATAAGAGCTATAGCTTTCAGTCTAAACATGATTCTTCTCCCTTACCTGTAAACCTAACTACCCAAGCTCATCGAGCCGGCCCGCGGGACGCAACGATTGCAAACCACGACGCCATGCCGGGTTCGCTGCAGCGCATGGTTAGCCGTCATCATTTCTTTGAACCAAACTGAATCATCCGCGTCGCTGCCTCCGCAAGCGCATAGCCGACCAACGCACCAATCGCAATATCGCAAGCAAGCAGCAAGACTCTAAAATAATCAAATGGAAGCGTCGGGTTGCTTACATCCCACTGATCCAGCGCCCAAACGAAAGGCCAGCCAAAACGCGTATCCAACTCTGTCCAGTGACAAGCTGTAGTCAGAACCGGCATGCTACATATTAATACCCAATGGATGGAACGCGGCCTGTGCATCGTGTGACGGCTAACGTTGTTTAGGCGACAGGTTCATTTTCAGTTCTCCTATGAGTGCGTAGCTTGGTGAGGCCAACAATGCTCGCAACGAAAAGAAGAACGTCCAGCCCAAGACTCTGCATCCAAAGCTTGTTGTAGCCCCGGCCAAGTCTGTAGCCGTCGCGAACCGCAGCGCCGTATGACGAACTGACTGTCTCTTCCAATTTGGAGAGTTCCATCTTTGTAAGTCCGAGATGAACACTTGGACTGGTCATCGGAGTCGTTCCCTCAAGGCGCTCAACGCGCATCGCGTATTGATTGTGTGCGAAATCTCCCAGCGTGGTCATGAACGAGTAAAACGGAAATACGACCGATACAACCAATAGGAAAACGAAAAATGCTTTCATCGCGATAGTCGCCTAACGACCCAAGCTCAGCGACCCGGCCCACAAGACGCCACGATTGCAACAGTGATGCGATGGCCGGGTTCGCTGCAGCGCATTGTTGGACCACTGGTTCATATTATCCATGCAGGTAGTGCGACCACCGCTGAGGAAATGCGCGCGGACTGCTACAGTGTTAAAACTTAAATTCGTATTTCCGCTCGAACTCCTTGAAGTAACGGACTTCAAAGGTGCGCGCGTTCAGGTCCATCACGGTCGTCCAGAGGGTGCGAGTTGAGCCCGACGTGATTCGCATCGCTTTCATGACTTCGAGCATGTCCTTGGTATTGCGAATTCCAGTTTCGAGCAGCGGCTTGGCGCCGCGATAGCGGTCACACTTCTTCATCAGTGATTCTTCGCCCTCTTCCAAAGGGGTATTGGTCAGTAATTCCCACGGACCCGGCTTGTCATAGAGCAGCAACTTGTAGTCCTTCGGATTCCATTCGACGACGACGGCTTTGCCGGTGGCATCGGCAATCAGGCAGTGGTTGACTTCAAACGGAAACCACACGCGCACCGTCCGGAGCAGGGCCAACGCTTCGTCCACGGTGGCGCAGCGTTGCATCACGATCTGGCTCAGGTGACCGATGAGAATGGCCGGCTCATCGGGATAATTCTCCTCCTTGTTGTAGGCCGTGGTCACACAGAGAGCCAGACCCTTTTCATTCATGCCGTCCACGACCCAAGAGCTGATGTCATAAACCGTGTGGCCCATCACCTTGTAACTTCCCGCCATCTCCATGGTCGTAAAATAATGGGGCCGATCCGAGGGATTGTCGAAATTCCGGCCGACGAGCTGGTGTCCGTTCGTGTAATAGGAGGCCGTGCTGCAATGGTGCTTGGCATCGCCCTCGCTGGATTTCCCCGAATCGACTGGCGGCTCAAACCTTTTGATCGCGGGATCAAACCGTTCAATCTTGAGCAGATCGCACCAAAGCCGGGTGGTAAAGTCGGCTTCAAAAACTCCCACATCAATCTGCTCCACCGGTTCTTTGTAAACTTCAGCCACGCCTCGGACTACTTCGAGATACTGCGGATAAATTTTTTGGTAAAGCTCCACGACTTTCCGGTTCAACGCGCGATTGGTTTCAGTCAGCATCGGCAGGCGGGCTTTGGCCTGCTGCCCGATGTGTCCCAACGCCAGGCCAATCTCGTGAGGCGTCCCTTTGATGGTGAGCTTCTGGGGCACAGTGAATCGATCGGACAGTCGCTCGACTTTGATGACTTCCTTGCCAATCCGATCATTGGCCAAGGCTAGGAAGGTTTTAAACTCCAAGTCGAACTCGGCATAAATCCGGTCGTTAGTCTCCACGGCAGATATCGGGCAGCAATTGAAGAGAAGCCCGACCAATACAGTCCGCCAAGTCTGAAATCGTAATGAGGTATTCATGTCCAACGTTGTTTAGGCCACCTAAACGCAGCCTAATCTTCCCGCGCTGACTTTTTCGGTAGGCTATTCTCCTAAGGTCAACCCTCGTAGAAGGGTCCGCAACAGCATTCTGTCGGCAGGCGTTGAGGCGATCGGAAACGGGGACAGGGACCGATTTTCGGTTTTGGGTGCCCCACTCCTTTCGGCAAGAACTCGGTAGAGGACCACGCAAACTGGACGGGCCCTTGGCAAGGGATTGGACAACAGGAACCGGCACTCGCGCGCGGCTCCGTGGTGGGGCGATTTCTCCGAAAGCGCCAATGTCTGCGGTGCCGGACCGCTCGGAGATCGGTCCCTACCCAGGAGGTCATCGGGCTACATCCCTGTAAAAGGGGTCAGTTCTTGATATTGAAAAGGGGTCAGTTCTTGAGATCGTCAACTCTCCGCCCAGCTTCCTTCGCCGATACAAGAGATGGTTCAGATAACCGCGCGTGCCCATCGCCAGGCGCTCGGCGATCCACCCCACCGTCATCGTCGTCTCCGCCCGCCAGCGCGCCGCCAAAGCCACCTTCACTGGATCCCCCTTGGTCCGAGTGTGCTCGACTCTCAACTTGCGGGCCATGACGGGAGGGTGGCTTGGAGCGCTTTACTTATCAATATCAAGAACTGACCCCGTTACGAAGCGGAATCAGCAGGAGGCATGACAAAAGTGCCGAAGGCATGGTGATTCGGTCCATCGCCCCGTTAGCATTATTTTTTCCAGGTCAATGTAAGTCGTCGTTGTTCCTTAGCGCAGTCGAGCAAATACATATTGATGAGATTCTGGTATGGAATCCCCGTATCAGTAGAAAGTGCTTTAAAGTAATTGATCACATCGGGTTCGAGTCGAATGGTGACCGCCTTCTTCAAACGCTTCACATATGGATTCTGCTTTGCCGTGGAAAAATCATACTCTTTTCTCATTTTTTCTTCTCCCAATATGGTTGCTGTTCTTTGGTTCCGGCCCGTCGTGCCGAAATTACTCTGATCGACGAACCGCTTTTGCGAAAACAGTGAACAATGACGAGGACCCGCAGTGCGGAACTGAGACCCATGATGATGAATCTGTCTTCGGTGGTCGAATGATCAGGATCCGGTATCAACAGAGCATGCTCGTCGTAGAACACTGTTCTGGCCTGCTCGAAGGAAACGCCATGCTTCTTGGCATTCGATGCCGCCTTGCTGGAATCCCATTCGAAAGCGATCTCGTTCACATGAGGATAAGCAATATAAAATATTGCTCATCGCAGCAAGACATATTTTCTGCTAGCGTTGTTTAGGCCACCTAAATGCAGCCTAATCTTCCCCCCGTGGACCTTTTTGGCAGCCTATCCCCTAAGGTCACCCCTCGTCGAAGGGGCCGCAACAGCATTCTCTCGGCAGACGGTGAGGCGGTCGGAAACGGGGTTTGGGACCGATTTTCGGTTTTGGATGCCCCACTCCTTTCGGCCAGAACTCGGTAGAGGACCACGCAAACTGGACGGGCCTTTGCCCAGGGATTGGACAACAGGAACCGGCACTCGCAAGCAGAGCTCCGTGGTGGGGTGATTTCTCCGAAAGCGCCAATGTCTGCGGTGCCGGACCGCTCGGAGATCGGTCCCTACCTAGGAAGTCGTCGGGCTACAGCCCTGGGGCCTTCCACAAACCCAACCTCGCCCACCCAGCTCCGTTTTTGGGCAGACAAATCCCCCGGGGTCCTGCGTCCTCCCTGCGAACACCGATCTCGATGGCAGGCCCCGACTCAATTGAAACCCTCTATGACGCCCATGCGGGGGCGTTGTTTGCCTACGCCCTGAATCTGACCCGGTCGGAGGCCGATGCGCGGGATTTGCTGCAGGACCAGTTCCACCGCCTGGCCCGCCAACCAATGCCGGCAACTGTCCGGGACGCGCGCGGGTGGCTCCTGAGGTCCATCCACCATCTGGCCATCGATCGCATCCGACGGCGGGCGACCCGAGACCGGGTGGCGGACCAATGGTCGAAGGAGCCGCTGGAACTGTTCGCGACCCATGCCGATCCCGACGAGTCCGCCTTTCGTTTGGGCCTCGCCGAGGCCCTCGGCGAATTGCCCGAGGACCAACGCTCGGTGGTCCACCTCAAGCTGTGGGAAGGGCTGACCTTCGAGGCGATCGCCCGGCTGCTCGACATCCCGCCGAACACCGCCGCCAGCCGCTACCGGTATGGGATAGACAAACTGCGCGCCCGCCTGCGTCCCCTTTACGAAGAGATCCGCTGACCCTGGAAAGGCACCCCATGAACACCCCTCCTTCTCGCTCGGATTCCGACATCCCGGATGCCTGGGAAACCCGCCTCGCCCGCATCCCGTTGGCGTCGCCGCCGCCAGACCTGCGCCGCGCCTGTCTGCGCGCCCAGGAGCCGCGTCCGACCGCCTTCGATGGGCTGGCCTTTTTGCGGGTTCTTTGGTCGAGCCACCCTTGGGCCATCCGCGGTCTGGCGGCCGCTTGGACGCTCATCACCGCCCTGCACCTGACGACCCCGGAGATTTCCGTCGCTAGCGCCGATTCCCACACCATCTGGGCTGAAGAGACCCTGCAACTCGTGGCCCGACAACGCGCTGAGCTGATGGCAACGGCTCTGGATTGGGACCGTGACAGCGCCCCGGTGTCCGACGAATCGGCCCCGCCGGCAAAGGCCTCCGACCGCCCGAATACCACTCCTCCCACGGCGTTCCCGACCAATCGAATGAGCTGAGAATCCAACGGTATCCCAACGCCAAACTCCAACCTCCAAACCACAACCTGCAAACCCTCCCATGAAACTCCTGCAATGGTGCAAACTCCTCCCGGCTGACAACCAACGGTTCGGCTACTGGAGAACCTTCCTTGCCAGCCTGACGATCGGCCCCGTGCTCTTGGTGGCCCTGGGAGCGGCGTTGGATTTCCTGGAGATCCGATCCGTTCACCTGTCGTTCCGGATCCTGCTGCTGACGCCGCTGCCCGGTCTGCTCATTCCATGGCTCTGGAACCGCCGGGCGGTGGCGCATGGAGCCCCACCGGTGTGGATGGTGCAGGGGCGCACCTTCCAGCGTTGGGCCATCGCCATGACCTCCCTCGTCACGGCGGTGTTCCTCGCCTACGCCATCGAAGGAGCCCGTGCGGCGCGGGCCTGGCAGGCGGTCGAGGCCCGCCTTAAGCAACGCGGCGAACCGTTGACCTACGAGGACCTGTTGGGCCCCAAAGTGCCCGATGATCAGAACTTCGCCCGTCACCCGCTCATGGACGGCCTCTTGAGCCACACCGCGACGAACGACGCCCAGGGTCGGACCGCCTTCCGGTGGACCGGTCAGAGGAAGTTGGCCGAACTGCAGGATGCGTTGCGCTTTCCCGAGGCGGTTTCGGAAAAACCGACGGACGGCAAGCCATTGCGCCGCACCGGGCCCGACCTGGAGGCCTTGGCCAGCGTACTGAAGTCCGGTACGAACCGGGCGAAGCGGACGGTATACGATCCGGGTCAGGCCGAACCCCGCGAGACCAACGACCTCTTTCACCTGCCCATCCCGCCGGCCGTCATGCCCGCGCCCCAGGCGGTCCTGTTCGCGTTCGAAGGCCGGCGGGCGATCCTCGACCAGGTCGCCGAGGCTACCCGGCGACCGCGGGCACAGTACGACATCCGCTATGCCGACGGACCCCATGCCCTTCTACCCCACTTGGCCATCCACAAATCCATGGTCGTGAAGCTGCGCACCCGCGCCGCCGCACGAGTGGCTGCCGGCGATACCGTCGGCGCGGCCGAGGACATCGAGACCATCCTCCGCCTGGCCGACCTGATCGGCGAAGACCCGATGCTCATCGGCTACCTCGTCCAGGTGGCTCTCCAGACAATCGCCTACAGCGCCTTCTGGGACGGCACCTCGCAACATGCGTGGTCCGACGCCCAGTTGGCCGCGTTCCAACAGCGCTTCGAAGGTCTAAAGCAGCGGGACAGCCTCGTGAAGGCCTTCCGAGGCGAGCGAATCGGAGGCGTGATCGCCTTCGAGTTGGGGCGACAGGGGCGAATATCGTTTGAGACGCTCGGTGCACCGGAAGCCACCAATGACGGTTTGGCCGCAACCATCGAAGAAATGATACCCCGAGCTTGGTTGCTGCAGAATCAGGCCTACCACTCGCAAGTGCTGGATCAGGTCGTCGACGCACTCCAGAGTTGCGACCCGGAACGCGGCATCGGCTCAAAGGACTCGATCTGGGAGACCAAACAGATCGACGAGTGGTTCTACGATCGGAAGGGCAGTCGGTTCAATCCCTACCGGATCTTCGGCCACATGTTATTGCCGGGCCTCGCCAAGGTCCACGCCAAGGCCGACCGGAGCCTCACGACCAGTCGCCTGGCCATCACCGTGGCTGGGCTGGAACGCCATCGCCTCGCGACCGGCACCTATCCCAAGGCCCTCGGTGAGTTGGTGCCCCGATTCGTTGCCAAGGTGCCGCTCGACCCCATGGACGGCCAACCGCTGCGCTACCGCCTCAACGCCGACGGAACGTTCACACTGTACAGCGTCGGCCCCAATCACGACGACGACAACGGCGTCTTCGAGTCCCAGCAAAGCCAAGACCTCGACTGGGTCTGGCCCCCCAATCATCCGACCGAGGAGCGCCGGTTGTTCTGAGGCCGAGCCTCACTTCAATACCTGGATGGTCAACGGGTACTGCCAGACCACACCGTTGTTCGCCTTAATCGCCGCGATGATCGGGAAGACGACCCCAAGCACCCCAAGGACAATCAGAAGCGGGCCGCCGATGATCACAAACATCAGGATGAAGCCGACCACCGCGTAGATGAGCTCAGAGATCATCCAATTGACCGCATTCTTGCCGTGCACATCGAGTCCGGGTAATTCGGCCTTCTTCAATTGCCAGATCAGGATCGGAACGACCACCCCGGCAATCGGCACCACCAAACCTGCCAGGACAGACAAATGGAGGAAGAAAGCCCACTGTCGGGTTTGCTGTTCCAAGTCTGGCGCGGAGGCTGCGCCGGCTGGGGGAATCGATGCAAATGGAGGCTCTGCTGCCTGCCCGTTCAGCAACCTTTCCTTGGCCTTGGCGAACTCTTCGTCATTGATCGTTCCTGATTACCGAAGTTGCTCCAATTTCTGCAATTCATCCGCGATGGACATAAGTTAATTTCCTCGATTCGTCTCCCAGCCCTCCCGACTCCTTCGCAAAAACACCGCTGGGCCAGGATTCCAGGGGTGGTTGAGTCAGCAGACGGAGAGCGATAGCCAAGGGCCTACCGAAACCGGGCACGCATTGCCATCCGAGAATCCAGCTAGGCCGCCCCTTCATGGGACATGTCTGAGGATTTCGGAGACGAATCCGGCCAGAAGCAGCGCCAGTAAGACGATGGTGCAAGCCTGCCAAAGCCGTTTGCCCGCGGGCTTCGGCTGGAAGTCCCACACGTCCGGCGTCAGTCCCGAATCGAACGGCATGGAATCCAAGATCTCTTGAGCCCGTTGGCGCAGAGAGCTGGGCACCAGAACCGTCCACCAAGTGCCCGGCATGACGGACGGAAACGCCGGCATGGCCATCTGAATGCCACCGGAGGATTCCTCTCGGCACTGGTACGGGATGCCTGCTTCATCCAACTCACCGCACACCCAGTCGAAACTGAGCATCTGCCCGGTGCGGAGGATGGGAGTAAATTCGGTTCTATCGGTATTCATGGCGTCTCCTAGTTGCCTTGAGGTCATCAAGGTTTACAAAAACCCGTCTAATTCTGACCATTTCTTAGATAAATATGCATTTACTTACATTTGGCAATTGTTTTGATCAACTCAGTCACTGGGCCATCGCGACCAAAGAGCGCCACCCCGTCCCTTGGGTACTTTGGAGGCCAATGGCCACGCCTGACGGACAACGCGTTCGAACAACGCTCATCCATTCCTCATCTCATCCCTGTCCAACGTTTAAAACATCGCTTCGGCGGCCCTTGGGGATCGCACCGCGCGGCTGTCACGTCTGGCCCAGTTCATCCGGAAGCTCCCAGTTCTTCACTGGCAGGCCGCTCGGAGATCGATCCCTACCCGGGAAACGGTCTGCGAACTGAACCGGCCTCGCGGTGTGCGGAAACCAGAACCGCCTGATGGTGGAATCACCGGACCGCTTTCCCAACGACACCGGGGGCCGATCTCCGGCCATGATCCTCAAACAACGATCCCGCCTCAGGAACCGAAGCCCACACCCCACCCACCCCCGATGAACCTCCTGCAACGCTTTCGCATCCTCCCCTTGGAGCACCGACGGTTCGGCTTCTGGAGGAGTCTCTGCCTCAGCCTCGCAACCGGGTTGCTGCTCAACGTGGCCTGGGGCTTCTCGGGCCGAGGGAATTCCCTCCCCGAAGGAGTGCATGTCGGGCTGGAATACGCGCTCTTTTTGCCCGCATGGCTGGTGCCGCTGCTCTGGAATCGCCGGGCCGTGTCTCTGGGAGCCCCCGGCTTCTGGTCGGTCTGGGCACCTCGGTGGCGTCCTCTGGCCCTGGGCGCCGTGGTCGTGGCGGCACTGATCTCGCTGGGTCTGGCCCTCGAGGGCCGACGGGCGGAACAGGCCTGGCGGGAGGTCGAGGATCAGCTCCGGCAGCGCGGGGAGCCACTCTCCTACCAGGAACTGATGGGGCCGCCGATCCCGGCCGAACAGAACTTCGCCGCGCACCCCTTCCTGTCCGGAATCCACGCCTACACCCAAAGCCGGGATACCCAAGGACACCCCGTGTCGCGTTGGACGGGACAACCGCGGGTCACAGAGATAGAGGTCTCGCTGGCCTTTCCGTACGAAACCGCGGAAGCCGCGGGCAGACCGTTGCGTCGAACCGGACGGGATCTTGAAGCCCTGGCCCGCCTGCTGCGGTCGAGGCCCCCTCTGACCCCGGGCACCATCCGCAACGCGCGCGCAGACGCGGCGGGTTCCCACCATGACCTGTCGCACCTACCGGTGCCTCCGGCCGACATGCCCGCCCCGCAGGCGGTGCTCTTCGCGTTGGAGGGGTTGCGGGATGCCCTTGAGCAGATCGCCGAGGCGGCCCGCCGTCCCCACTGTCGGCACGAACTCAACTCCGCCGACTTCCGCGACGCTTCGCTGGCTCGCGTCGCTCTGTACAAACCCATGGCCGACCGATTCCGCCTTCGGGCTGTGGCCCGTTTGGCCGTGGGCGACCCGAAGGGCGCGGCCGAGGACATCGAGACGATCCTGCGACTTGGGGAGCACCTGGATGAAGATTCGGCACTGATGAGTCACCTGGTGCGCATCGTCCTGCAGGGCTTCGCCTACAACGCCTTCTGGGAGGGAACCTCGCAGCATCTCTGGTCCGATGCCCAACTGGCCGCCTTCCAGCAACGTTTCGCGACATCAACGCTGCGGGCGGGTCTGGTGGGGGCGTTCCAGGGGGAGCGTCTTTTCGGCCAATCCTGCATTGAGCGGGAGCGGCAGGGGCGGCTGGATCCGGCGACCTTGGGTACAACTGAGGTTGGAAAGGGCTCCAGCGGAGGACGGATGCCCGACGCCTGGCTGCTACAGAATCAGGCCTACCACGCACGCATGCTGGACCGGGTGGTGGATGTGCTGCAGCGCTCCGATCCAAACCGATGCATCGCCGCCAAGGGTTCGATTTGGGAAATCGAGCAAATCGACCGGACGGTCTTCGACACGGAGGGCAGGCGCCCGCATCCCTATCGGATCCTCATTGACCCGATGTTGCCGGCCTTGGCCCGAATGCACACAAAGACCGACCAGTGCCTCTCGATCAGCCGCCTCGCCATCACGGTGGCCGCGCTGGAACGGCATCGCCTCGGGACCGGCGGCTATCCCAAGACCCTTGGCGATCTCGTGCCGCGATTCCTGACAACCGTGCCGCTCGACCCCATGGACGGCCAACCGCAGCGCTACCGACTCAACACCGATGGAACGTTCACCCTGTACAGCGTCGGCCCGAACCACACCGACGACGGCGGTGTCATGTCGAAGAGCAAGGACGCCGAGCACCCCGACTGGGTCTGGCCACCAAACCACCCCACCGATGAGCGCCGGTTGTTCTAAACCGGAACGATGCATTGAGAGGAAAGGGATGGCGTTGCGGATTCTTTCGCAAGACGAGGCGAGAGCGAGGCGCGGGCCGATGGAAGGCCCTTGGTTGAGACCGGGATCGAGCGAACAACGAAGCTCTTGCGGAAGAAGGCGCAGCCAGCACGACCGATCCAATGGAATCGTTCCGGCTAAGGCGGGCTCAGGGTCTCCGTGCCCTGCGTCAAGCCCCACGCACCGACAACGGGCCACGTGGTACCAGAAAACGATCGATGAGGAACACGGCGGTGGTTCCCACCGAATACGCCACTAGGTCCATCGGGTTGAAGGTCGAACCGAACAGTAAATGCCCGAAGTAGTTGCCTCGGATCCCGTCCAGCCAGGGCGCGTGGTATAATTGCAGGAACTCGACCCCGAGGGACTGCCCCAGCGCCGTCAGGCCCAATTTCCAGGGCGCCATGGCGGGGACCACCAGCTTCCATCCCAGGTAGACAGCCACCGTCCAAAGAGCGTCGCCGGGATACTTTCCGAGGGCGTTTGGAAACAAACCGTCGTACGCCCTGGAGGCCAACCCAAACCCGATCACGACCCCCAGAACCAGCATCACTGGCAACCGCTGTTGCATGGACTCTCCCAAGTCGTTCCTATCGTTCACAGCGGCAGCCGGTGGCTTGAGCATCAACGCTGCGGCGTTTGGGACTTCATCTGGGTCACCTTGTAGATCTGCCCCTTCTTGTCGTACGTCGTCCATTCGCCAGTGGGTTCGCCCTTCTCAAAATAGCCTGATCGCATCTTGGTTCCGTCCAACCGGAACCATTCCCAATAACCCACGGGAACCCCATCCACCATCGGCCCAATGGCTCGGATGCTCCCATCTTTGTGATACTCCGTGTGTTGATGCATTCAGGCAGTCCGATTCGTCCGGCCCCTCATCTCAGGGTTCTGATTTCAACCCTGTGCCATGTATGGAAGACCCACCCCCATCTCTGACTCAATTGAGGTCAACA
Organism: Akkermansia muciniphila; assembly: GCA_945883815.1. Classification (GTDB taxonomy): domain Bacteria; phylum Verrucomicrobiota; class Verrucomicrobiia; order Limisphaerales; family UBA9464; genus SXXZ01. The sequence continues at coordinate 2,613 of CAMCYJ010000022.1, read as the reverse complement.
ACTGGGCCCAAGAACCCGTGGTAATTCCGGCGAGGACTCGTGTCAGGATTTTTCAGGCTGGAGGTCATCGAAAAACCATTCAATCCGCGAACAGTTCGCACAAATCAAGACGCTCGTTTCACGATCCAAACATTCGGTACCGAACAAGGAACTCAGCGCGTTGTTCAACGATGCCTTTTTCTTATGAAAAAGGATGTTCTCGCAGTGCCTGCATTCAACAAACTTTCCAGCCACCGAGAACGATTGCGCCTTTGGGGTGGAGACCAACGCCTTGGCGGCTTCTTTCACACGAGCAGTGATTTTCATGGGCATGAGATTTTTGGGGAAATCCTCGGATCAGCGGTAGTTGAACTGAAGACCATCATCCGCTCACGACTTCAGTCGACTCGAAAAAACCGGGTTCGGGAGGGATTTTCGATGTTGGATGCAACACTCTTTTCGGCCAGAACACAGTAGAGGTCCACGTCTGCGGTGCCGGACGGTGGGACACGGTCCCTACCTAGGAGGCCATTGGGCTACACACCAGAATTCCTGCCACAGATTCAGCCTTACCCGAGCACCTCAGAGATAGGGCGATTTCTCCGAAAGCGCTCATGCGCGCCTAATGGCGAACGTCTCATCGGCCACTTCACCGCAGCCAGATTTGACCCAACTATGAAACAAGGAAACTGCGTCGTCGGCTGTGGGCTCCAAAGACTAGTTGGCCCGCTTTACCGGTAGCTCAACAATCCGAACACGTTTTCCGGCCACCGTGATCAAGGCACCCTTTATCAGCGAATCCCTGAAGGTATCCAACACGTTGATTAGGTCCCCCAGGATGGCGCGGACTCGAAGATCGGATCCCCTAAACTGAATCACACTCGGACCCACTCCGTGGGTCGAATGCAAGAGCGCTCCGAAGTCCAGATCGCTGGTAAGCCCTCTCGTCGAGCCCACTCCATGATGACACCGTCAGGCGCGTCGAGCGCACCAACCTGCGACCAATGCCAGGCTTCGATTCCCAACGCTTGAAGCTCTGCGACGAACCCCAGTCCGAGGTTCATGTCGACAAGGACCTTCATGCTGATTCCAGGTGAACCTCCATCTCCTGAGACCTCCAGGAAGCGTACATAAGCGCTGCACGAATATCTGCTTCTTCAAGATACGGATACTCCGTCAGTATCTCCTGATGGGTCATGCCCGAAGCTAGGAGGCCTGTGAGCGTCCCAACGGTCACCCGCATGCCTCGAATGCACGGCTTACCACCCATGATGTTGGGATTCAGCGTGATGCGATGGATGTCTGGGAACTGCATGGTGCCGCTGTAAGCCAAGGTGCGGTCTATGTCGAGGCAACACCAGCGGCTGTGAGCAAACTGCAACCGAACAGCTTTCGGAGAATGCGGTTTAGGCCCCCCCTACCGGAGGGTGAACCGTGGACCGGACCGTGGGACACGGTCCCTACCGAAGAGTCAACTGTGGAGTGGACGGTGGGACATTGTCCCTATCGGAGGGAGTGGGGCTGGCCGCGACCTCCGTCATCTCGGCGCGACGAGGACTCGCAGGCCGGACGGAGCCTTGGCGGCACGGTACACGCGCTGGGTGGCGGGGCGGTAGTCCGCAGGCTTGGCGCGGTAGATGTCGCAGAAGGTTTGGGGATTGCGGTCGATGTAGGGGAACCAACTGCTCTGGACCTGGATCATGATGCGGTGCCCGGTGCGGAAGGTGTGGCAGACGTCGGGCATCACCCATTCGAGTCGAGTCACGCGGCCGGGCTCGAGAGGCTTCGGCCGATCCAAGCCGTCCCGGAACTTGGCGCGCAGTGGCTCGCCGCGCACCAATTGCTGGTAATGACCCATCTCGGCCTGCGTGGGGTTGGGCTGCGGGTCCGGATGGTCGGCGGTGTACACGTCGATGAGCTTCACGATGAAGTCGGAGTCGGTGCCCGTGCTCGAAATGTGCAGGCTAGCGGTGATCGGACCGGCCAGGGTGATGTCCTCGGTCAGCGGCTCGGTCTGGAACACGAGCACGTCGGGCCGGCGCGCGGCAAACCGCTGGTCCTCCACCATGTAGGAGCCCGGCATGCCTGTGGTGATGCGCTGAGTGAAGGGTACCGGCCGGGCTGGGTCGCTCACGTACGCGTCGAAGGCACTCGCAACATCGCCTCCCTGCGGTGGCTCGAACGACAACCGCCCTCCCGGGTGGAAATAGAGGGTCTTGGGCACCGCATTCGTCGGGGGCCAGGCAGCCTCCTTGCGCCATTCGCAGGTACCGGTCTCGAAGATGTGGGCCTCGGCCAACGCGATGTTGGTCTGTCCCTTGAGGAACCGCCGCCAGAAGGGCAGTTCAATTTCGTTGCGATAGAACTCGGCCGTCTTGGAGTGGAACGGCACCGGGCCGAGCGAGGAACCCTCGCCGCCATGCCAGCCGCCGTGCGACCACGGCCCCATAACCAGAGTGTTGAAGATACCTGGGTTCTGCCGCTCGGTGGCGCGGTAGGTCTTGAGCGCGCCCGAGAGATCCTCGGCATCGAACCATCCGCCCACAGTCATCACCGCGGCGCGGACGTTCTTCAGGTGAGGCGGGATGTCGTGACGGGCACACCACTGGGCCTTGGTGATGTGGCCGATGAGGT
>CAMCYJ010000021.1 GCA_945883815.1 Akkermansia muciniphila | reverse complement strand
TTGCTGGCCGTCCTGCTCGGGGGATGGCTGGCCATGACCGAACGCCGCGATGAGGTCCGGGTGGCTGGCGCCGCCGGATCGGTGCGCTTTCGCCGATTGGATCCGCGCGAGGTAATCTCGGTCGAAATCCTCCGATCCAATGTGGCCATCCGCTTGGAGCGGACCAACTCGGCCTGGTTCCTGAGGTCTCCAATCCATTACCCGGTTCAGTCGACGAGCGTGGAACGTTTGTTGGAGATGCTCGGTAATCTGGTTCCGCGTTCGCACTTGTCCGGTGCTGAGGTGGCCGCCCAGCGCGGTGCACTTGAAGCCTTCGGATTGGAGCGACCCGATGTCCTGACCATTCGCACCCGCGAGGGTATGAGCATCCTGCGCTTGGGCAGCCGCACGGCTCTGGGGAGTCAGTTGTATTTCCAGCAAGTGGGCCAGGACGGGGTGTTCACCGCCGACGCTGGCTTGCTGGAGGCATTGCCTGCATCGCCAGAAGACTGGCGTGACCGCCGGCTTTTCGATGCCGATTCACTGCCCTTCGATCGGTTGGAGGTTCGCGGAGAAACCGAGTTTGAAGCGGCCTTGACGACCAACGGCACCTGGGGGCTCATCCGTCCGCTGGTGGCACGGGCCAATGACGACCAGATCCGACGCCTGCTCATCGATGCCGCCGACTCACGGGTTTTTGCCTTTGTCAGCGATGTGCTCAGTGTTTCCGCCGATGATTACGGATTGTCCAAGCCCAGCGCCCAGATGGTCCTGAAGCGAGGTACCAACGAGGTTCTCAGGCTTCAGTTCGGTCGCGCCCCGACCAATGCGCCCGGAGAGATTTATGTGCGACGCTCGGATTTCGGGAACATCGTCCGTATCACCAACAGCATTCTGGATGCACTTAAACGCCCTCTGGCCACTTACCGGGATCGGCGTCTGATGCCCTCCATTGCTGGCTTGGATCGTTTGGAAGTGCGTGCCGGTCCAGAGCCCTTCACCTTGGAGAAGCAGGGCACGAACTGGTGGGTGACAACTCCCCGGCGTTTTCCGGCGGACGGTCCCTGGGTTCGAGAAACTTTCCAGCGATTCATGCGGTTGCGGATTGAGGATTTCCTCGATGATCTGGGTACGGATCCCTCCCGGTACGGTCTGACTCAACCGGCTCGGGAGTACGCCTTCTCCATTGGCAAATCCAACAGCACTCCGACGCTGCTGACTCGCCTCAGTCTGGGAGATCCCTTGGGCGATGGCCGCCGGCTCTCGGTGCGTCGATCGGACGAACCGGGGATTTACGGGATCGCAGCGGGCGATCTCCAAGTCTTGCCGGTATCAGCGTCCCAGTTCCGCGACTGGAACCTGAATCCCAGCAACGTCGTTCAAATTGAGATCCGCCAACAGGGGCGCACGCGTATCCTCAAACGCAATGCCGCAGGCCGTTGGGATGGGGCGGTTGCGGTGCAAGGCCTGTTGCCCGATCCCGCGATTGACGAAGGACTGTTCCGCATCGGTCAGGCCCCCATCGGTCGGTTCCCGGTGCCGAACGAAGCGGCCCTCAAGCAGTTCGCCTTCGACCAGTTGGACCACGCCGTGACACTGACCCAGAAAGAAGGGGGCAATTTCAGAACATTGCACCTCCGATTCGGCGGTCGCAATGCAGTGAACCAGTTCGTCTGGGCTGCCTTCGACTCTGGTGAGCCAGCGGTGCTCACTCAGTTCTCGCTGAGCCTGTATCAGGAGTACATCGGTCCTTGGTTCAGCGCTCCGCCGGTCACCCCCAACGAGACCAAGCCGTGAAATCTCCACAAGGTACGGATACCGAGCGCCTCCCGGCGGCGCGGTCCATCTGGGCCCGTGGAGCCTGGCCGCGTCGCCTGTTCCGTTTCGCGCGTCGGTTTATTTACCTGCTCATCGCCCTCGTGGTGGGCTTTGGGCTGTACCTGAACCAAGTGGGCATCCCCGAAAGTCTCAAGAACCGGCTTCTCGAGACCCTTCGCCAACGAGGCGTGGCCATGGAGTTTCAGCGCATCCGTTTCCGGGCGACCCGAGGCATCGTGGCCGAACAGGTGACCTTGGGCCGCTTGGGTGACTTGGGCGGGGAACAGTTTTCGGCCAAAGAAGTCCAGTTGGCTCTGGATTGGGGCACGGTGCTGGTCCTCAAGCCCGAGGTGAGGGGACTCCAGATTCGCGAAGGTTCGGTCTCCATCCCACTCATCGAGAGCAACCGGGTGGCATCCCGTTTCAACCTCCATGGGGTCGAAGCCCGGATTCGGTTGGAGGGCGCCGAGCGATGGGTTGTCGAGGATTTGCGCGCGGCCACGGAGGTCGGATCCTTTCGGGCTTCTGGAATCTTGAAGCACCCGACGGCCCTCCGGTCGGCGTCCGACTCGGTGCCGGCGCAGGCCTCTCCGGCGTGGCGTTCGACGTTGCTTCGGGTCCAACGCACGCTGGAGGAGATCCGGTTCCAGACACCGGCCGAGGTTCGTCTCGAATTCCAGACCGACCTGGCCTCACCCGCAGCGTCTTCGGCCCAATTTACCCTCTTGGCCGGACAGGTGACCTGGCTCGAACGCTCGTTTCAGCGCCTGAAGCTGGAGGCTCGGATGAGCCCGCGCACCGAGGCTCCGGGGCAATTGGCCGTGGACGTTCAATGGGAGGTGGATGGGGTGTCGGCGCGCGAAGGATCTATCCGCGGACTGCGGGGCCAACTGAAGTCTACCCAACCGATCGATGCCGTGCTTCCCGCTTGGGTTGATTGGAATCTGAGTGCAGAGGCGGTCGAGACGCCCCAATTCTTGCTGGCCGGTGCCCAGATCGAGGGGCGGTCGGAGTGCTTGGCTTCCAATGCCATCCCGGTTCGTCCCTGGGATCCCCGAAAAGAAACCCGGACTGCGAAGGGGCCCGCTCCTCAATTTCGATCCTCCCTGAAACTCCACCTCAACGAACTCAAGACCCTCGCCCCCGAGGTGCGTCTGAATGAGGCATCGGTTCAGCTGGTGCTGGGACACGATTTGTCTGGATGGCATGAGGCGCAGTTGGAGGTCCGCGCTCCGGGTGCCCAAAGCCCCTGGCTGGACTGCGGACCTCTGGACCTCTCGCTGACGGGCCATCCTCAAGGCCCCGGCCATGGGCTCGAAGACCCCTCGTTCTGGCGATGGGTTCGGCCGCTGGCGATCGCCGGGACTCTGGAGGCTCGCGCGGTGAATCACCCCCTTTTGCGATTGGACCGTTTCAAGACCCGCTTGCGTTCCGATTCGGCCCGAGTTCGGTTGGAGGAGACGCAAATTGACCTCCTGGGCGGCACCGTGGCCGGTGACATCGAGTGCGATCTCGATACGCGACGCTTGAGTGTCCAGGCCACTTCATCGGCTCACCCTTCAGGGGTCATCCCGGTGCTGACGCCGGCGGGCCAGCGTTGGTTGGGTCAGTTTTTCTGGCCAACGAATCAAGCGCCCCGGATCGCCGCCCAACTGGGGTTGGTATTGCCGCCATGGACCAACCGCAATCCAGACTGGCGTGGGACGGTGTTGCCGACGGTGACCATCGCCGGTTCGGCGACGGGCGGTGCGTTTGGTTTTCGGGGCATCACCGGGGATTCGGCCAAGGGGGCTTTTACCTACACCAACCGCGTGTGGCGGATTCCGGGCATGACGGTGGTTCGGCCCGAGGGACAGGTGGTCTTCGATTACGAAGGACACGAGGTGACTCAGGACTACCGGTTTCACATCACCTCCGGAGTGGATCCCAAGATCGTGCAACCGCTCATCGCTGAGCCGGGAGCCCAGCGGGTGTTCAATGACTTGAAGTTCGGCCAACCGCCCCAAATTCAGGGCGAAATCCGCGGCCGATGGTTCTCTCCCGAATTGACGACGGCGCAGGTGGAAATCGCGGTCACCAATGTCACCTATCAGGGCGAGCATGTGGACTCAGCGCGCGCTAAATTGGGCTATTCCAACCGTTTTTTATCGGTCGGCGAGGCCCGCGGACGAGACGGGGCACAATGGGTTTCCGTTGATGGGTTTGCTTACGACGCGGCGATCGGACTGATTTCGTTCACCAATGCCGTCAGCGTTTTTGATCCGCGGCGGCTGACCCGATTGATTGGTCCCATCACACACCGGATAATGAGCCCTTACCATTTCATCGAACCCCCGCTGGTTCATGTGAATGGCGTGATCGGTATTCGCGGTGACATGTCACGCAACAATATTCGTTTCGACGCCGAATCCGAGGGGTCCTTCGAGTGGTGGAAATTTCGAACCAAAGGGGTTTCTGCCAGTGTTTTGTCCATCGGCAGCCAGTTGTCTGTCACCAATATCCAAGCCGGCTTTTATGGAGGGCGTCTTCGGGGGAATCTCCAATTCGAACTCGGCAAGAATGAGAACAACCGCCTGCGCATCGACACCGAGCTGGGGGAAGTGGAACTTGGCGCGTTGGTTGCCGGCGTGTCGGGGCGGACCAATCGTTTGGAAGGGCGGCTGTCGGGAACCTTCCGCGTCGATGATGGCCTGACCTCGGAACCCGCCTCGTGGAAGGGCGGGGGACAGGCCACCTTGCGCAATGGATTTCTGTGGGGATTCCCGGTTTTTGGTGTGTTTTCATCCATCCTCGACGGCATGTCTTCCGGATTGGGACAGGCTCGATTCACGGAGGGGACGGCCACGTATTCGCTGGCTCAGGGGGCGGTCCATACTCGAGACCTCCAAATGAAATCGCCGTCGATGTCGCTCGGTTATGCCGGCTCGGTGACCTATGAGAACAAGGTCGATATGCTGGTGCAGGGTTCGATGTTTCGTCGGGTACCTTTGTTGGGCCCCGTGGCCTCCATCGCTCTGTCGCCGTTCGAGAAGCTCTTCGAGTATCGACTCACTGGAACCCTGGATGAGCCGGTGACCGGTCCGGCCCATGTGCCCACCTTGTTGCTCTTTCCGTTCAGACCCTTTGGAACCCTGAAGGATCTCTTGCCCGAGGAGCGTCGGGCGGTCTCGGATCCCGCGGCGTCTCCGGCCTCGAAACAACCCCAAAATCCCCCCGCGGTTCCCAAACCGTAATCTTGCCCCTGCACCCATGAATCGATCGGAACTCATTCCGTTTCCGGATACTGAAACCCTCGTCCAACAAGTGGCCGGTCGCTGGTTGGATGCAGTCGATGCGGCCGCGGCCTCGGGAAAGCCCTTCCATGTGGCCTTGTCCGGCGGTCGGGTGGCCGGTCGATTCATGGCTGCAGCCCATGGGCTGGGAACGGCTCGTGGCACTCGTTGGGACAACGTCCACTTTCATTGGGGAGATGAGCGCTGTGTGCCGCCCGATCATGCCGACAGCAATTACAAGCTGGCTCAATCGGCCTTGCTGGATCCCGCCGGGATCGACGCCGCTCGCCGGCACCGTCTGCGCGGTGAGTTGCCGCCCGAAGAAGCGGCTCACTTGGCCGAGGTCGAGTTGGCCCGGGTGACCGGGACGGCGTCCGGCGTCGTGCCCATTCTCGATTTGGTGTTCCTCGGCATGGGCGAAGACGGTCACGTGGCTTCGCTGTTTCCGGGAGCCCCGGAAGCGGTGGTGACCTCCACACGATGGGTGATCCCGGTGATCGGACCGAAGCCACCACCGCAGCGATTGAGCCTGACCTTTCAGGTTCTGGCCGCGGCCAAGGAGGTGTGGGTGCTGGCCTCCGGCGTGGGCAAGGAAGAGGCCCTCCAGGAGTCGTTGCGCATTGGTGGCAGCACCCCGCTGGCGCATTTGCTTTCGCTACGATCCCGCACGCGCATCATGACCGATCTGCCGCTGCCTGCGTGAAGCGGGCTCGGAGTTGTGGGGCCACCCGTGGGATGACCTGCGACATCGAGCTGATGTGACTGCGCTGATGTTGCCATGACCCCGCCCCATCCGGTTCGACCTTCTGGAATCCCGCTGGGCTTGACGCTGGCGGTGGGTGCGTCCGGTGCCTCGGCACTGGGCCTTCAGATGGTCTGGGCACGGATGTTTGCTCTCGGTCTCGGACAAGAGTTGCCCTCCACCCTGGGCGTCATCACGGCCTTCTTTGGCGGACTGGCGGTGGGTTCGCGTTGGGGTGGTTCTGCCCTCGATCGCCTGCCGTCTCCCGGGATTCGCTGTGCCGTGCTCGAGGCGCTGACGGCCTTCTGGGCTCTGGCGACGGTGCTGCTGCTGCCGCGGGTTGCGGAGTTCTCCTGGCAGTGGCTCGGGCCTGCACCCGGGATGGGGCTTCACTGGGCAGTCAGCCTGTTGTTGCCGAGTGTGGTTCTGTTTCCGGCGACCGTGTGTCTGGGGGCCATGATGCCGGCCATGGAGCGGTTGCTTTCGGGTTTCCGCGCCGACGGACTTCGGGTGGGCCCCTTGTATGCGGTGAACACCCTAGGTGCAGTCGTGGGTGTTCTGGGTTCGGTGCTCTGGGTGCAACCCCGTTGGGGGCTGACCGGATCGGTGATCGGCTTCGCCGGCCTTCAGTGCTTTTGTGCCGCGTTGTTCCTGTGGACGGGACGCCGGGTGCGGTCTGTGGAAACCGTGACTTCGACGGTGGAACCGGGGGGTGAACGTCTGAGCACCTCGCGCCTCCGGGCCACGTTGTGGCTGAGCGGCTTCTTGGGCATTGGCTTCGAGGTGTTGGCCACCCGGTTGTTGTCGCAAGTCTTCGAGAACACGGTCTTCACCTATGCAGTGATCCTCGCCGCCTATTTGCTGTTCACCGCCTTGGGTGGGGCCTTGCAAAATCGGTTCGCGACGCAAGCCAACCGCGCGCTGGTGGGGTTGCTCTTGGGAGTGGCGCTGAGTGTGGCGATGGCCGGATGGATTTTGCGTCAGACACCGTTGCTCGTTTCGATGATGCGCGACGGAAGGGGAACGCACGCCATGCCGGCGATGCTCGCGGAATTTTGGGTGGCCAGCTCGGTGGTGGCACTTCCGGCGCTGGCCATGGGAATGCTCTTTGCCTCGTTGGCCACTGAAGCAGGCAGGTATCCGCGTTTCCTCGGACCCGCCCTTTCCTGGAATCTCCTGGGTTCGGCCTTGGCTCCTGCGGTCATGGCGCTTGGCCTCATACCGGCATTGGGTACCCGCTGGAGTTGGATCTTGCTGGGTCTGGGATACCTAGCGCTGATCCCGAGGTGGCGACGTGTGGGGTGGGTGACGAAGGCCGGGTTGGTTGTGACTGCGGTGGCACTGATGAGTTTGCCGCAGGACCTCCACTTGCAGGTCCCTCCGCCCGGCGGGCGCATCGTCACCATGCGCGAAGGTCCCTCGGATACGGTCACCACGGTGGTTCAATCCGATGGGCACCGCATTCTGCGCATCAACCAGCGCTTCACCATGGGCGGGACCGCCTCTGCCTTGGCCGAGCGACGCCACGGTCACCTGCCGTTGCTCCTGCATCCGGAACCGCGCCGGGCTCTTTTCTTGGGCGTGGGCACGGGCATTTCCTTTGCCGCCTTGGATACTCATCCCGGGTTGGTGGCCGAGGGGATTGAATTGGTGCCCGAAGTCGCCGAGGTGCTGCCTGAATTCGCGCCGCACAATGCCCACAGTGATCGGCTCACGGTGCGGGTGGCGGATGCCCGGCGGTTCGTTCGAGCCTCCACCCAACGCTATGATGTGGTGATCGCCGACTTGTTTCATCCAGCGCGGGATGGGGCGGCGGGCCTGTACACCCGAGAACACTTCCAAGCGATCCGAGATCGCTTGTCCGACGGCGGCCTTTTCTGCCAATGGCTGCCGCTCTTCCAATTGGACACCTATGGGCTGCGGATGATCACCGCCACGTTTCTGGAAGTGTTTCCCGACGCCTCGGCACTGTTGCTGCGGCTCAACGCCGACACACCAGTGATTGGACTCATCGGAGGGCGAGGGCGCCATTTCTGGTCGCCGGAAGCCCTGGAGCGGCGGTTGAACCAGCCCAGCCTGCGGGAAGCCCTCAGGCCCATGGCCTTGGCCGAGGTCCTGCCGGTCATGGGCACTTGGTTTGCCGATGCCGAAACCCTGAGGACCTACTCCCAATGCGTCGTGATCAACACCGACGATCATCCGTTCCTGCTCTTCGACGCACCCCGGACCTTGGGTCCCCACACGCCGAAGGGACAGGCTCTGCTGTCGGAGTTGCTCGACGTCCCGCGTCCCATTCCCGAGGAGTTGTGTGCCGGTCGACCGGCCGAAGAGTGCGCCCGGTTTCGCTCGTACCTCGAGGCGCGTGACGCCTACCTCCGGGGCCTCATTGCCGAGTCTGAGGGGCGGCCCGAGGAAGCGGAGCAGGGTTTCCTTCGGAGTGTTGTCTTGAGCGCCGACTTTACTCCCGGTTATGCCCAACTCATCACCCGCGCCTCGCTGCGTGCGCGTTCCGATCCTCAGGGTGCCCGCCGTCTGTTGGACCAGTTGATCGAAGCCCGCCCCGAGCGCTCGGTCGCCCGGGATCTCAAAGCCCGTCTTGGACTCTGACTTGGGACTCCAGGGTTCAGCTGTCTCCGTGGAGGCCAAGTCCCGCACGCAACAAGGCGGAAACGGCAGGCGCGTTAGGTAGGGACCGATCTCCGAGCGGTACGTCTGGGTGGCACTGTCCGTCCGGGTGGCACTTTCCGCCAAGAGTGCCTGCCAAGGGGAGTGCCGCATCTCGGCTCTGTTCGTCGAAGCGGCGCTTTCGGAGAAATCGCCCGACCCGATGAGCGGTGCCGAGCCCGGGCTTTTGGGTTTATTGCATGGATCTTGCGATCGCTGTGTGGGGTGGCCAGTGCAGAGTCATCCACTTGTTGCGTGACAAAGGACCAACAATCGCGGACATCACATGAGCACCGCTATTAATTGGCCCTTTGAGCCGCATCACCGTCATGAAGGCATTGAAACCCTGTGAAATGGTCGGGCTGCGGCGCCAACTCCAAGGCTGCAAGGCCTTCACGCTGATCGAATTGTTGGTGGTCATCGCCATCATTGCCATCCTGGCCGGTATGCTTCTGCCGGCGCTTTCCAAGGCCAAGGAGCAGGGCAACCGGACTCGTTGCCTGTCGAACATCAAGCAGTTGCTGTTGGCGACCCAAATGTACGCCAACGACAACCAGGACTACATGCCCTACACCTCGTGGAGTTCGGGCACCTTCAATGTCGCCAATTGGTGCTACATGCGCGTGGCCACCAATCGTCCGGATCACACGGTGGAGCGCAGTCAGTTGTGGAACTACCACAATTCCAAAGCGCTGACCTTCTGCCCTCTGGACCGCACCAACACGCCCCTCTTCAATCTTAGAGAGCAGAAGGTTTCCAGCTACATGATCAATGGGGCTGTCTCAAAGTACTCGACCGGGCCGAGGGAAACTTACTCGACTTACAAACTCCTGCAGTTCAATCCGGATTCCATGCTGTATTGGGAGGCGGACGAGAAGCAGCCCTCCAATTTCGACAATGTCGCCAGCCGCCCGGATGAAGGGGTCACCCAGCGACACAACACGGGAACGGTCATGGGAATGTTCGGTGGTCAGACCGAATACATGAAGTTCCGCAATTACTATCGGGAAGCCGGCATTGGTGGCTTCCGAGGAGTGCGCCCCGGTCGCTTCTGGTGCGTCCCCGATTCTTTGACGGGTGAGTAAATCGAGAATTGGAGGAGCGAACGCATGAGGATCATCGATGGTGCCGCAGTGTTGTTGGTGTGCGCGTTGCTGGTGGGATGTGGTTCCCGGGACGGCGAGGAGGTGAAGACTGCATCCACGCCCGCGGAGGCGGCCAGTCAGATCGAACGTGCCTTCGCCAATGCCCCCGAAGAGACTCGGCGAGCCGCGGATATGGCCGCTGAGGCCCTGCGTCGTGGCGAATTTGAGAAGGCAGTGGTTTCGCTGACCACGGTGCGTGCGGCCACCAATGTCACCTTTGAGCAAGGCTTGGCGATCCATGGATCTACTTTGCAGCTCGAGGCGCGGTTGGCGGCGGAGATAGCCACCGGAAGCGAATCGGCCCAACGTGCCTATGGCCTCCTGAAGGCCATGAAGGCGAAATGATGCTTCAGCGCGGTTCTTGTCCTGATGGCTCCTGCGTTCGGACCCAGTCCGGATGGGTCACTGGATGCTCCCAGGCAGCCCTCAGATTGAGCCTGAGAATTGGCCTGGAGCCTCAAAGCTGGCCAGCGCGGAACCCTGATCTCCTATTGAAGGTGCACCAAAAAACATCCATTGAGCATCCCTCCGCCTGTGCTGGCTGGAGAAAAGGCGTGGCGGTCCCTCAGGGCCGAGCCTACCGTCGTGTAGTTCACCCCATTTGAGACTGATTTCGACGATGATTCCGATTTCCAAATTACCCGGTTCCGGTGTTTTTGAGGTAAGATCCGTCTGGATGATCTCGGTCCTCATCGGTTTGTTCGGGATTCATGGCCTGCCTGCGTTCGGAGCATCGGGATCTCGCATTGATTTCAACCGGGAGATCCGTCCGCTGTTGGTGGAGCACTGCTACCCGTGCCACGGGCCTGATTTGGAAAAGCGCAAAGGCGGTCTCCGGTTGGATCGACCGGAAGGAGCGACCTTGAAACTGTCCTCTGGAGCGCGCGCGGTGGTGCCCGGAGATCCGTCCGCATCCCGTTTGCTGCAGGTCATTTCGAGCACCGATCCGGATGAGCACATGCCGCCGGCATCGACGGGCAAACAACTGTCTCCGTCCCAAACAGAATCGCTCCGTCGTTGGATCCAGGAGGGTGCCGAATGGAAAGGCCATTGGTCTCACCAAAGTCCCGAAAACCCGGCGCTGCCGGCGGTTCAAACCCAGGGCTGGGTGCGCAATGGCATCGACGCCTTCATCCTGGCCCGATTGGAGAAAGAAGGGCTGAAACCGTCGCCGGAGGCCGATCGCAGAACGCTCCTGCGCCGTGTCTCCCTCGACCTGACCGGTCTCCCGCCCACCGTGGACGAGGTGGACGCCTTTCTCGCCGACAACTCGGATGCCGCCTATGAGAAGCTGGTGGACCGCCTGCTGAGCAGTCAGGCCTATGGCGAGCGGATGGCCGTGCCGTGGCTGGATTTAGCCCGGTTCGCCGACAGCGATGGGTACCATGCCGATGCGCCCCGCTCCATGTGGCAATACCGCGACTGGGTGATTCAGTCCTTCAATGCCAATCAGCCCTACGACCGATTCATCGTCGATCAACTCGCGGGAGATCTTCTGCCCCATCCCACGCGGGATCAGCGCGTGGCCACCGCCTTCAACCGCAACGGCATGTCGAGCACCGAGGGAGGCGCCGATCCCGATGAATACCTCAACAAGTACGTCACCGATCGGGTGAACACGTTTGGGACCGTGTTCTTGGGTTCCTCCATCCAGTGCGCCGAATGTCACAACCACAAGTACGACCCGTTCACCCAGCGCGAGTACTACCAGCTCTACGACTTCTTCAACCGCATCCCGGAGAAGGGGCTCGACAGCGATCCCGCCCCGCCGTTCATCCAAGTGCCGACGGCCCGCCAGGAGGCGGACCTGAAGGCGCTCCAAGAATCCGTCCGGACGTTGGAAGCCAGCCACACCGAGCGATTGAATGAGAAACGCGCTGATTGGGATTCCTCCCAGACCGCTTGGGAAACCGCTTGGCTGGCCGGTACCGAATTGGCGGGAGTCCTTCAATTGGGACCCTGGCGGCGCGTGGGGCCCTTTGTGGAACCCGACGGCAAGGCGGCCTTTGAGCGCGAGTTCGGGCCGGAGAAGGGGTTCCAGGCCGACGCCGTGTTCGGCAACGACCGGAAAGCATGGGTCCTGGAAGCAGGTTGGAAGGATGGCGTGGTTCATCCCTTGTCCAACGAGCTGGGAGCCACGTATTTGCACCGCAGCCTGACCTCGAGCCAGGTGCGCACCCAGGCGCTCTTTCTGGGCAGTGACGATGGAATCCGCGTTTGGCTCAATGGCCGTGAGTTGCTGGCCAAGGATGTGAGTCGTGGTGCTGCGGCCAATCAGGAAGAGGTTCAGGCGGTGCTCAAGGCCGGAGAGAACCATCTCCTGCTGAAGATCGTGAACCGGGCCAGTGGCAGTGGATTCTACTTTGCCACCGACCGTGAAGCCGGAGATCCGAAGGTGGCTGCCCTGCGAGACATTGCACGCCTACCGATGGAAAAGAGAACCCCGGCTCAGACCTTGGAGTTGAGGACCTATTACCGCACCACCCGCATTCCGGAGGTGAAGGAGTTGACGGTTCGTTTGGCAGCCGAGCAGAAGCGTCGCGACGACTTGAACCGTTCCATTCCCACACTGCGGGTGATGGAAGACATGAAGGAAGCTCGTGCGAGTCACATCCGGGTCCGCGGCGATTATCGGTCCAAGGGGGAGCGGGTCACAGCCGACGTTCCCACGAGTTGCTTGCCGCCCGCCCAGTACGTCTCAGGCACCAACCGGTTGGATCTGGCCCGGTGGTTGGTGGATCCGTCGCACCCGCTCACCTCCCGGGTCGCGGTCAACCGCTTCTGGGGGCTGTTCTTCCCCAACCCCATCGTGCGCACGGCCAATGAATTCGGAACCAACGGGCAACCACCCACCCATCCCGAGTTGTTGGACTGGTTGGCGCGGCGCTTCATTGAAGACGGTTGGAATGTGAAGACGGCCTTGCGGCAAATGGTGCTCAGCGCCACCTACCGCCAGTCTTCGCGGGTGTCGCCGGAGGTGCTGGGGCGTGATCCGGAAAACCTCCTGTTGGCCCGGGGCCCTCGGTTCCGCCTGCCGGCCGAAATGTTGCGAGACAACGCATTGGCGGTCAGTGGATTGCTTTCCAAGCGCATTGGCGGCGTCAGTGTCCGCCCGTATCAACCGCCCGGCTTGTGGGAGGAAAAGATGTTCGCCGGAAACAGTTATCAAGTGGGCCAAGGTGAAGACCTCTACCGGCGCAGCTTGTACACGCTTTGGAAGCGCACGGTGCCCAATCCCACGCTGCAAACCTTCGATGCCCCCGACCGGGCGCTGTGCACCGTGCAGCGACCGTCGACCTGCACCCCGCTCCAAGCCTTCGTCACCATGAACGATGTGACTTACCTGGAGGCGGCCCGGTTCTTTGCCCAGCGAATTTTGCGGGAGTCACCGAGTCTCACCTCTTCCGATCGCATCGATTTCGCGATGAAATCCCTGCTGGCTCGTCCGGCCTCCGATCGCGAACGCGCCGCATTGAAGCGACTGTTGGATGATCTTCTGGAGGAATATGCCAAGGACAAACCGGCCGCCGAAGCCATCACGCGCGTGGGGCAGGGGTCCAAGGTTGCGGGTTTGCCCACGGCGGATTTGGCCGCCTGGACCGGCGTGGCCAGCGCCCTCCTCAATCTCGACGAATCCGTCACCCGCGAATGAACATGAAGCCTGAAGAGTCCATCGCCCTGCATCTGACGCGGCGGCATTTCTTTGCTCGGGGAGCCCGAGGCATTGGCGCTGCGGCCCTGGCCTCGCTGCTTGGTTCGCCTCAAAGTGTTTCCGCCGAGGTTCCCGGCATTCCCAAGGACGCGCGGGTGCTGCACCGGCCACCGCGGGCCAAGCGGGTGATTTATCTGTTCCAGTCGGGTGCCCCGTCGCACTTGGATCTCTTCGATCCCAAGCCCCAATTGGTGAAGATGAACGGCAAACCCATGCCGGAGAGCCTCACCAAAGGCCAGCGCATCGCCCAACTCATGGGCCAGCCGCTCAACTGCGTGGGCAGCCGATTCCGCTTCGATCGCCACGGCCAATGCGGCATGGAAATTTCCGAGTTGCTCCCGCACATCGGCTCCATCGCCGACGAAATCGCGCTGGTGCGTTCCATTCACACCGAGGCCATCAATCACGACCCGGGCGTGACGCTGATGCAGACCGGCCACCAGCAAGCGGGTCGGCCGGCCATGGGTTCCTGGATTTCCTACGGACTGGGCAGCGAGAACGAGCAGTTGCCCGCCTTCGTGGTGCTGGCCTCAGGGCAGGGGCAGGACCAACCGTTGCTCACCCGCTATTGGGGCAGTGGGTTCCTGCCGACCAACCACCAGGGCGTGGAGTTCCGCTCCGGGGCCGAACCCATCCTTTTCGTGAACAATCCGCAGGGCATCTCTCCGGAGATCCGCCGCCGGTTGATTGATGGCACCCGCGAGATCAATCGAGAGCATTTGCAAGCCGTGGGCGACCCCGAGATCGCCACCCGCATCGCCTCGTTCGAAATGGCCTACCGCATGCAGACCAGCGTGCCCGAGCTCATGGATATCTCGAAAGAGAACCGGGCCACGCTGGAGATGTACGGGGCGGAGCCCGGCAAGTCGTCGTACGCCAACAACTGCCTGCTCGCCCGACGCCTGGCCGAGCGCGGGGTGCGCTTCATCCAGCTGTATCACCGGGGCTGGGATCACCACAACAACCTGCCGGCCGACATCGCCAAGACCGCCAAGGCAGTGGACCAGGCCTCGGCGGCCCTGGTGCGCGACCTCCGCCAGCGGGGCCTGCTCGACGACACCCTGGTGGTTTGGGGTGGCGAATTCGGCCGCACCCCCATGAACCAGGGCGACAGCTCCAACGGCAACTATGGCCGCGACCACCACATGAAGGCCTTCTCGCTGTGGATGGCCGGCGGCGGCATCCGGGGCGGCACCACCTACGGCACCACCGACGACTTCGGCTACAACACCGCCGAAAACCCCGTCCACGCCAACGATTTCCAAGCCACCGTGCTGCACCTGCTCGGCATCGAGCACACCCGCTTCACCCACCGCTTCCAGGGCCGCGACTACCGCCTCACCGACGTCGGTGGCGAAGTGGTCCGGGGCATCTTGGCTTGAGCAGCCTGGGTATCGGCTGTCCTAGATAGAACGATCAACATGACAAACCGGCGGCATTTTCTCCAAGGCCTGGGTTTTGCCTCGGTGGCTGCGACGTCTCTCGGAACCTTGCCCGGGTGCGTCACTGGACCGTTCGGCGGTTCGGCCTCCTTGTCGGAGCTGTCCGTGGCCGAGATCCAGCGACGCATGGCTGCGGGTTCGCTCACCTCCGAGCGGCTCACAGAGCACTTTCTGCGGCGGATTCACCGACTCGACCGCAGCGGGCCGCGACTCAACTCGGTCATCGAGGTGAATACCGAGGCCGTCGCCATCGCCCGGGCACTGGATGACGAACGTCGTACGCATGGCCCGCGTGGCCCGCTCCACGGCGTGCCCGTGCTCATCAAGGACAACATCGACACCGGTGACCGCATGCAGACGACCGCGGGATCGTTGGCCTTGGCAGGCTCCATCGCGCCTAAGGATGCGTTCCTCGTCGCCCGGCTCCGTGCGGCGGGAGCCGTGGTGCTGGGCAAGACCAACCTCAGCGAGTGGGCCAATTTTCGAGGCCACCGTTCCATCTCCGGCTGGAGCGGGCGCGGTGGGCTTACGCGCAACCCGCACATGCTCGACCGCAGCGCCTCAGGCTCCAGCTCCGGTTCCGGTGTCGCCGTGGCGGCCGACCTGTGCACCGTGGCCGTCGGCACCGAGACCGATGGGTCCATCGTCTCGCCCGCGTCGTCCTGCGGCATCGTCGGCATCAAGCCCACTGTGGGGCTTCTCAGTCGCTCAGGCATCATCCCCATCTCCTCCACGCAAGACACCGCTGGGCCCATGGCACGCACCGTGGCCGATGCGGCGGCGCTGCTGGGCGCAATGACGGGCATCGATCCGTCCGACCCCGCGTCGGCCCGCTCGGATACGGCGTCGGCCCGGTTGGACTTCACCCGATTCCTGGATCCCGGCGCATTGAAGGGTACCCGCATCGGCGTCGCCCGAAACCATTTCGGCTGGCACCCGCGCATCGACACTGTGATGGCCTCGTCACTGAAGATCATGCGTGAACAAGGTGCCGAGCTGATCGACACCTCTGGCCTTCCCGGTCACTCGGCCTTGGGCGACGCCGAGTTCCAAGTGATGCTGTATGAATTCAAGGCCGGCCTGAACGCCTACTTTGCATCTCTGGGTGACGCTGCGCCGGTGAAGTCGTTGGCAGAGCTGATTGCCTTCAACGAGCGCAACGCCGATCGGGAGCTGAAGTTCTTCGGGCAGGAGACCCTCATCGAAGCGCAAACCAAGGGGCCGCTGACCGAAGCCCGGTATCTGGAGGCGCTGGCCCGATGCCGCAAGTGGTCTCGCCAAGACGGCATCGACCGAGTGATGGATGAGCACCGGCTCGACGCCCTGGTGGCACCGACCACCGGTCCGGCCCACGCCATCGAGTTGCTCGCCGGTGATGGCGGCCTCGGCGGCAGTTCATCCATCGCCGCCGTCGCCGGATACCCGTCGATCACGCTGCCTGCCGGGATGATCTTCGGATTGCCAGTCGGCCTCTCGTTGTTCGGCCGCGCCTGGAGCGAAGGAAAACTCATCGGCCTGGCCCACGCGTTCGAGACCGCCGCCCAGGCCCGCCGCACCCCGCGATTCCTGCCGTCCTTCGACGAGCGGATGGATGGGTGAGGGGACGTCGGGACGGCACCGCGAGCGATCCGTTGTGGGCCGAAATCCGGGAAGCATCCGTGAGCGGCACCAGTGGGAGGATGTGAATCCTGGAATCCAAGAGCCGTCGCCGGCATGGATTGCGTGTTCAAAACGTATCAGATAGGAAACAATAATTGCTTTAATGTCTCGCTTGTTAGACATTATGGATCATGGGCGTTCAAGAGTCACTTCCGTTGCCAGCGGTCCGCGCATTGCGCGATCTGGGCCGCGATCTGGCGTTGGCCCGACGACGACGCGGCATCTCCACAGCGGACATGGCGGCACGACTTTTTGTCGGCAGGAGCACCTTGTGGCGATTGGAGAAAGGCGATCCGACCGTCTCGATCGGCACGCTGGCGACGGCGGCATTCATCCTTCAATTGCACGATCGTCTGGCGCGCCTCGCTGAGCCTGCCCAAGACCTCTTGGCCCTGCGGCTCGATGAACAACGTCTGCCTCGGCGGATCCGGAGGAAAGTCCCGTGAGCGTCGAAGTCCATGTCGACTGGCATGGGAGAACCCACCGGGTCGGCACGCTCCACTCGGCCGACCGGGGTTCCGCGGTGACCTTCGAATACGGTGCCGACTGGCTTGCCAGCCCCGGGGCCTTCGCAGTCGATCCCACGAATCTTCCATTACGACGCGGACCTCACCATGCGGCCCAATTGTTCGGAGTGTTCCAGGACTGTGGTCCGGATCGATGGGGACGAGTGCTCATCGAGCGGGCGGTTCGTCGACAGGTCCTCGGATCCAAACCCTATCGGGAGATGGACTATGTATTGGCCCTCGAGGATTCATCACGGATCGGGGCGTTGCGTTTCCGATCCGATCCCGACGGTCCCTTCCTGACTCCCGGTGATGGGCGGATTCCGCCGCTGGTGCAGCTTGCCGCCCTGATCAACGCGGCCGATGCCGTGCACTCGGAGACCGAGACGGCGAGGGACCTTCGCTTCCTCTTGGGATCGGGTTCGCCGATCGGTGGTGCCCGGCCCAAATCGGTGGTGGCCTTGCCGGACGGCCGGTTGGCCATCGCCAAGTTTCCAAAGCCCGACGACACCCGTGACATGGCCGCCGGTGAGATCCTGGCGATGGCCTTGGCGGCCAAGGCCGGCATCCGGGTCGCCGAGCATCGGTGGATTCACTCGAAGGGCCGAAGCGTCTCGTTGATCTCCCGCTTTGATCGGGACGGGGGGCGACGGATTCCCTTCCTCTCGGCGAACACGCTCCTGGGGCTGTCGCCGGGGGATCCGGGAGCCTACACCCAGATCGCCGATGGCATCCGGCAGTTCGGTGAGGATGTCCGGGGAGATCTTCACGAACTCTGGAGACGCTTGGTGTTTTCCCTTCTGGCGAGCAACTACGACGATCATCTCCGAAACCACGGGTTCCTCATGAAGTCGCCCGACAAATGGTCCCTTTCCCCGGCGTACGATCTCAATCCGGTGCCCGAAATCGATCGGGCCAGAACACCCAAGACCGCCCTATCCGAGCAGCACGACACTCCGAGCATCGAGGCAGCCCTGGATGCCGCGTCCCGCTTCGGGCTCCGCGGCCCGGAGGCCAAGACGATTCTCCGGGAGGTTGCCGCGGCGGTGGTCAACTGGCGGAAGCAGGCACGACAACTCAGGATCCCCTCCGGCTCGATGGCCGCCTATTCCAGTGCGTTCGAGCATGGCCTCACCGACGAGGCGGTTCGCCTGGGTTCCTGAAGGTCCATTCGAAAGCTCCGGTTTCTTCGAAGGGCGGAGCCTGCCCGGCCCCAAGGACCTGAAGCGTTTGCCCATGGGGTGCCGTGATCTTCGCGGTTCAGGCGGATTGGGGGGAGCGAATGGTTTCTTTGAAAACTTGATTTCGGTGCTCTTGCAGATCGGCGCGGGGGCCGTTCATCCGTTCCCGGATCGATCATCATGGAGATCCGGGCAGTTCGTTTGGAAGCGTCTTGCTGAGCTGGAACGCCCGGCGGATCAGCCACCGTGGCACCGACCACCGGTCCGGCCCACGCCATCGAGTTGTTCGCCGGAGATGGCGGGCTCGGCGGCAGTTCATCCATCGCCGCCGTCGCCGGGTACCCGTCCGTCACCGTGCCCGCCGGCCTGATCTTTGGGCTGCCGGTGGGTCTCTCGTTCTTCGGCCGTGCCTGGAGCGAAGGGCGGCTCATCGGCCTGGCCCACGCCTTCGAGACCGCCGCCCAGGCCCGCCGTACCCCGCGATTCCTGCCGTCCTTCGACGAGCGGGTGGACGGGTGAGGGGACCTAGTAATCGTAGAGCCCCGGGTCCTTGGAGTAGGCACCGCCTCCGCCGCCTCCGCCGGAGCCGTCTTCGCCGCCCATGAGGTCGCCGAGCACGTCGCCCATGTCGGCTTCAATTTTCTCCGGGTCTTCGCCGGCTTCGAGGCGCTTGAGGGCTACTTCGAAATCCTTGGGCACGGATCCCGATGGGAGGATGTCCTTCATCTTCCGCAACAAATGGGCCATGTGCTTGGGGTTGTTTTCGTCGAGATGGTCCATGTCGCGCTCCATCTCTGACATGGCCCTCGCAATCCGCGGATCCTCCATGTCAGGCATGCCCGCCCCTTCCATCCCCGGTTCGCCCGAGAGGTCAGAGCCTTCGCCGCCATCGCCGGTCGCGGCGGGTTCTGGTGCGCCATTGAGAAAAGCAAACCGACTGATTTCTTTGCTCAGGCGTTTGCTGCCGCACTTGGGGCACGCCGGTGTGTGCGACGGTGCGACGCGCTTGCTGAGAAAGCTGTAGACCTTGCGGCACTTGGGGCAGGCGAATTCGTAAATCGGCATGGTGGAGACATGGGGTCGGTGTTGCGGATTCTCGGATTGAGCTTCCGACATCGACGCCAGTGGACAATCTACGAGCCGCTCTGGGCCTCTTCAAGTTTGGCCCACCAGTGGTGGTAAAGGCGCTCCAGCGTTTCTTGCGGGTCTTTCACCATCAGGGCTTCCCGGATCTTGGTGGCGTACATGCCAAAGGCCAGCGGCGAAACCATCGGCACGTCACGCAGGCGGATGGGGCGGTGTTGGTTCCGCAGATCGGTGAGGAAGGCCTGGGCCCGCTCGCCATCGAGGAAGGTGTGCAGGGCGTCTCGGCGCGCTTCCCGCAGCAACACGTGCTGGGGCTCATGTTGTTCGAGCACGTTGAAGATCACCTCGGTGCTCCACTGGACTTTCCGCACCGTTTTTTCAGATCCGAAGTGGTTGCGGTACACCATCAGCCCGGTCTGGGCCGCATTGCGGAAGTGGTATTCCGAAGGTCTTTCTGAAGATCACCCTAAAGGAAGTAGGGGGAATTGATGATGAGGGATTTCATGGGCTGGCGGTTCAGGCGGCGACGGCGCTGGCGAGTTCGGCGATGCGTTGGCGAGCGCGAGCGAGGCTCGGGGCGCGATCGGATGCTCGGGAGATCGACCAGAGGTCGGAAATAAAGCCCGACAGCAGATCGTTGTAGTCAGGGCCGATGGGTGCGCTGCCCCTTGGTGTCAGTCCGACGCGGATCGGGCGCGGTGCTTTTTGGGCCAACTTGATGAGCGAGGCCTTGGGGTCTTGCAGCGACTCCGGCGCTGACGGCACCTGGTCTTCTTTAATTTTTAGGAACGCGGCCATCGCCTCGCGATCCGCCAGCAACCACGCCTCGACCTCGCGCACGCAGATTCTAAAAAGAAAACCTCGGCTGGGCTTACGTCCGAGCCAGTCATGGATCTTGCCCGACGGACACGGTGCCGTGTCGAGGTCGGTCAGCATTAGCACGGGGACTCCGTCTTTCCCCATCTGCTCGTAGGACGGCGCCTTTTTCTTCAAGTTGCCGAAGCCATGTCCGTTTTTTTCCCGATAGACACTGAGCGACGATTGCTCCGCGACCAGCTTTCGCCCCACGGCGAGGCCGGGCACGTCTTCGGCGACGAGATAGACCGTGGACAACATCACGACGACAGCGCGAGTGATAGTTGGTTGGCTTTGGCTGGATTCACCGAGGGCAGCATCACCTCGGCGACGCTCAGGCCGCTTTTGAGCATGATTTTTTCCTGCTTATCGAGCGGCCTTATTTCCGTGCCGGTGTCGGTAGCGGAGAGGCGAAGCACCTCCTCGGCTGGGATACTGCTATCCGACAACAGAGCCTCGCTGTGCGTCGTGATGAAAACCTGCCGCTCAGTCTTATTTTGCGTTTGGATGCGGTGAATGACCTTGGGCAACTGACGCACGACCTCCTCGTTGAGGGAGAGTTCGGGTTCTTCAAGAAGCAGCAACGAATTGCCCTCCATGAGCGACCAGAGCAGGCCGATGAGGCGAAGAGTGCCGTCGGACAATTGATTCTCCCGCTGCCACGCCCCGGTGGGACGCCAGTGGGTGAAGTTGGCCTCCAAGTGGTAAAGGCCAGTCACTTTGTCCTGTCGGAAATCGAGTTCCTTGAACTGCGGCACTACGGTATCGAGCGCCTTCTGAATACGGTTTAGCCGTGCCTTTCGGGTTTTCTCGTTGGTGGCGGCGATGCGCTGCAAAAACCCCTGACCAAATGGATCGCTCTCAATCACCGTGCCGCCAATCTTCGAACTGTATTTGAGCAACTGGGGCACTAGGTGCAGGTAAGTCGTCTCGCTGAAAAAGTGAGATAACTCGCGAAATGCCGCGTTGGCGTTGGTTAACTCCAGCCGGGTTTGCGTGAGTTGCTCAGGATCGGCCTTATCCCTGGCGTCGGGGCGGTCGCACAGCACGGCACTGTTCTTCGTAATGCGCTCCCGGCTGAGTTTGATGCGGTTATTGGCCTGACCTTCGCCCTTGAAGCCGAGGTCGTAGGTCCACTTCGTGCCATCGTCGGACGTGAGGTCGATTTGCAGGCGTACCTCGGTGTCTTTCTTGGCGTTGAGGCAACGAAGTTTTGAGAGACCGCCGCGCGTGTCGGTGGTCACCGCGTTTTGCAGGCCGCCGCCCTGGGGTTTTTTCCCGGCGGGTAACGCGACGTCGCGCAAGAAGCGCAGCGACTCAAGGAGGTTGGATTTCCCCGCCGCGTTAGGGCCGATGATGAAGACGCGCTCTCCCAGTGCCCCGGTGTCTAGCTTTTGGAAGTTCAACCAGTTTTTGAGTTGGATTCGAGTGATGCGCATGGCTTGGGACTTCGTTTATTCGAGGTTGATGACCTTCAGCGATTCGATGCCTCGGTGGTCGATTCGCAGATTCTCGGTGGACTTGCGGCGCGTTTTTGAATCAAAGACCTCGGAAAGTGGTTTATTACGCTACGAATCAGGAAATTAAGGTTTCGTTGTTGTTGGTTTTTTGCACGCCGGATTTTTGTCTTTGATTTTCCTCCCGGCGCCGGCGGCGTTGGGAGGACATTTTTGCACGTCGTTCTTCGATGATTTTTTCCCGCAGTACGCCGTGGGCCTGCTGCGGGGTCACGTAGTCGATGCCCGAGTGATAGTGCTCGGTGTCCTACCAATTGAAGTACCGGGCGAAATAGGCGTTGGCCTCGTGGTGAGCTAGGAAGCGCCCGGGATATTCTGGCACCCATTTCACCATGCTGAACGCCGACTCGATGAAGGGATTGTCGTTGGGAGTCCGTGGGCGGGCAAACAACTGGGGCATGCCGTGATCTTCGCACAGCCTACGGATCGGCTTGGCCTTCATCTGGCGGCCTCGGTCATTGATGAGTTCGGGACGGTTGTCCTCCGGTAGGTCGAGGATGTTTTCCTGGACCAAACCGCCTTCGGGTAGCAACCGCGATTCCTCGGCGGTTTGCTGCCAGGCGACGCGCCACTGGATGGCCTTTCGGGTGAGGTTGCTTCGATTTCTCTGACGGAGAGTAAGAGGTATCCTGTACCATGGAATCCATCATCAAAGACTCCCCTACCAAAACGCGCCGGAAGTTTGATAAATCGTTCAAATGCGAGGTCGTTCGCAACTGGTTATCGAGCGGTAAGTCTGCGGCGGTCATTGCCAAAGAATTTGGTCTCAACGAAAGCCTGCTCTTCGCTTGGCGGAAGCTCCTGCCCCCCGCCGAAGCTGGGGGGAAGGCGGCGGCGGAGGGCAGGAGGCCTGCGGTTGAGGATCTTCAATCTCAACTGGATGCTGCTCGTCGCGAGATCCGCCACTTGCATGAGCAGCGGGACATTCTAAAAAAAACGTTGGGTATTCTCTCCGAACCGTCCGGGACCGTTACGAACGGGTTCACGCGATGAGATCCGACCATTTCATCGCGACGCTTTGCGCCAACCTCGAGGTCGGTGTTGCGGATTCTCGGATTGAGCTCCCGACATCAACGCCGGTGGACAATCTACGAGCCGCTCTGGGCCTCTTCAAGTTTGGCCCACCAGTGGTGGTAAAGGCGCTCCAGCGTTTCTTGCGGGTCTTCCACCATCAGGGCTTCCCGGATCTTGGTGGCGTACATGCCAAAGGCCAGCGGCGAAACCATCGGCACGTCACGCAGGCGGATGGGGCGGTGTTGGTCTCGCAGATCGGTGAGGAAGGCTTGGGCCCGTTCGCCATCGAGGAAGGTGTGCAGGGCGTCCCGGCGCGCTTCCCGCAGCAACACGTGATGGGGCTCATGTTGTTCGAGCACGTTGAAGATCACCTCGGTGCTCCACTGGACTTTCCGCACCGTTTTTTCAGATCCGAAGTGGTTGCGGTACACCATCAGCCCGGTCTGGGCCGCATTGCGGAAGTGGTATTTGAGGAGATCGGATTTATGCAGCGAAGCCAGGAGGTCTTCCTGAAAACCTTCCGGGGAAAATAGGACCGGTAGATCAGCCGCGCTGAGGGTTTGGTCGGCCGAAACGGTGAGCACGAATCCATAGTCGTCGGCCGTAGCCACGGTGTTGCCGCCACGCAGTCGTCCCAGGCGCAGGCCAATGACCCGACCCAGGGCATCGTTGGCTGCACGCCCGACGAGCGCGTGAAAGAAGTAATGGCGGCGGACGGACACTCCCGGGGCGGGGGCGATTCGAGAGGGAGTGTTGGGGGAGCTCACGGGCGCACCCGAAGCCGAGGCAGTTCGGGTCGATCGGGCCCGCGGGTCGAGCCAGACGCCGGCCATGGCCAGTTGCCCGGGCTCGGTGGCTGACGGTGCCGCGCCGCGACGCCGGAGGGGTTGAGATTGGGGGGCGGGGGGCGCGTCCACCTCCGGGGGCTCCAGGAAGGTCTCCACCAACAAGAATTGGTCGGTGGGGATTTCGCTGATCCCGTGTTGCGCTGCATGGACCCGGTGGATCACGGCCGCGTTGGTGGGCCCGCAGTCGAGGCGTCGGCTGATCCAATCTTGTAGCGGGCCGGCCGCATCGCCTGCCTCGAAGCGTTCCCGCAATTCACGGCGGAAACTCCGGATTTCGCGGGCCACGCGGTTGGCCAAGGGGAACTTGTTGGCACCCCAGCGTGGAACCGTGGGCGTGGTGCCATCGGCCCGGGTCACGAAGCACTCCATGGCGCCAGCCCGCTCCACCCGGAGGGCACGGCCTGCCAGGGCGAAGACATCCCCGATGCGCAGGCGTCGGAAGAAGCCTTCCTCGATGGAGCCGATCCGAGTGTTCCGCAAGAGCACCTGGACCACACCCTCGCTGGAAATGGTGCCGATGTTTTGGAGGAAGTCCCGCCGGGCGGGGCCAGAGCGCACTTCGAAGGTTTCAGCCTCGAGGTGGATTTTGCCGAAGAGGTCGGTGTACTGCCGGCGGAGGGACTCGCCGCCGCCGGCCAGAAAATCGAGCACCGCGTCGAAGTCGGGACGGGTGAGGTTCCGGTACGGGTAGGCTTTTTGGACCTGCTGGTAGGCTTCGTCGCGCGACCACGTCGCGACGCAGGCCAAACCCATGAGCTGCTGGGCGAGCACGTCGAGCGGTGCTTCGGGAATGCGGATGCGGTCGAGGTGGCCCGCCCGCGCCAACAAGGCGGTGGCGCAGCATTCCACCAAGTCGCCGACGTTGGTGGCCATGAGTAATCCGCGGCTGACCTCATGAATGCTGTGGCCGGCGCGCCCTACGCGTTGCAAGGCTCGGGCGACTCCCTTCGGCGTGGCCAACAGCACCACCAAGTCGATGCTCCCGATGTCGATGCCGAGTTCGAGGGAGGTAGAACACACCACCGCCCGCAGTTCTCCGCGCTTGAGGCGGTCTTCCACATCGAGGCGCAGTTCGCGGTCGAGGGAGGCATGGTGGCACTCAATGGTTTCTGCCAGCGCGGGCAGTTGCTCCTTGAGCCAGTAGGTGGCCGACTCGGCTCCGCTGCGGGTGTTGGTGAAGACCAGTGTGGTACGGTTTGCGGAAATGAGTTTGGCCAACTCGCGGATGAGGCGTTGGCCTGTGAATCCGGCCTTCGGATACGGATTGCGTTGCAGTGGGCAATACACGCGGAGATCCATCCGTTTGGCCGTGGGGGCCTCGATGATGGACACATCCCGACCGGTGCCTCCGAGGAAGGCGGCGGCGTCTTCGCGGGGGTGCACGGTAGCCGAGAGACCAATGCGCTGCAGGCGGGGAGCCGGAGGGCTGAGGTCAGACGGTCCGTTGGAGGCTCCGGAAGCAGAGAGGGGCGATGCGATGACCTGCTCCAGGCGTTCCAGCGTCAGGGTCAGGAGAGCGCCCCGCTTGTTCTCCGCGAGCGCGTGCAATTCATCGATGATGATCCAACGCACCGTGGCCAGCTTTGGCAGCCACTTCTCCTGGCTGAGCATCAGGCAGAGGCTCTCGGGCGTGGTGAGCAGCAGGTGGGGCGGATGGTCGAACTGGCGTTGGCGTTCGGTGGTGCTCGTGTCGCCGGAGCGGAGGCCGATACGCACGGGAGCGGTGTCTCCGTAAATTTCCTGCAGCGGGGTCTGGAGGTTCTTGGCCAAGTCATAGCCCAGCGCCCGCAGCGGTGAGACGTAAAGGCAGCGGAGCGACTCGCGGAGTTGGCCCGTGGCGTGTTCTTGAGCCAAAGCCTCCAAGACTCCCAGAAAGGCCGCGAGGGTTTTGCCCGTGCCCGTGGGCGACACGATGAGCACGTGCCGGCCCTCGGCGATCACGGGCCACGCAGCCGCCTGGATGGGGGTGGGCTGCCCGTGCCGTCGGCGGAACCAGTCTTGGATCACCGAAGGCACGGGATTGTCCGGGGTGCGGGGCAAAGCCGTGGTGACCGCGCTGTGGGTTTCTGGCCTCAGGTGTATTTTTGGAGAATCGGCCCCAGGGCCTTGCGTGTCGCCGCGGGCCAAAGCGATTTCTCGGTCATGATCGCATTGCGCAGGGCGTCGTGGCAGGGCCAGTTCGGTTCGGAGGGAAGGGTGGGGATGACCCGCGACAAGATGGCCTTGGCCTGACCGGCGTTGCGGTGGAGGTTGGCGATGACCATCTCCACGGTGACGTGGGCCTCGTCGACCTTCCAGCAGTCGTAGTCGGTGACCATGGCCATGGTGGCGTAGGCGATCTCGGCCTCGCGGGCGCACTTGGCCTCGCCCAAATTGGTCATGCCAATGACGTCGTATCTGTCACGGTGATTGGCCAGCGATTCGGCGCGGGTGCTGAAGGCGGGGCCCTCCATGTTCACGTAGGTGCCGCCATTGTGGACGCGGGCCTTCTCGGCCTTGGCCGCCTTGAGCAGCAATTGTCGCAACTCATCACAAATGGGATCCGCAAAGGCGATGTGGGCCACGATCCCACGACCGAAGAAGGAGTGCTCAGTCGGGCGCTTGGTGCGGTCGATGAATTGGTCTACCAGCACGATGTCGCACGGCTTGAGCTTGGCTTGCAGTGAGCCCACGGCGCTGACGCTGATGATCCACTGCACGCCGAGCTTCTTCATGGCCCAGAGGTTGGCGCGGTGGTTCAGCTCGCCCGGCAGGATCCGGTGACCGCGGCCGTGGCGCGGCAAGAACACCACCTCGCGGCCGGCCAGTTCGCCCGTGAGAAAAGCGTCGGAGGGATCCCCGAAGGGAGTCTTCACCTTCACCCACTTCTGCCGGGTGAAGCCTTCGATGGAATAGAGTCCACTGCCGCCGATGATGCCAATGCGATGGGGAGTCATTAGAAAAGAAAGGGATTCAGGCCGGAACGGGTTTTGATTCAGGGGGCTTTCGGTGCCGGAACATCGAATTGACGAGCGAGGAACGCCAGTTGATCGGCGCGTTCCTCGATTTGCTTGGAGACCGGTTTGCCCGCGCCGTGGCCCGCCTTGACGTCGATGCGGATGAGCACCGGATTCGGCCCGGTGTGAACCTCTTGGAGACGCGCCGCGAATTTGAAGCTGTGGGCCGGCACGACCCGGTCGTCATGGTCGCCGGTGGTGACCATCGTGGGAGGGTAGGCGGTCTTCGGCTTGAGGTTGTGGTAGGGCGAGTAGGCGTACAGGGCCTTGAACTCGTTCTCGTTTTCGCTCGATCCGTAGTCGCTCGTCCAAGCCCAGCCGATGGTGAATTTATGGAAGCGGAGCATGTCCATGACTCCGACGGCCGGGAGGCAAGCTCCGTACAGGTCCGGGCGCTGGGTCATGCATGCTCCGACCAACAGGCCGCCATTGGATCCGCCCTGGATGGCCAGCTGCTTCGGCGAGGTCCAGCCTTGTTGGATCAGCCATTCGGCCGAGGCGATGAAGTCGTTGAAGACGTTCTGCTTGCGGAGCTTCGTGCCTGCTTGGTGCCACTCTTCGCCGTATTCGCCGCCGCCGCGCAAGTTGGGCACCGCGTAAATGCCGCCCATTTCGAGCCAAACCATGTTGCCCACGCTGAAGGTCGGTGTGAGCGAGATGTTGAACCCGCCGTAGCCGTACAGGAGCGTGGGTGTGTGGCCGTTGGGTTTGAGGCCCTTCTTGTGGGTGATGAACATGGGCACCTTCACGCCGTCCTTGCTGGTGACCCACACTTGTCGGGTCTCGAAGTCATCGGGCTGGAACGCCACCTTGGGCTGTTTCCACAGGGTGCTGGCACCGGTCTTGAAATCGTAGCGGTAGATGCGTCCGGGCACGGTGAAGCTGGTGAATCCGAAGAAGGTCTCGGTGTCTTCCCGTTTTCCGCCGAAGCCCGAGGCGCTGCCAATGCCGGGGAGTTCCAACGCCTTCTCGAAAGACCCGTTGAGTTGGTGGATGCGCACTTCGGATCGGGCGTCGCGCAGCGTGTCGCAGACAAAGCGTTCACCCAACACGCTGACTTGAGTGAGCGTGGCCTCCGATTGCGGGATGAGTTCCTTCCAGGCGGTGCGTTCGGGAGTGCGGGTATCGATGGCGATGAGGCGACCGCGCGGTGCCTTGAGGTCCGTGAGGAACCAGAACACCGGACCGTCATTGCCCACGAAGTTGTAGCTGGCATCGAAGTCGTTGAGCAGTTCGACAACCGGAGAACCGGCCTTTTGGAGGTCCTGATAGAAGAACCGGTTTCGCGTATCGGTGCCTTGGCTGACCGAGAACACCAGGTAGTGACCATCATCGGACACGCCGGCTCCGAGGCCCCACTTGGGTTGGTCCTTGCGCTCGTACACGAGCCGGTCGGCCGACTGCGCCGTGCCGATGGTGTGGAAGTATACCTTCTGGAACTCGTTCACCGCTGTCAGCGCGGCTCCCGATTTCGGGGCGTCGTAGCGGGAATAATAGAAGCCAGAGCCATCCTTGGCCCAGGAGAGGCCCGAGAACTTCACCCATTCGATGCGGTCGGTCAGTTCCTGGCCCGTGGCGACGTCGCGGATGCGGATCTCCTGCCAGTCGCTGCCGCTCTTCGAGAATTGATAGGCCACCTTGCTGCCATCTTCAGAGGGTTCCAAACGGCCCACCGCGACAGTGCCGTCGGTGCTGAGTTTGTTCGGGTCGAGCAAGACGGTGGGTTCGGCATCCAGGCGGGGGGTGGTGTACCACACGCTCTGGTTCTGCAGCCCATCATTGCGGCTGAAGAAGTATCGGTTGCCCTGCTTGGAGGGCACCCCGAAGCGCTCGAAGTTGAAGAGCTGCGCCATCCGTTTGCGAATGCCCTCACGCTGCGGGATGTCCTGAAGGTAACCGAACGTGACTTCGTTCTGGCGCTTCACCCAGTCTTGAGTCGCCGGAGCGTTGTCGTCTTCGAGCCACCGGTAGGGATCTTCGACGCGGACCCCGTGGTAGGTGTCCACGACGTTGGTCTTCGACGTGGTGGGGTACTGGAGGGAAGCACTCATCAAATTCAAGGTAGCGAGTAGGGTCGTGGAACCCACAGCGGCAGCGCGCAACGACATGTGTATTTGATGGTGCCAAAACCCCGCGACTGCAACTCCGCGATCACCATCCACGGGGACCCTTGGGTTTGACCCGGGTGACGGAAGCGGTTCCGGTTCCTCGCGGCTTGCACCCGGACGGCTCTGGGCCAAGTGTGGATTCATGATGCGCCGTCTCACTCCGCGAGCGAATCCCCGTCGGCGATGGCTGCGTGCTCAGACCGCCGGTCTCGTCCTGTTGCTCAGAGCCGGCTGGATGAGCGCATCTCTAGTGATCATGGCTGATACTTCCACCGTCCCGCATTCGAAACCGCCGGTCGCCAAGACCCACGAACACCGTTCGATTTGGCATGGGGAATCGGTCAATGACCCCTGGTTCTGGCTCCGTGAGAAAACCAACCCGGAGGTGATCCGCTACCTCGAAGCAGAGAACGCCTACATGGAAGCCAGCACCGTGCAGGCCAAGGCCTTTGGTGAGTCGCTCTACAAGGAAATGCTGGGGCGCATCCAGCAAACTGACCTCACCGTCCCGCTTCGGCGCGGGAGCTATGATTACTACTCTCGGACCCAAGAGGGGCGTCAGTACGCCATCCATTGTCGGCGCAAGGCGTCGCCCGATGGGGCTTCGGATCCTCAGGCCACAGAGGAGGTTCTGCTCGATTTGAACCTCTTGGCCGAGGGCCATTCGTTCCTCGGACTCGGTGGCTTTGAGACCAGCGATTCTGGCACCGCGTTGCTGTATAGCACGGACGTCACAGGCTTTCGCCAGTACACCCTCTACCGCAAGGACCTCGTCACTGGGAAGACTTCCGGACCATTGGCTGAGCGGGTGACCAGCTTTGAGTGGTCGGCCGACGGTGCATGGGTGCTCTACACCACCGAGGATCCCGTGACCAAACGGAGCAACCAACTGTGGCGCCTGGCCCTGGAGGGCGGTCGTCCAGAACTGGTGTTGGAGGAGAAGGATGAATTGTTCGGCCTGGGACTGGGGCGGACCAAGGATCGCCAGTGGTTCGTTTGCTCCTCGCAGAGCACCGACACCTGGGACCAGCGGATCTTGCCTGCCTCCGATCCGAAGGAGGTATTCCGCCAAGTCTTGCCCCGGGAGAAGGGACACAAGTACGACCTCGAGCACCGCGAGGGCCTCCTCTTCTTACGCACCAACAAGGACGCCAAGAACTTCCGCCTGGTGAGTGCTCCGGTCGCGGAACCGGGGCGGTGGACCGAGGTGATTGCGCATCGCGCCGACGTGCTGCTCAAGGGCCTTGAAGTGTTCCGCGATCACCTGGTGGTGGAAGAACAGAAGGAGGCGCTAACCCGCCTGCGAATCCGGGACAAGGAATCCACCGATTGGGTCGAGGTCGCCTTTCCAGAACCGGTGTATTCGGCCCACCCGACCGGCACCCCGGAGCTGGGATCCAAGGCCTTTCGACTCACCTACCAGTCGATGGCCACGCCCCAAGGGGTCTACGACTGCGACTTGTCCACCGGTCAGCTCACCTTGCTGAAACGCACCCCGGTTCTTGGGGGGTATGATCCCTCGGGCTATGTCACCGAGCGGCGCTGGGTCACTGCGCGCGACAACACCCGCGTGCCCTTGTCGATGGTCTACAAGAAGGGCGTGAAGCTCGATGGCTCCGCGCCGTGTTTCCTCTATGGCTATGGATCTTATGGCCTCGGCATGGATGCCAGCTTCTCCATCGCCCGGCTGTCGCTGGTGGAACGCGGCATGGTGTTTGTCATCGCCCATATCCGCGGCGGCGATGAACTCGGTGAGGCGTGGCACGACGACGGTATGTTGATGCGCAAGAAGAACACCTTCACCGACTTCGTGGACTGCGCCGAATGGTTGGTGAAGAACCGAATCTCGGCACCCGATCGACTGGTGATCGAAGGCGGCAGTGCCGGGGGATTGCTCATGGGGGCTGTGGTCAATTTGCGCCCCGACTTGTTCCGGGCGGTCCATTCGGCGGTTCCGTTCGTGGATGTGATGAACACCATGATGGACGCCAGTCTCCCTCTGACCGTGGGCGAGTACTTGGAATGGGGAAATCCCAACGAGAAGCCCGCCTTCGACTACATGCGTTCGTACAGCCCGTATGACAACCTGAAGCCGGGAGCGTACCCGGCGATGTTGGTGACCACCGGCCTCAACGACAGTCAAGTGATGTACTGGGAGCCGGCGAAGTACGTGGCCAAGCTCCGGACTCTCAAGACCGATGAGCGGCCGCTCCTGTTGAAGTGCAACATGGGCGCCGGACACGGCGGAGCCAGCGGACGCTATGACCGCTTGAAGGAAGTTTCCTTCGAGTACGCGTGGCTGATGACCCAAGTCGGGATCACTTGGTAGAGATACGGTGTGGTGGGCTGGCAGGCCAGTGTGTGCTGAAGCGTTGTCAGGCCAGCACGGCTTGGATCACACGGCCATGGACATCGGTGAGGCGATGGTCGCGGCCGCCGAGGCAGTGGGCCGACCTGCATGTTGTCGGAGTTGCCGGCGACGAAGGGGAAGGGTGCCCGTGGGCTCAGGGGAATGCCGGGCACGGCGAACAGGAGGGGATCTGGGTGCCGACGGTATTGGTCCGGTGGCGCGTCGCCGGCTCATCCGGCAGTTTTCAGTACAACGGCGTGTCCGTTGAGGTTGTGGATCACAACCCGGTCGGCCAACGTGCGCTGCTCGTCCACATGACGCGTGATGCCATCGCACCGTGGGAATCCGTAGTCATCGTACACCACGAGGCCCCCGACCGGCATGCGCGGCCAGACCCACGCGAGGATGTCCGCAGCGCTCTGGTAGACATCAACGTCGATATGACAGAAGCGTACCCGAGATTCGGTGATCAGTCCCGCGGTCTGGTCCGGGAAGATCCCCTCCAGCAGGCGTACCGTGCCGAGACCCAGACGCCGGTGCAGGAGGTCCGTCACGAGGGCCAACGAGGTGTCCGAGTGCTCGCCGTTCCGGTAGGAGGCATCCTCCCGGCCCGCCTTGACCACACCCCGGAAGGTGTCGCACAGGTAAACCGTCGGGGACCCGGGCAGGTTGGCGGCCTGCCGTGCCAGGATGGCTCCGGTGCCGCCGCGCCAGACGCCGACCTCCACGATGGCGCCCTCCAGCTGCGCGGTCTGGGCCAGCAATTGCCAAAGCTCGAAGCAACGGAGCTCGTCCACCAAGGTGTTCTCGCGGGCGACGCGGTAGATCTCGAGGAACTCCGGGTCGTGGTTCCAGGGGGCGTAGGTGGCCGTCGGCAGCACCAGTCCGTGCCGCGGGGCCGGTGGGCGGCCGAAGATCTGACCGATGCCCCCGACCACTCGGCCTCCGAGGCGACGGATCCATTGCGATGCTGTCAGCGCGCTCATGTGGGCCTTTTTTATGCAGAGTCGGTCCAAAAGCCCACGCCGAAGTTGTGTCCGGGCTGGATGTCGGCAGGTCCTGCGGCTTGCGCCCTTTCCGGAAGCCGACATTCCTGCTCGACAGCCGGGGTGGCCGATGAAAACCGTTGTCAACAATACTGCACCGGCCACCCAACTTGGGCCATCGCCCTTCCGGCCAGACGTCTTGTGCCAGCTAACGGAAACCCATCCATGCGAACAGATTCCCAGACTAGCGGAGGCGTTTTCTCATTGGCCCTCCGAAAGGTGGGTCTGTCCCGCCGGTGGCTCGTTGTGGGGTCGGCAGGTCAGTTTCCCAGAGGTCTGCTTCCGGGAATCCTCGCGTGGGTGGTCTTGGCTTGGATGATCGGGATGACCGCAGCGACCGCGCAGGACGTGGCCGCGGGCTCCACTGCGACCCAAGAGGCCGGAGGTTCCCGCGACCCCAGGGGACCGGGCACGCTAGAAATGGCTCGCTTGCTCCACCAATTGGCGCAGCAGGCCAATCCGATGGAGAACCGATTCCTCAACCTTGGCCGGGTCGAGGTGTTTCGTCGGGCACTCGAGGGGAACCCCGAGCCGGAGCGGGAACTCCAGGCGCGATTCCAACTCTCCACCGAGTTGCTCCAGGTCAACCGGCTCGACGAGGCGCTGGTGGAGATCGGGCGTGTGCGGTCCACGACCCAGGCCCTCGAGATGCCCCTGCTCGAGGCCAACGACATCAACCTGTCGCTCCGAGAGGCGCTCTGCCACATGAGGCGCGGCTAACTGGCCAACTGCCTCAGCAATCACAACGCCGACTCCTGCCTGCTGCCCCTGCGGGGCGGCGGCATCTACCGCACCCGTGACGATTCCCTGATGGCCCGCTCGGTGCTCACCAACCTGCTGGCCCGTCATCCCGATAACCTGTCCGCTCGGTGGTTGCTCAATGTCGCCCACATGACCCTGGGCGAGTATCCCGACCGGGTGCCTCCGCAGTGGCTCATCCCCACCAACGTCTTCCGCTCCGACCACGACATCGGGCGCTTTCTCGACGTCGGGCCGAATGTCGGCTTGGCGCGCACCGAGCTCTCGGGCGGTGCGGTCGTGGACGACTTCGACGGCGATGGCCTGCTCGATGTCGTGACGTCGTCCATCGGACTCTCGGACCCGATGCGCTTTTTCCACAATCTGGGGAGTGGCCGGTTCGAGGAGCGCACCCGCGAGGCGGGGCTCGAGGGACTCACCGGCGGCCTCAACCTGCTACATGCCGACTACGACAATGACGGTGACCGGGATATCCTCGTGCTGCGGGGCGCCTGGATGGGCGAGGGCGGCCGCTACCCCAACTCGCTCCTGCGCAACGACGGCGGGCACTTCGAGGACGTCACGAAGCAGGCCCGCCGGCTGTCCTTACATCCCACCCAGAACGCCGTGTGGTTCGACTACAACGGCGACGGCTGGCTCGACCTCTTCATCGGCAACGAGTCCATGCCCGGCGGTCCGCCGCACCCTGCGAGCTGCACCGCAACAACCGCGACGGCACCTTCACCGACGTGTCACGGGTCAACCGCCTCGGCGTGGTGGCCTTCGTGAAGGGCTCGACGGCCATCGACTACGACAACGACGGCCGGCCGGACCTGTTCCTGTCGGTGCAGGATGGCCGGAGCCTGCTCTTCCACAACGACGGCCCGAAGCCGGCGACGGCCACCGAGAAGGCGCGCTGGGGGTTTACCGAGGTGGCCGAGGCGGCGGGGGTGACCGGCCAGCGCTCCACCTTCCCCTGCTGGTCGTTCGACTACGACAACGACGGTTTCGAGGATCTCTTCGTGGCCGGCTACCGCATCCGGACCGTCGGCGAGGTGGTGGCGGACATGCTGGGCATGCCCAGCCCGGCCGAGCGGGCCCGCCTCTATCGCAACCGGGGCAATGGCACCTTCGAAGATGTCTCGAAGGCCGTCGGCCTAGACCGGGTGCTGCACGCGATGGGCTCGAACTTTGGGGACCTCGACAACGACGGCTGGCTCGATTTCTACATCGGCACCGGCGATCCCAATTTCGACACGCTCATCCCCAACCGGATGTTCCGCAACGACGGTGGGCGTCGCTTCCAGGATGTCACGACCAGCTGCGGGTTCGGCACTCTGCAGAAGGGACATGCGGTGGCCTTTGCGGACCTCGACGACGACGGCGACCAAGACGTGTACCAGGACCTCGGGGGTGCCTACCACGGCGACCAATATCCGAACGTGCTGCTGGAGAACCCGGGCCACGGGAACCACTGGATCAAGCTGCGGCTGGAGGGACGGCAGGCCAACCGTTCCGGCATCGGGGCACGGATCCGTGTGCGGTGCCGGGGCCCGGAGGGTGAGCGGGTGATCCACCGGACGTGCAACACCGGCGGCAGCTTTGGGGCCAACCCGCTGCGGCTGGAGATCGGGCTGGGGAAGGCCACCGAGGTGTCGTCGATCGAGATTGACTGGCCGGGGAGCCGCACGCGGCAGACGGTGAAAGTAGCCAAGGTGGATGCCGCGTATCTGGTCCGGGAAGGAGAGGACGCGGCCCAGGTCATCGAACTGAGGCGCTTCGGCTTCGCGCGGGCCCCGGCCACCGGGGAACATATCCATCCGCTGCCCGCGCGCTCGCCGCAGAGATGATGTTCGCTGGGCGTGTCCGCCAGTCGCGCCGGTCGTGGGGCTTGGATCCGGGGGCCTCGGGGACGATTCTCGATTTTGGAGGCACTGAAGCGGACATCTTTCCCGGGCCCATAATTCGGAAATCGTTCCCTGACCCCGTTCCCTGACCCCGTTCCCGACTGGTAAGATCCGGTGAACCCGACCTCGGCCACGAGATCCTGGTGGATGCGCTGGGCGCTCAGGCCGGCCTCGAGCTTGGCCTCGATGAGTTCCGAATGAGGAGAGCAACGACTGGTGCGCCCCGGATCGGCAACCGCCGGTGGGACGGGCCTTGGATCGGCCGTCAAACCGATGGCCAAGGAGGCGGGAGCCGGGCCGGAAGCAGCCTCGTTCCCGGCGGCCGAAATGTTGGGTGACTGTGGATCCGGCGGAGGTGCGTCCGGATCAGGCGGATGCCGCAGGTAGCGCCGGATGGTCTTTCGATCTAGCCCGAGATGGCGCGACGGAAAGAGGTCGATAATGGTTCCCTCTTCGGTTCATCGATTGAGGAGGATTATTTTTGGTTGACATGATCTATTTTTTTGGCATCTGTCTAATTATGGAATGGGCCAACGTTTTCAGCGTCAAATCAAATACTGTTCTTGTCGTGCTGGGCGTGACATTACTTTCTGGATCGGTACAGGCAGAAGTAACTGGTAAGCTAGAGAAGCTTGAAAAGGCAGCAAGCGTGTTCAAGACTCTGTACGACGTAGGATCAAGCGTCGTCACCAGTGCCACAGATTACGCTATATACTCATCAAGCGCTCAGCTCGAAAGATATAGCGAAAAGTCGGAGTCATGGGATCATGGGTCCAAAGAATCTGTTGAAAGGGTGCATTGGGTTGACGAAGTTGATGGAACGTCGAAATACCGAAGCATCAATTTTTTCAACGACATACCAACTGGTTCAACTAGTACAGAAGCTTTCCCGCACGGGTGGGGAAATTGTACGTTAACCTGTGGAATTATTACAAGTAAAGACGGTACAATTGTAGGTGGACAAAGAACCACAATTCGTCCAACCAAATTCAGGTTGCAAGCTAGTTTAGATCGGAACCCTAAGTCCACTTTGCATCTTTGCGACCCTATTCCTGTGTGGTACGTCTTTCGGTTCTGCAATCCATCATCTACCAACTCGTGCGAGACTCTTTATGATAGCACATTAACAGTCCGGAGTCTTGGGTATGAAGGGCGAGCATTTATAAACCGAGCATCTAACCAAGTACTTGACTATCCGATCTCAAATTCTTTGAGCCAAAACGGTGCCCCCTCGGTCTTCATCACAGTTCCAGAAAAATAAGTATTTAAATGATACAAATGCACATTTAGTCAACCACGGAAATGAAATTTTGGATAGCATTCTTGCTTTTTGGAATTCTTATATTGATTGTTGGTTTAAGTTCAAGACTAAAGAATTCCAAGAGTGATTCAACGAACAACCTTGCTCCAATCGGTACTCCGCAGATTCCTACAAACTCCGAAACCATCTGGACACTTCAGCGTTCTAACCGTGTTGGTCGAATTAAAGAATCGAGATTTGACGATGCGGTTACGTTGATAAATGTCAAGAGCATGGTAAGGTCCGCTCATCCTGCCGCCGATCAATTGGCTGATCTTTTGGAGCAAAGCGGATTTAGTCAGCAGGAGGCATCACAGCTTTTCGTGAAATTGTACAATGACCTCGCACGGATGCGGCAGTTTGAGGACATGTCGTCCAAAGATTGGATTGAAAGAACGGCAGAAATTGTTCAGCTTGAAGAGCGGACAGATCTTTCAGAGGCTAGAAAACGGCAGGAGTATAATTCTTTATCAGCTTCCCTAAGCGCAATCAGTAATGAACTGCGAAAGGAGCAGTCTGAGATACGCGATAGGTTGTTGGAGACAGTGGGTACGCC
Source organism: Akkermansia muciniphila (assembly GCA_945883815.1). Classification (GTDB taxonomy): domain Bacteria; phylum Verrucomicrobiota; class Verrucomicrobiia; order Limisphaerales; family UBA9464; genus SXXZ01. Next base: position 10,012 of record CAMCYJ010000021.1, on the reverse strand, counting down.
ACCAACAATGGAGATAACTAACTTCCGGACCCGTTTGCTTTCCATTTATCCACGCGGACCTCTACCCGAGTCGACACTCAAGGGATTTGATGATTTAGCACGGAAATCAGTTAGACAAGATTGACCGTAAACTTTTGAAATCGTGGCACGAGGCGGCCTGATGGGGGGATCGTTGGATCGTGTTTCGAGGGCGCGCCGGTTTTCGGTACGTTTGGATTTCCTGGGCTCCCGGCTCTGCGGCTTCCGGATGCTGGGTTTCGCGCGAGTGCTTCGCCGCTCACCGGCATCGGATATCGAACTCCCGCTTCGCGATCGGCCTGATCGAGCCGATGATCTAACAATGCTCGCTCTGATGCTTCGCGGGTCACCGTCCAGGGCGCACTTTCTGCCCCGGCCCACGTGGCATCGGCGGAGCTTCAGACCTTCGTTCAGGGACACCCGTGGGCCAAGCGAGGGACATGAATAAACCGGCCCCGGAATCGCCCCGGGGTATCAGGTCGGCAACTTCACCCTGATCACCGCCATGATGCTCTTTTCAGCCATCTTCTGGTCCGCCTGCTGCCTGTTGATCATCTTCGGCATCAGCGGCGTCGCCCGCTGGGGCCGGCGCTTGCTGGCGAGTCAGGAGAGGATCGCAACCGCCGTTGAGACGCTCGCCCGGAAATCGGAGGGAACGGGACCGGGTTGAGGACCAGCGTCGACGCCTCTACTCCTTGCCCTTGCCCAGGATCTGCCGGATCTGCTCCTTGGGCAGCGCGGTGCTGTTGAGCCATTGTTCGGCCGCCACCGGATCCGTGCGCAACCAACCTTGGGCGATTTGCTGGATGGCCATGCTGGGTTGGAGATCACTGGTCAAATCAGCGATCACGGTCGCGGCGAGCTGGGGATATTCCATCGACAGGTGGTTCACGTAGGTGTTGATCGCGACCTGTTTGGCAGCGTCATTCGGCAACTCCGCGAGCCACTGCGCCGAGGCCTGCGGATCGTTGCGCGCCCACCTTTAGATGACCGTATCCAACGCCCTCTCCCGAGCCTCACCCTTGAAACCCGCCGCCCACTGCGAGGCGGCAGCCGGATCGGTCAAGGTCCATTGGCTGATGACCGACGAAGCCGCGGAGTTCTGCGCCTCGCCTGCGGGGAAATTAGCCACATACGAGGCCGCCATCATCGGATCGTTCTGCGCCATGCCGGAGACCAGGCCCTGCACGAAAGATTGTTTGGCTTCGCCTTCGGGCAGGTTCTGCAGGATGGCCTGGGCGGCAGCGGGGCCCCGCTCGGCCCATTGGCGTGCAGACGTCTCGACAAAGGATTTCTGCTGGCTGCCCGGCGGGAGATCCTGGGCGTAGGCCATCACCGCCTGCGGATCGCGCTGAAGGGGGAAATGATCTTAATATTGAAAGGTAAAGTGGCCGAAGCACTTTCCCTGTATGGCCCGGAGTTTGTAGTCGAGTAGCGCTCGAAACGTCCGGCGTGGTTGCGGGTGGATCGGTTACTGGGCGCGTGGGGCATCCCCAAGGACAGTCTGGCGGGGCGGCAACGGCTTGAGCGGGGGGTAAAGGAACGGCGCGGCACGGAGGAAGGCGAAGAGTTCAAGCCGATTCGGCGCGGTTGGTGTCTGGGCGAGGAGAAGTTTCGGGAGGATTTGCTGACGCAAATGAGCGAGCGGATGGGGGCGGAGCATTACGGCGAGGAGCGCGCGAAGATGGCGGAGGCGCAGGCGGAACTCATGATCGCGGCGGAGTTGAAGCGGGGGCGGTGGCAGGAAGCTGATCTCAAAACTCGGCCCAAGGGGGATTCAGTGCAGGTGGCTTTGGCGGCGCGCTTGCGGGCGGAGAAGACGATGACAGTGGGGTGGATCGCCGAACGTCTGGCGATGGGCACGCGCGGTTGTCTGAACCATCTCTTGTATCGCCGGAGGAAGCTTGGCGGGGAGTAAGCAATATCAAGACCCTTGGGGCGACGACCCCTTGGGGATCAGGCCAGGAGGTCCCGGAGGATCCGGCCATGGACATCGGTGAGGCGGTGGTCGCGGCCGCCGAAGCGGTAGGTCAGTCGCTCATGGTCGATACCCAGGAGGTGCAGCAGGGTGGCATGGAGGTCATGGATTTCGACGGGGTTTTCGGCGGCCTTGTAGCCGTATTCGTCGGTCGATCCGTAGGCCATGCCTCCACGAACACCGCCTCCGGCCATCCACAGACTGAATCCGTGGGGATTATGGTCGCGGCCATCCCGGCCTTGGGCGAAGGGGGTCCGGCCGAATTCACCCGACCATAGGACTACGGTTTCATCCAGGAGGCCACGGGCCTTGAGGTCGGTCAGCAAACCGGCGATGGGTTGGTCGATGGCTCGGGCGTTGACCGAGTGGTTGTTGCGCAGATCACCATGGGCGTCCCACCGGGCATTGCCGTGGGCCCGGGTGCAGGTCAGTTCGACAAAGCGGACCCCGCGTTCGATGAGCCGTCGGGCGACGAGGCATTGCCGCCCATAGGCGCGGGTATGCTCCGAAGTGGCGTCCAAGCCGTAGAGGCGTCGGGTGGCCTCTGATTCCCCGTGGATGGCCGTCGCCTCGGGCACCGACATCTGCATCCGGAAGGCCAGTTCTGCGTTGGCGATGGCGGCCTCCAGGGCGTCGTGCGATCCCAGGCGGGCCAGGGAGGCGGCATCCAGAGCGCGGACCGAACTCAGTTTGTCGCGTTGAAGGCCGGGGGTTGCTTCCAAGGGTTGGATATTGGCCAGAGCCGGAAGGTCATTGCGCAACAAAGAGGCCTGATGACTGGCCGGCAGGAATCCAGGTCCGAAGCAGTCCACGCCACCCGAGGGAATGAGCCCCCCATCGAGCACCACGTATCCGGGAAGGTCGCGATTCTGTGTTCCGAGGCCGTAGGTGGCCCAGGCTCCCATGCTGGGGCGGCCCGCCATCCCGCTGCCAGAATGCAGGAAATAGTTGGCTGCGTTGTGCTCGGAGAAACGTGACACCATCGAACGGATCACGCACAGGTCGTCGGCACAGGAACCAACCCGCGGAAACAACTCGCTGACCGGCAGACCGCTCTGGCCGCACGGTCGGAACGCCCACGGACTGCCCAGGGTGGCTCCGTTGTCCTCGAACTGCGTCGGTTCCATGCGTAATCCGAAGGGTTTTCCATCCTCCCGGGTGAGGCGTGGCTTCGGGTCGAAGGTGTCCACCTGCGAGACACCTCCGTCCATGTAGAGGAAAATGACATTCTTCGCCCGGGGCCGGTGGTGAGCACGGCCACGTTGGCCTGAGGTCCCCAGGGCGGTGGACGGAGCCGCCTGGCTGGTTCCGTTCAGCAGCGAAGCCAAAGCTAGAGCGCCGAAGCCCAGTGCGCTATCCATGAGCAGACGGCGGCGGCTCAGGCCGTGGATCGCAGAGGGTCGATGGGAGCGGAAGTCAGGGGACATGGGCGAACTCCTGGGTCATGAACAGGGCGTGGCAGACTTCAGTCCACAGGCGGATGTCTCGATCCGGTCCATCGGGCAATGACGCCAGTGGCTGAGTCTGGGTGGTCAAAAGGCCCTGAAGCGCCTGGATTTCCTCAGGGGTGGGAGGTCGTCCGAAGGCTTGCAGGTACAGGCGCTGGAGGCGGTCGAGGGTCTCGGTTCGGCCCTCCGCCAGCAAACGTCTGGCCCAGGCGGACGACTGATTTCGGACGAAGGGGTCATTCATCAGCGCCAAGGCCTGGGCCGGGACATTGGACTGGTTCCGACGCCCGACTGTGGAGTCTGGGATGGGCAGGTCGAAGGTCACCATCAGGGGCGAGAGGAAGTTGCGGCGGGTCTCCTGGTACACCGATCGCCGTTGAGCGCCATCCAGAGGACCGTTGGCATTACGGACCCACATGCGGTCTCCCATGAAGGGGGTGATGTGGGTGAGGACCGGCGGTCCGAATTGGAAGTGATTCAAGTTTCCTGCGGTGGCCAGGAGCGCATCGCGCAGAGCCTCCGCCTCCAGACGGCGTAGGTTCTGCCGGTGGAGAAGCCGGTTGGACGGGTCACGTGTCTCCGCCTCGGGATCCCCGGGTTCGCTGGATTGGGCGAAGGTCTCGCTCAGGCACAGTGTGCGGATCAACCGCTTGATCGAGCCGCCCTCGCTGCAGAACCCGAGGGCCAGATGGTCGAGCAGTTCCGGATGGGACGGTCGGGAACCCAGAGAGCCGAAATTGTCCACCGTCTCGACCAGGCCGCGTCCGAACAAGTGAGCCCAGACCCGGTTCACGATGACCCGATGGAGGAAAGGATTGGAGGGTGAGGTGACCGCTCGGGCCCATTCCAGACGCCCGCTGCCCTGAGCAATGGCCATCGGTTCGGGGCCTGAGACGGCCTCCAGGAAACGGCGTTGAACCGGTTCGCCCGGATTCTTGGGTTCACCGCGAAGGAAGACGCGGGTGGGTTCCGCAGAGCCATCGGTCATGGCCAGACTGCGCATCGGATTCGGCAGTCGCTGGGCTGCCGCACGGATGGGAGCAATCAGGCTGGAAAGGGGTTTTTCGGAGCTTCCCCAATCCACCAAACCTCGATGCCAGAGATCTGAGGTGAGCTGCAGTCCGGGTAGATCCGGCGTTCCTTGAGCCCAAGATCCGACGCCTTCACGGACCGCCTTCTCGAGAGCCTCGGCCTTGGGCAGGGAGGTGTTTTTGGTTTTTGGATTCCAGGCCGTTGCAGGTGGCAGCGGAGGTTTTGGATCGTCGGAGGAAACCACCTGGTCGAGCGCAACGAATCCGTCTCCATCATCCAGCAATTCCAAGTAAGCCAGGCGTCCTCGATGCCGGTGAAGCCCTGAAGAAATGGTCCGCCAGGTGAAATCAGCCCCGACATCCACATCGATCTGGGTGGATTCGAAGAGCAGGGGGTTGAACTCGCGGAGGCCATAGCGGGCGATGATGAGCCGGACCCGTCCGCTGCGTCCGGCCACACGCAAATGGAGATGATCGTGGGTCAGTGTGAAGGTGGGAGAACGCAGGGTTCCCTGAAGGTTTGGGGCCCATCGACCGCTGTGGGCGATGGCATTCGGCAGGAATTCCAGCCCCAGCGAACCGACCCGCCATGTGCCCAGACCGGATTCCGTTGTTCGGAAGGCTTGTCCGCTGGCCTTCCAGGTATTGGTCTCGGGTCTAAGTGTCCACGCGGGAGGGTTGGTGGTCCCGGGCATGGTGGCGGAAGCCTTCGATTCGGAAGCCACGGAAAGGGGTGTGTCCGTATCCAGCCATGGGCGCAGCGGGTGGTGGGAGGTGGCCGGGGTCGCGGCTCGAACTTCGGTGACCCAGCGCTCGAGGATTCCCGCATTCAGCCCATGGCTTTGGGCGGTTGCCTGCACCCGTCCGGCCCAGGCATTGGACGCAATGGGGGATCGGAGGAGTTCCTGTGCCTGAATCAGGTAAGGAGCGATGCGAGGGGATGAGTTTTTCAGGCCCTTCCGAACGATGAGCCGGAGGCTTTCCGAGAGGGAACGGTGATCTTGAATCAGGGATTCAAGTCGGGGTTCCAGCGTGCCGTCCGGGTCGCTGCAGGCGATGTCTTGTCGGGAGGCCCGCAAGAAGCCGCTCAAGCTGTAGTAGTCGCGGGTGGAGATGGCGTCGAACTTGTGGTCGTGGCAGCGCGCGCAGGCCACGGTAAGCCCCAGGAAAGTCTTGGAGAAAACATCCAACTGGTTGTCCACACGATCAGCCTCATCTTGCACTGGATCGACCGGAGCGTGGGTGGCCTGATGCAAGTACCAGAATCCGGTTGCCAGCACCGACTCATTGAAACCGATTCCGGGATGTCGGCGCGGGTTCGGCAAGAGGTCGCCTGCCAGGTGTTCCTGGACGAACAGGTCGTAGGGCACGTCGGCATTGAAGGCGCGGATGAGGTAGTCTCGGTAGCGCCAGGCATACGGGATGGTGTAGTCCTGCTCGTGGCCATAGGAGTCGGCGAATCGCACCAAATCCATCCAGTGACGAGCCCACCGTTCGCCAAACCGCGGGGAGGCCAGCAATGAATCCACAATCCGGGCTCGGGCCTCGGGCGAAGAGTCCGCGATGAAGGCTGCCACCTCGGTCGGTTCCGGAGGCAGTCCAGTGATGGCCCAATGCACTCGCCGCAACCAGACGTGGGGAGCGGCCGGAGGGGCTGGCCGTAAACCTTCGGACTCCAGTCGTGCGAGGATGAATCGATCCACGGGGTGGGTGGACCACTCCGGGTGATTCACCGCGGGAATGGGTGCCGAGACGGGAGGCTGAAAACTCCACCACTGCCGACGTGCCTCGAAAACCCGGGGCCATGCCGAGGCGATGCTGGTAGAGTTGGTTTGAGAGCCTGAAACCAATGGGAAAACCGCTCCGGCATCAATCCAACGAGCCACATCGCCGATCACCGTATCCGGTAGGCGTGGCCGTTCCTTGGGCATCAACAGATCGGGTTCCAAATGCCGGATGGCGCGGAATAATCGGCTTTCCTGGGCATGGCCCGGCACCACCGCCGGACCGGAATCGCCACCGCGAAGCAGGGCCTCGCGGGAATCGACCCTCAGGCCGCCCCGCTGGTGCTGAAGACCGTGGCATTCTTGACAATCCGTGATCAGGAATGGGCGGATCCTCGATTCGAAAAAATCGATCGAGGCTGCTCCTGATTGAGCGGTGAGAAGCGGGACCGTCCTCACGAGCAACCACGCTAGGAGCACAGTCCGCCAATGTCCCTGGAAGAGCAGGTTGGTTCCCAAACGGGAGCGCACGTCGCGGGGCATCGGGGACGGTTTACCCGAGTTGGCAAATCCGCGTCAGCCACAAACCGTTGTGGTCTCGCAAATCGGCCGAGAAGGGATCAAGAACTTGGATCGAATCAGAGGTGGATTCGCGTCGCTGGATTTGTCATCTCTTTCAGCCTCCCATGAGCTCTCCCTTATTTTCTCGGCGTCATTTCCTGGCTGGTTCGGCGGTGGGTGTCGCCGCGGTTTCGGCCCGCGCTTCGAATGATCGAGCAGCCTCGACCTCCGCTCCTTCTCAACGGGTGGTGCTCGCACTCATCGGAGCCGGGGGGCGTGGTTCCAATCATTCAGCCGGGATGTCCCGGTTGCCGGGTGTGGAGTTCAAGTATGTCTGCGACATCTGGAAGGATCGTGGTGATGGGATCATGAAGGACCTGACCCGGGTTCAAAAGCGGGCGCCTCAGCGGATCTCCGACATGCGGGTGGCCCTCGATGACCGCGAGGTGGATGCGGTGGTCATCGCGACACCCGAACACTGGCATGCACTGGCCACCGTCATGGCCTGTCAGGCGGGCAAGGACGTGTATGTGGAGAAGAACCCCTGCAATGCCATCTGGGAGGGCCGCAAAATGATCGAAGCGGCCCGCAAGTACGGCCGCATCGTCCAGGTGGGTTTTCAGAATCGAAGCGGTCCGTATGCCGCGTCGGCCCGGGATTACATCGCCAGTGGCAAGTTGGGTCGCATCGTCCACGTGAAGGTCTACAACATGCTGGATGGTTCGCGATGGGAACCGGTGCCCGATGGTCCCGCTCCGGCCGGGCTCGATTGGGATGCATGGCTTGGGCCCGCACCCAAGGTGCCTTACAATCCGGGTCGTCATCAAAACTGGCACCCTTGGTGGGATTACAAGGGTGGCACCCTGGCGGACGACGCCAGTCATCAAATGGACCTGACCCGAATGGTGCTGGGCGATCCCGGCCACCCGCGTTCGGTTCTTTGCACGGGTGGCAATTACGCCTTCCAGTCGAAGCGCGAGGTTCCGGAGTTCCAGTGTATCACCTACGACTATGGGGACTTTTCAATGACCTGCGAGAGCGGCAATGCCACCCCGTATCTGCGGAAGTTTCCCGGCGAAGTGCGCTACGGTGACCAGTGGCCGCACTGGCCGACCTCGGCCACACGAGTCGAGATCTACGGCACCCGGGCGATGATGTACCTCGGTCGCCATGGCTGCGGTTGGCAAGTAGTCGTCGAGGGCGGGCGGGTGATCGACCAAGACAAGGGGTACTTTCCCGACAAGTGGCATCAGCCCAATTTTATCGACTGCATCCGCTCCCGGAAGATTCCCAACGCGGATATCGCGCTGGCCCATCCGAGCGCCTGCCTGGTCCATATGGCGAACATCTCTTACCGGGTCGGGCAGAAGCAGTTGTACTTCGATCCGGTGCACGAACGCTTCACCAACAACTCCGCCGCCAACGCGCTGCTGAAGCCCGCCTACCGCAAGGGCTATCGGATCCCCGAATCGGTTTAGGCAGCGCATGGGGCGGCATTTCAGGGCTGGCCCTGGACCCCAGGTCTGCAGCGGCCTGAGTGAGCCGTTGCTATTTTGGGATATTTTTTCGCCGGGTCACCGGATCCAAAGAACCCGGTAGAAGCGCGCTGGGTCGGCCAACGGGTCGGCTCCGGCGGGCGAGCCGGGTGATGGGGCTGGCAACAAGGGGCGGCGACGGATTTCGTCGTGGGGTGCCGGTCCCTGTTCGAGCACCGTCCAGATGGGGTCGGCCAGGCGCTCCGTGGACTCGACGCGGTAGCTCTCGCCGGAGACGGCGGGCCACTCGAGGACCGGACCATCGGGCTTCTCCACGACGGAGGCCCGGAACGGGTCCGTCCAACCGGGAGTGCCGTGGTCGGCGAGGCTTGGGAACCATCGTCGACCGTCGGCTAGGTAGGCATTCATTGCATCCCGAGTGGTGGGTGGGGTCGATGGCTCGGCCAGTACCAGCGAGCGACCGTCCCCATCGGCGCGCACGGGCCAGGGGGTCTGGGTGCCGTAGGTCACCGACCAGAGTTCCAAGCCATCGGCTCCGAGCAGGGCGATGCGTTCGCCGGAGTTGTCCAGCGCCCCAACCCACGGTCCCACCGTGCGGATGCCTGCCCGGGCACCTGCCGAGCTGGGAGCCAGGTAGCGGGCGGCGAAGCCGATCGGGTCGCGCACCGCGACCAGGGATCCGCCGGGGGCCACCACGGTCGCGTTCGGGAACACCAGGCTGATACCGCCGGACAAGGCGCAACGAGAGAGGTCGAGCGGGTCGGCGGTCGTATTGCGCAACTCGATGAACTCCGACTCGCCGCCGGTCGAGGGGTTGTAGTGGATCTCGACGGGCAATAGGTCGCCGGGTCCAGGTCGGCGCGGCGCGCGCAATCGGAACGTCGCGGCGTCCACTGCAGACCAGGCGCCGGATGTGGAACGGACGCGAGTAGTGACGGTCAGGTCCGACTCCACCGTCAGCGCGTCGGCAGCCCAGAGTTTCGCGGCCGGTGAGACGGCCCCGCCGGGCAGCCGCGGATCGCTACCGTCGAGCGTGTAAAAGATGCTGCCCGAGGGGGCGCTGAGCTGTGGGCGGAACCCCGACGCGACGGTGCCTCCCCGCACATCGAATTTCGGCGGATCGAAGTTGGGGTACAGGCCCCGGGCGCGCAGTTGGCTCAGCAGGGTGGCCGTGCGCCTTGGGAACAATTGCGTGCGGATCGTGGCGGCCGCTCCTTCCCAGGAGGCCGGTGTGCGCTGGTTCCACCGGGCCGACTCGGCCACAAGGCTGTCGGCGATTTCGCGCATGCGAAGATTGAGACGGTTCTCCAAGGCCGCCGGGGTGAGCGCCCCATCGTTGAAGAAGTGACGATGAATCCGATCGGCCAAGAGCGTGCGGAAGTCTGGATTCCCTTCGCGGACCAGCGCCCCGAAGAATCCGCCGGGCCCCTCGCGGTCGGTGCGGTTGAGGTTGAGCGCGCTGGTGCGCAGGAAGCCGTCGGCGTCGGCGATCCAGAACTTGAACCCGGTGCCGGGTTCGAGCGGGCCGCAGCTCCGGAACTCCGACTCGCAGTCCCCGTAGGTCCACAGCAGCATGAAGTCGATGAGGTGGGCCACGTCGAGCCGGGTGCGGACCCGTTGATAGCTGTTCCGGTCGGCGCGGGCCCGTTCCCAGGGGTCGAGGTTGGGCGGCTCCGGGGCACCGATGACAAAATCGTCGGTCACGTTGTCGTTGCCCATGACCGCCCCGTAGTCGTTGCGCGATCCACCCAGGTAG
>CAMCYJ010000020.1 GCA_945883815.1 Akkermansia muciniphila | reverse complement strand
CTTTCTTCAGAACGGCACATCGCCGTCGTCGATGGGGTCGGGATCGGGGTCCGGATCACGGAAGGGATCGGGATCTGGAGAGCGGCCGGGACTGCTGCGTGGGCTTCGGGGAGACACGGGCAAGACCGGTGCGTGGATTTTCCACTCCTCAACGAGAGTCTCTGGGAATTCACCCAGAAAGCGGGACGCCGGTTGGAAGGCCTCGCCCGCTCCCGCCATGAATCGGAGCAGGGGACGGCAGAGGTACAGTTCGTCCTTGGCCCGCGTCAGCGCGACGTAGAAGAGCCGGCGCTCTTCCTCCTCGCCGTCGGCGGTCTCCGCCGAGCGTCCGCTCGGAAACAGACCATCGCAGAGCATGATGATGAACACGGCCCGGAATTCGAGGCCCTTGGCCTGATGGACGGTCGAGAGTTTCAACCGATCCTCGTCGTCTCCGTCCCTCGGCTTGTTCTGCTCGGCTTCGATGTTGGATTGCAGAGCCAATTCCGAAAGAAAGAGGCTGGTGTCTTCGAAGGAATCGGCGTAGGCCGCGAGCTGGGCGAGGTCTTCCAGACGGTTGCGGGCGTTTTCGTAGGTCTTGCGAACGTAGTCCTCGTAGTCGGCTTCCAGCACCCAGCGGATCAGGCGGCCGGGTTGGCTTCGGCGTTCTGGACTCTCGCATTGGGCGATGGTCGCGGTGAACTGAGCCCAAGCCACCGCTGCTTTCTTAGGCACGCTGCGGCTGATGGCGCTGAGTTCAGGAGCGATGGGCCGAACCGCAGGCAAGGCCCCATCATTGTCGGAGACTTCGAATTCCGGGGTTGAATCGGACGACGGAAGGAACCGCGCGCTGAAGGCCGCCCAGAGCGTGTCGGCACTCTTGCCGCCCACGCCGGGCAGCATGCGGGCCAGGCGCTTGAAGGCCAGTTCGTCGGAGGGGTTGGCGATCAGCTTAAGGTAGGCTGCCACGTCCTTGATATGGGCCTGTTCGAAGAAGCGGATGCCGCTGGTGATGACGAAGGGAATGTTGCGTCGGGTCAGCTCCATTTGCAGTTCCAGCGCATGGAAGTGCGAGCGGTACAGGACGCAGACTTCGCTCAAAGAAACCCCTTCATCGCGCAATTCTAGGGCGCGTTGGGCGATGAAGGCGGCTTGTTCGCGGGCATCCGTTGAGACGATGAGGGCTGGCTTTTGACCCGGCGGCCGATGGGCTTGGAGGGCCTTGGGGAACTGACGCAGGTTGGAGGCGATGGCAGCGTTGGCCAGAGCGAGGATTTCCGGCGTGCTGCGGTAGTTGGTCTCGATCTTGAAGACCTTCGCGCCGGCATGGCGTTCGGGAAATTTCAGGATGTTGGCGAAGTTGGCTCCGCGCCACGAGTAGATGCTCTGGGCGTCGTCGCCGACGGCCATGAGGTTGCGGTTTCGCAAGGTCAGGCAGTCCAGCAGCGTGGCCTGGAGGATGTTGGTGTCCTGGTACTCGTCGACCAGGACGAACTGGAAACGGCGCTGGTAGGTCTCGGCAATGTCGGGAAAGTCCTGCAGCAGCCGCAGCCAGAGCACCAGCAGGTCATCGAAGTCCATGAGCCCGGCCTTGCGCTTGCGCTCGGCGTACTGGCGTTGGACCAGTCGGATGGAATCCATCACGCCGGCAAAGGGACCTTCTTCGCCGCCGGTCACTTCTTCCAAGGTTTGCCCGGTGTTGACCTGCATGGAGAAGAGGTCCGACAGCGCCTCCGCCTTGGGAAAGCGGACGGCCTTCACGTCGATGCCCGCGTCGGTGATGCAGGCGTTGAGCAGGTCTTTGGCGTCCTCGCGGTCGGCGATGGTGAAGTCGCGACGGTAGCCGAGTCGGTCGGCGTGCAAGCGCAGGATGCGAACCCCGATCGAATGGAAGGTGCCTCCCCAAAGGTCTGCCACACTGCCGCCGAGCAAGTCTCCGACGCGCTCCATCATTTCGCGGGCCGACTTGTTGGTGAAGGTCAGCAGGAGGATGCGGTCAGCAGGGATGCCGTGCTCGATGAGCCAGGCGACGCGGTAGGTCAGGGTGCGCGTCTTGCCGGCACCCGCACCGGCGAGGACCAGGCAGGGGCCCGGGGGCGCCGTGACCGCCTCGTACTGCTGGGTGTTGAGTTCCTGCGCGTAGTCGATCCGCAGGTCAGCCGGCGGACGGAAGGGGTTCAGTTGGTACTCACGCGCCACCCCTTGATGAAAGGGGCTCACGCTCAAAATCCCAATGCGGAAATGACCGGGATTTAGCCCAATCGCTCGGGCTGCGGATGAGGCCCCAGTCGGGAGGCGCTGGGTTCGGAAGGATTGCGCCGTCGCTCGTTCAGTTGACTCAGAAAATCGGGGAATGCCTCCGGCAGTGAGGACCCCTTCAGATACGTTTCGGCAGCCTCCTTGTGTCCGCGAGCTCGAAGCGTGGCATAGACATGCAATTCGAATTGAAGCTCGAACTGCGAGGCGGCTTCCACGTCTCCCAGCGATTGAAGCACGGCAATGAGAGCCTCGGCCGTGGAGAATTGGTCCAGGCGTTCCTGGGATCGCAGCCAGTATCGACTCGCTCCGCTTTGGCTGAGCCGGACTAGTCGTCCCCAACCTTGGACCGTCCGAAGCATCTCACCGGCTTGTCCCCAGTTGCCGTCCAGCAGAAGCACCTGAGGGGCGGGTTGGTCGGCAGGGCGAGGGAGCAAGTTCTCAACCGGTTCTCCGCCAGGGTGCAGGATCCAAAGTTCCCGGTCGGGGCGGGCAATGGTTTCCCGCGTGGGTGGCTGGACCCGCTGATACACATGGGTCCGCGAGCCCTGAAGGGTGCGGGCCACCAGCTTGCCGGTGCTGGTAGGGCGCCAGTTCTCACGGCGATGGATCAACACATCCACCGCCACCGCGCTGACCACTGGACGCAGCGCGGCGCAGAGGCACCAGCGGGGCGGCAGGCAACACCCATCGCATCGGATGGTTCCTGCGAGGATTACGCTGCGGGCCATTGGGGGACAGGATGCCGGGGAGGAGGGAAGTCGGGAAAAAGAAACCGCCGGACCTCCGAGTTGGAGGGCCGGCGGTGTGTCCAGCGGAGACCTCGCGGTCAGTAGGCGGCCTGAGCGCCCTTGATCTGGCGCTTCTGCATCCAGGGCATCATCGCACGGAGCTTGGCACCGGTCTTCTCGATCGGGTGCTTCTCGCCGGCGGCGAGCAGGGCGTTGTACTTCTTGTAGCCACTCTTGTACTCGGCGACCCAGTCCTTGGCGAACTTGCCGGACTGAATGTCCTTGAGTGCAGCCTTCATGCGCTTCTTGACCGAAGCGTCGATGATCTTCGGACCGACGGTCACGTCGCCCCACTTGGCCGTCTCGGAGATCGAGAAACGCATGCCGGCGATACCGGCCTCGTTCATGAGGTCGACGATGAGCTTCAGCTCATGGAGACACTCGAAGTAAGCCATCTCGGGAGAATAACCCGCCTCGACGAGCACTTCGAATCCGGCCTGGACGAGCGCGCTGGCGCCGCCGCAGAGAACGGTCTGCTCACCGAACAAATCGGTCTCGGTCTCTTCCTTGAAGGTGGTCTCGAGGACGCCGGCGCGGGTGCCGCCGATGCCCTTGGCCCAGGCCAGCGCGATCTTCTTCGCGTTGCGTCCGGGGTTCTGGTAAATGGCGATGAGGCTGGGCACGCCCTTGCCCTCGGTGTACTGCCGACGAACGATGTGGCCCGGGCCCTTCGGGGCGACGAGGATCACGTTGACGTCCTTCGGCGGAACGATGGTCTTGAAGTGGATCGCGAAGCCGTGGCTGAAGAGCAGCGTCTTGCCGGCGGTCAGGTTCGGGGCGATGTCCTTCTCGTAGGCGGCGGCCTGCTTGGTGTCAGGCAGCGCGATCATGATGACATCCGCGCGCTTGACGGCCTCGGCGCTAGCGAGCACCTCGAAGCCTTTTTCACGGGCTACCTTGATGGACTTGGAACCTTCGTAGAGGCCGATGATGACGTTGCATCCGGACTCTTTGAGGTTCAGCGCGTGGGCGTGGCCTTGGGAGCCGAAGCCGAGCACAGCGAGGGTTTTGCCTTTGAAGACGCTCAGGTCGGCGTCCTTGTCGGTGTACACTTTAGCCATAAATGCGATATCGAAGGGGCGATTATGGGCATATTTCGCGCCGAGACAAGAAGATCAGTGCGCCGGTGGCCCTCCCCATTTTCAGACAGGCTCTGAGGCCGGTCGATCGCGACCCCGGCCGTCGCCCTCCCTCAGGGCGATGTATCCCTTGGGAAATACCCAGAGCATTCGCTCCGTGATGATGCGGCAGTCTGGGAACAGTTCGATAAATTCCTGGTGGGAGAGCAGGCGCGTGCCGTTGAGAATCTCCCGCATGGTCTCCGATTCGGGCCCGTGGATCCAGGCTGCTGGGGACAGGTATTTCCGGGCGAGGTATCCGAGGCGGCCTGGGATCCAATGGAGCCCGAAGGCCAGGAGATGCGGCTCGAAGGGGCATTCGCGGGCCGGGGTCTGGAGCCAGACCTTGCGGCCCACCCGACGCACCTCGTGTGCGAAGGCCGCCTGTCGGTCGAGACTTCCCACGTGCTCGATCACCGAATTGGAGAAGGCGATGTCAAATGCCCCGTCTGGGAACGTCAGGGCGCAACCGTCGCCGATGGCCTGCCGCACGTTCGCTTCGCCCGAGTTCGATCCGTCCCCCACGTCGACAGGATTGATGCACAGGACGTTGCCGAAGTCTCTGGCCTTGCCCTGCCAGTTCCACCAATAGCCTCCGACATCGACCATCGAACAATCCGGCCGTGGTTGGATCGAGTCCAGGAACCATCGGTACCGCCGCGCACGCCAGAGTTTGAAGACCAGTTTGTAGAAAGCGGAAAGCATGCCGGGGGTGACGGTCGACGCGCCGCCGCTGCCGCCCGCGACATCCGGGGATTCATCCGACCGAAGATGGGCAACGGATAGCAGCGCAGTGTGACTGCAGCAAGGCCGTTCAGCATCCGTGCGATCCGGGGCTCACGGCATGGCACACGGTCTGCCCGCCGGTGCCAGGGACAAGAACCGGGTTCCGGGCTCAGCGACGGCCGTCGTACCAGAGGTGGCAGGCCTCTTTGTTCGTGAGGGTGGCCTTTGGCCGGATGGCTGCGGAGAGTATCAGGCGTCCGATTTCGAACGGCGTGTAAAGCTTGAGCTTCCGGGCCGAGGTCAGCAGCGGGGTCTTGTAAAGAATGACGATGCGCCGATTCGAAGCGCGGGCCACGGGCCTCAGGCGGTGGGTGAGGTCGATCTCCTCCGCAGCGTAGAATTGCGCACTGAATCCGCCAATCTGCCGGAACGCTACGGTCTCGACAAAGATGAAGGACCCGGCCATGAGGCGGCGAAGGCGACTGGCCGTGTTCCAGAGCGCTGTGCCCATGCGGCCGCGGAAGTCGTTGCTGTCCATGCGGACGGTGGCTCCGCCGGCTAGAACCCCGCCGGATTGGATCGCATCGATCATGGCTGCGAAGAGTTCGATGGAAGGCTGAGAGTCGGCATCGATGAACACCAACCAGTCGCCGGTCGCCACCGAGGCGCCCGCGTTGCGGGCGCGGGCGATCATGTTGATGGGTTCGAAGACAACCCGGGCTCCGTGCTCTCCAGCGATTTGCGCGGTGGCATCCGTGGAGTTGTTGTCGCAGACGATGACCTCCGAGGCCCAGTGCACCCGATCGAAGGCACTCCGGGCTGCATGGACAGCGGCCAGCGTGGTGGGCAACAGCCTCGCTTCGTTGAAGGCCGGCAAGATGATGGAGATCGTCACGACGAGGGAAGGGCGGCCGAGGACGGTGTTGCCGGCGCTACTGCTGAGGGTTGCGCGTGGGTCTCAAGTTCCCATCCGGGACCGGTTTCCGTGTCCAGCGACGTGGATTGCCCGCGGGCCAACCGGCGCTCGGCCAAAAGGCCGATCATGGCGGCGTTGTCGGTGCAGAAGGCCGGCTCCGCGATGCGCAGTTCCAGTTGTCGTTTCTTCGCTGCCTGTTGCAATTCCCGGCGCAGCCCCCGATTGCAGGCGACCCCCCCGCTGGCGGTGATGCAACGCACACCAATCTTGGTGGCGGCGGCGACGAGTTTGGTGGTGAGGGTGTCCACGATCGCGGCGCGGATTCCGGCGCACAGATCGCGCAAGTCCTGGGGAGAATCGGCCAGACCGGGGTTCTTCTCGAGGAAGACCCGAACGCTGGTTTTGAGACCGCTGAAACTGAACAAGTGATTGGGTTCGTGGCGCAGCGGTCGCGGAAATTCAAAGCGGTCAGCGCGGCCTTCTTCGGCCAGGCGGTCCAGCACCGGCCCCCCGGGGTAGGGCAGGCCCAAGAGTTTGGCAGCCTTGTCAAAGCACTCACCGGCCGCATCGTCGAGGGTGCCGCCGAGGATCACTTGATCGAGTTCGGCACGGACATGCACCAGCAGGGTGTGTCCGCCGGATGCGATGAGTGAGACATGGGGTGGGATCGCGGCGCCATGAAACCGGGAGGGTTGGCCGGAAATCCATGGGGAGTACAAGTGGGCTTCGTGGTGGTGGATACCGATTACCGGCAACCCGCGTGCCGCGGCCAAGGATTGGGCGGCGGTCCATCCGGCCATCAGGGCCGCGGGCAGCCCGGGTCCCCGGGTGGCGGCCACGGCGGTGAGGTCGGCCATGGAAACCCCTGCGGTATCCAAGGCCTGACGGACGACAGGGATCAGGTTGCGGAGGTGTTCCCGGGTTGCCAGTTCTGGAACCACCCCACCGTATTCGGAGTGGAGGCGGACCTGGGAAGCCACGATGTTGGAAAGCAACCGCCCGTCCTGGACCACGGCGGCACTGGTTTCGTCACAGGACGATTCGATGGCGAGAACCATTTTGGAAGGCAATCATTCCGTGCATCCCCGCGGGGATGCAAATTCCGGATCATGGGGCTGCGGGTGCGGCAGGCTTGGAATTCGGAGAGGTTGCCTCGGCTCTCGGGGACTTGGCCCCAGGACGTTTGGCCAAGAGCCGGACTCCCTTGAGCAAGTCCATGGCCCGCTCAAGTTGAGGGTCGGCGTCGGCCAATACCAGATCGCGCAAGCGAGCCTGCTGGGCCACGGGGTACAGCCTCAGCGTATCCTCAAGGCTGTTGGTGCCACCGGGCATGCGCCGGAGTTGGATGGCCGCTTCGTCTTCGTCGGTGATGGGGACGACGATGTTGGGCGAGATGCCTCGCTCATGGATGACCTTGTGGCTCGGAGTGTAATACTTGGCGGTGGTGAGGCGCAGGGCGGAACCGTCGTTGAGGGGCAGGATGTTCTGCACGGACCCCTTGCCGAAGGATTGCTCTCCGATGACCACGGCCCGCTCGAGGTCCTGAAGGCATCCGGCCACGATCTCCGACGCGCTGGCGCTACCGCCATTGATGAGTAGCACCAAGGGATAGGAACGGACTTTGCCCTTGCCCGAGGCCTTGCGCTGCTGGTCGGCCGCACGGTTGCGCCCTTCGGTCGAGACGATGGGTTTGCCCTTGGGCAGGAATTTTTCCGAGACGGCCACGGCTTGATCCAGCAGCCCGCCCGGGTTGCCACGCAGGTCGATGACCAGGCCTTCGAGGCCTTGTTTTTCGAGGGTTACCAATGCCGTCTCCAATTCCTCGTCGGTCTTTTCGGCGAACTGGGTAATGCGCACGTAGCCCAAGTGGTCGGCGCTGACCTGGAATTCCCGGTGGTTGTTCTGATCTTTGACCGTGTAGACACGGATGTCTTCCCGGGTCAGTGAAATCTCCTTGGGCTCCGAGAGCGAGGGTCGGATCACCGACAACGTCACCTTGGATTTGGGTTCTCCCCGCAGGATCTTCACGGCGTCGCCCATGACCAATCGGTCGGTGGGCTTGCCGTTGATTTTCAGGATCTGGTCTCCGGGAAGGATGCCCGCCTCGAAGGCCGGGGTGTCTTCCATGGGGGCGATTACGGTGAGCACCCCTTCCTTCACGTGGACCTGCAACCCCACTCCTCCGTAGGTCCCCTCGGTGTCTTCCTTCAGTTCGTTGAACTTGGACAGCGTCATGAATTCGCTGTGCGGATCGAGGGTGGAAAGCATCCCTTTCATCGCGCCCTGGATGAGATCCTTGTAGGTCAGGGTTTCGCCATCGACGTAATCTTTGCGGACCCGTTCCAGAACCCGGGTGAAGAGTTCGAGCTGTTGATAGGGGTCATCCCGTTCGTCCGACGCGCTGAGCTGGAAAAGCTTGGCCCCGAGGCCGACATAGGCCACGAGGGCGACGATGAAGAAGGGATAGATAAGACGTTTGTTCATCTCGGCGACTCCGACGTGTTGTTGCGTTCCACCAACCTAGATTCGTCCTTCAAAAAGGGAAGGGGCCTGTTGGTTTTGTTCACAGGGCCGTTGCTTGCGCTGGGAGGATCGGCAGCGAGTCTGTTGTACTATGCTGCTGGTGGGGATCGATTTGGCCTGGGGCGAACGCAACCGGGACGGAATCTGTTTGATCGAGGCCGATGGACAAACCGCCTCGGTGTTGGAGTCGCGTTGGACCCTAGGGGACGACTCTCTGTTGGGATGGTTGCGTGAATGTGTCGGACAGCTGCCCTGCGTGATGGCTGTGGATGCTCCGCTGGTTTGTCCCAATCGGAGCGGATCCCGCCCCGTCGACCGACTGACCCATCGATTGTTTGGACGGGAGCATGCCGGATGTCACCCCTCCAACGCCCGTCTTTGTGCCCGGCCTTTGCGGATTGCCAGGGTGCTGGCGTCGGAAGGTTTCTCGCTGGGCTGGGATTTGGCGGCTTCGCGACTGGCCATGGAAGTTTATCCCCATCCGGCCATGATCCGGTGGTTCGGGCTGCCGCGGATCCTGAAATACAAGCGCGGCACGGTGGCGGAACGACGCCGGGAGTTTCGCCGCTATCAGTCCCTCCTGCGCAGCTGCCTCCAGTGCCGTTTTCCCGAATTGCATCCAGGACTCGTGGGCGAAGGACTTCTCGAAGCCGTCTATTCCAAGGAAGCGGAAGATCGGCTCGATGCGCTGTTCTGCGCCCTGATCGCCTATCACCATTGGCGGCATCAGGGGCAGCAGACCCAGATCATCGGCGATGCGCAAAGCGGGTTCCTGGTGCTGCCGCAGTAATTTGGAACCGAGTGCGGACAGCCTCGGGGACGTTGCCGATTTCCGGAGCCGGAACCGTTCAATGGGTGGGTCTTGATGGCTGGGTCTTTTGCCACAAAAACTTCGTGGTTCCCTCGTTATCGCCTTCCAACTGGCCCGCGCTGATTCTCCCCCGTCTTGCAAAAGAATCCGTCGCGCCATCGCTTTCCTTGCAACCCGCTCAATCATTCCGGATGAGGGCCGGGCTCGCCTTGAGACAAGGAGGCTGGCTAGCCTCTCCCTGCATGGGACCTGTAGAGGCGCTGGTTCAGCCGCTGGGAGCGGCTTGGGCGGGAGCGTTGCTGGTCAGCGGTCTGGCGTTTCGGCGCAGGGCTTGGCTGGCCGGCTTCACCTCTCTGTGCCTGGCCGGTGGTCTCTGGCTGGTGGGTGGAACCCCCTTCTCGGCATTGCTCTTGGCCCGTTTGGAGAGGCCCTACGATCGGATTCATCCGGTGACCTTGCCGGTAGCCGATGCCGTGGTGGTGTTGTCCGGAGACCTTCAGTTCTCCGCACGCGAACTCCTTTGGTTCAGCACGGGCTCCTCGTTTGAGCGGACCCTGACCGCTTTGGAGGTGATGCGTCAGGGGAAGGCCCAGACTTTGGTCGTCAGTGGTGGGCCTTTCCAATGGCTCGGAAACCCCCGCTCCGAGAGCGAATTGCTCGCTTCTTGGATCCGGACCTGGCGCTTACCATCCGGGGATCTTCAGCGTCTGCCGGCCTGCCGGGATACCCATGAAGAAGCCGTCGCAATCGGCGACATGGTTCGAAAACGGGGCTGGAAGCGGGTCATTTTGGTCAGTTCCGCCCTCCATTTGGCCCGGGGAGCTGCCGCTTGCCGCAAACAAGGCGTGGATGTCTTGCCGGTTGGTTGCGATTTCCAGGGTTTGGACGCATTGGATCGGCCCGAGCACTGGTGGGTCGTGCCTCGAAGCGAGGGGTTGATCCGCTTTGAACGCTGGTTTCATGAGGAATTGGGGGGCGTCTGGTACTGGTGGCGCGGGTGGATTTAATTTGGGGGCAGGCTCCTCATTCTCGACGCTTTCCTCCGGCGCATTTCTGCGCAGGTGTGGATTGCCCTCCGCAGTGCGGTCGGTTTCCATGGTCAACCTTGAGCGACGCGATTCCAACCGAAGTGATCCAGGCAGCCGGTGGTCTGGTATGGCGAACATCCCCGCGGGGGCGGGAACTGATTCTGATCCATCGGACCCGCTATGGTCCGGAATGGGCTCTGCCGAAAGGCAAGCTCGACCCGGGCGAAGGATGGCTTCAGGCCGCGGTGCGCGAGGTCGAAGAAGAGACGGGTTGCCGAGCCACGGTGGATCGCTTCGCCGGTGGCAGCGTCTATGCGGTCAATGGGATGCCCAAGGTGGTCTTGTACTGGCACATGGAGCTTCAGCAACAGGGGCCCGTGCAGGATACGCGAGAAGTCGCCGACCTGCGATGGGTCAGCGCTGAGGAAGCCTTGGATTTGTTGACCCACTCGAATGAACGGGCCTTGTTGGCTCCGCTGGAGAACCGCGAGCGGCCTGGCCGTTGACCGGAGCGGTGTGGGTCATTTCCGCTCTGGCTGCGGTGGCAAGAGAAACAATCGGGCGTCTCCGGCTCCGAGGGAGAGTTGAATCCCGGGTAATTCCGGACTGTCGTCCATCACGGGGTGTTCACGCCCGTCTTCCCGGCTGATTTCGACGACTTCGCCCCCGGAATCGAACACCACCGTGGGCCAAGCCGTGTAAGCGGTGTTGTGGTTGACCAGCACGACGGCGCGCCGGCCGTCGGCGTGTTTCAAGGTGCCAATCAGGAGGGTTGATTCGGGATCGGAACCCACCCGGTTGAGAGATCGGACTCCGGTGCGCGCCAGTGGAGTCGATGGGTTGCCGGTGGTGTATCGGACGACGCCCTGGCCGGTCAGGCGCATCAGGACGGGCCCCCAATGCTCAAGCCCGTCGTTGATCCGTCGTGCCTCATCATAGTGACGCGTCTTGAAACCTTCGGCTGTGAGGAGTGCTCCGCCCTTGGGGAACTCGCCGGTGCCGCCGTTGCCCTTGCCTGGGGTCCAGTAGCAGAAGTACAGAACCCCCTTGGATCCATGGGCTATGGACGCGTGGATCATCCAGCGGATTTGGGCCTCGGTGGGATCCATGCGGTCCCCGAAGGGCATGGAATGGAAGAAGTTCCAGAATGGGATGCCCGCTGAGCTCGAGTGCTTGCGTATCGATTCGAGGTTCTTGAGGTATTCGCTGCGGGAATCGTCGCCAGGCCGCATGAGCGGATAATGGTCCATCGACAGCACGTCCGGTTTCACAGTCTCCATGAAACTCCGAACGTACTCCTCGTAGGAGTTGGCCCCCATCTGGGCGGGGCCCGCGTAGTTGGGAAACAAATTGATGTAGCCCAGCCGGCCAGGCCTCCGTTCCCGCAGGGAGTTGACGCGCCCGGCGAGGTCGGGGAAAGCCGCGGTTCCAGGTTCGTCACTCAGGCTGTAACCCCAGCAGGCGTCGCCTTCTGGCAGGGGTTTGGTCGGATCGTCCGCAGTGACCAGAACCTTCAGACCCAGCGATTCACAGACCCGGACTTGTTCTTCGGCACTGAAGCCGTCGGTTCCGATGACCAGGTTGAAACGCGCATCGCGGATCTCACGGTAACGTTCTGGCAGGTTGTTGGTGGTGCGTGGCGGTACCCAGAAGCCAATGGCGAAACGGTCTTGGATGAACCGGGCGGGTTCTGCTCCGAGGGTCAGCGACAGCAGACAAAAAATTCCCAGATATCGGATCATGCGCGCCCCAAGGTTGATCCAGAATACGGAGCGGATCCACCGGAATGCGCACCCATTCAGGATTCAAGATCCTTGCTCGAGGCGAATGCACAGGGTTTCCGGTGAGGCCCTGGCGTAGGCGGTCGCCAAGTCGGATTCCGAACCGAACAATTCGCCGGTGATCCGGCGACCTGAGAATTGGACTTCGACGACCGCTTCCCGCATGGGCCACGGATCCAGACGGAACGTCCGCTCCGCGAGTCGATGCACGGCGACTTCCTGCATGCCACCGCCCGTCAACGGGAGAGGGTGCAGGAGGCTGGCCGCGTTGGGGTAGTCCACGCAGGACAGCAGGGAAAGGTTGTCGCAGGCCTGCAGCAGGCGGAAGTTCTCGACCCAGGTCGTGGCCAGAAGATCGTTTCCTGAGAATTGGCCAGATTGGGCGCAGATGTGGCGCAGGTCTTCTTGACGGCGCTCCTGCATCTCCAGGAAGGCTGCCAGCTTGGGCCGGTCTTCAGGGCGGATGGTCGAATGATCGGCCCGCTCGGTCAGCAAATTGCAGGTGTGCATGGAGATCAGGACCGCCGCGTAGGCATTCTGGGCGGCGACCGCTTCCATAGCCCGTCCCCGCACCTGGAGGTAGTCGGCCAGGTCGATCTCCTCGAAGGCGCTGTACTTGCCCACCAGATCGATGCCGAAGGCACTGGGGCGGCCCTCGCGCGTGATCTTGGGGCTTAGATCGCGGGTCGCCCACCCGTCGTCATGACGGCGGATTCCCTCCAGAGTGTTGGTCAGTGGAAACGGGTGGCGAAACCGCGAGTTGCCCCACGCGGAGGCAAATTCCCCGGCGATCCGAGCGTGTTCGGGATGCGTGATGAGGAACCATCCTTCCTGGGTGCGGGCGCGGAGCATGGGGGGAGAGTTTGTTCAGGACGACTTCGGGAAGAGGCTCTTGGCCAGAGTTCCCGTCACGGTGATCTGGGGTTGGTTGACGATTTGGCTCAAGCGCAGGTCCAAGGACACACTGCACAAGGTGTAGGCCAGTTGGGGAGACAGAGCGAACCGGTCCATCAGGAAGTCGATGGCGTGATGGATGACATTTTTGGCCGCACTCAATGCATCGGGGGCACTGGCGATGAAGGCCCAGGAACCGATGTCTGGGACTTTGGAAACCTTGGGTGGCAATTCGGCGAAGGGTTCATCGAGTCGCATGTCCTTGCGGACCGTGAGCCGGAATTCCGCCTCCATCGGGCCTTCAATGCCATTGATGCACACTTCACCGTCGCCCTGTGCGGCATGACCGTCGCCGGCGCTGAAGAGGGCTCCGGTATGGAAGACCGGCAGGTAGAGGGTGGTTCCGGGTTGGAGGTCCTTCACATCCAAGTTGCCGCCAAAGGGGCCCGGAGGGCGGGTTCGGTGGGGGCCGGGAGCCTCTGGAGCGACGCCAACAATTCCGAGGAACGGAGCGAGCGGCAACCGGGCGGGGGCCAGGGAATAGGAAAAGTCTTTCTCCAGTTTCCAGAGGAACAGGTGCGGCTCGGTGAAGCGTTCCGGAAGACTCCCCAAACCGGGAATGATGCTCGTCCAGCCCCAGCCTCGATGCTCGATGCGGCGGATTTCGATTTGCAGCACATCACCGGGTTCAGCATCCCGGACGAAGACGGGACCGGTGATGGTGTGGATCTTGTTGCGGTCCATGGCGACGAAGTCGGCCACGGTGGAGGTGGGCGACATTTGGGCGCCGCTGGAATCCAGGCAATCGAGGATCACGGTGTCGCCCGAAGCCACCTCAGCGACGGGAGGTAAGCTGGCATCCCAGCGATCGTGGGTCCGGGTATTCGGAATACAATGCAAGCTCATGGGGGGATTCCACCCGAAAAAGAGTTGGAAAAAAATTGGAAAGCGCCGACTCCGAAACTGACTCACGGCCGCCCCATCGCTGGGGCGGCCGTGGTTGATGATCGTTTCTATCATCGCCGCGCAGCCTGTCTCCAAACTGCATGGCCGGTTGTTTGGGCAACCGTCGGAAAGCAACCTGCTTGCCAAGGTGATTCGCTCTGTTTTTGGGCGGAAATTTGTTGAAAACCGCATTGCATGGTCAAAAACAGTCAGCCGATGCGTGGGCATCTTTCAACAGGGGCGGAGTGATTGGGCTGGGACGAGCATCGGATTCCGACCAGTAAAGTCTCGCGGTCGAAAGTGTGAATCCGCACGATGTCTCAAATCCAATGAACCGCTTTTTGATCAGCCTCTTCGCCGCCGTGGCTTCGCTGTCTTTGGCAGCGGCCGACAAATCCATCGTGCTCATCGCGGGTACGCCCAGTCATGCGCCGGGTGACCACGAATTCCGGGCTGGGAGCATTCTTCTGGCTGGGTGTTTGAATCGCATTCCGGGCATCCATGCGACCGTGGTCAGCAATGGCTGGCCGGCCGATACCGCCATCCTCAAATCGGCTGATGCGGTGGTGGTCTTTGCCAATGGCGGCACGGCCCACCCGGCGATCAAGCCCGATCGACTGAAGCTGATGAATGAGCTGTCGGCCAAGGGCGTGGGCATCGGCGCTGCCCACTACGGGGTTGAGGTTCCGGCCGGGGACCCTGGTTTTGCCATGCTCGATTGGACCGGGGGTTATTTTGAGATGTTCTGGAGCGTGAACCCGACGTGGACGGCGAAGTTCGAGTCGCTGCCAGTGCATCCGGTGACCCGGGGCGTCAAGCCGTTCACGATCCACGACGAGTGGTACTACCACATGCGCTTTGCGCCGGAGCGCAAGGGAGTCACGCCGATCCTCAGTGTGGTGCCCCCGTTGAGCACCCTCGACCGCGGCAACGGCCCGCACAATGGCAACCCCTTCGTCCGTGCCTCAGTGGCCAAGGGTGAACCTCAGCCGTTGATGTGGACCTACGATCGGCCTAATGGCGGTCGAGGCTTTGGTTTCACCGGCGGGCATTACCACAAGAATTGGGGTGACGAGAACTTCCGCAAGGTGTTCCTGAACGCGCTGCTGTGGATCGCCCAGGTGGAGGTTCCGAAGGATGGCGTTGTCTCCACGGTGACCCAGGAAGAATTGCGGGCGAACCAGGATCCGAAATAGCTTCAAGGCCGACGGTTCGAAAAATCTCGGAAAACCGTCTTGCCAAAGGCGGTCCTCACCGAGTTTGATTCGCGCTCTTCGGTGCGGCTGGGTAGCTCAGTTGGTAGAGCATGCGACTGAAAATCGCAGTGTCGGCGGTTCGATCCCGCCCCCAGCCACCACCTAATTCTTCTTCGGATTTAGCTGACTCGGATTGTGTTTTTCCGGGTTTTTTTCCGGGTTTTTCCTTTTTGGGTTTTCCCAAGCCTGAGAAATCATTTTCACGCCGGTCCTGGAGCATAGGTGCTAAATCAGCCCAGCTGTTCCGACCCCCAGCCGCCCTGACCCATGACTCACCGGCACCTTGGATCGAAGGAGAGAGTCCACGAATCCACCCTGGCTCAGGAGGAAATCGAGACAGGCATCGCACGTCGATGCGATGTTTGAAAAGGCACCGCACCCTTCCGGGTCCCGAAATGGGCCACAGCCCCGGTTCCCGGCAGTTGTCAGAGGGTGAGGTCTTCCCCAATTGTTGAGTGGACATCTCTGGGGGATTGCGCAAGTTGACCACGCGCTCTGACCCGGCGTTCAACAACCATTTTCCATGGCCATCCACGTTGCCCTGCGACACGTCACTCACTACACCTACGACACGGCAGTCGGTCACGGACCTCATGTCATTCGACTGCGGCCCGCCCCGCACTGCCGGACTCCCATCCTTAGCTATTCTCAGAAGATCACGGGCGGAGAGCATTTCCTGCATTGGCAGCAGGATCCTTTCTCGAATTGGAATGCCCGGGTGGTGTTCCCCGAACCGATGCGGGAGATGAAGATTGAGATCGAAGTGGTTGCGGAAATGGCGGTGTACAATCCGTTCGACTTCTTTCTGGAGGAATCGGCATCCCATTACCCGTTCGAGTACGAGGCGGGGCTGGCCAAAGACCTGGAGCCCTTTCTGCTGCGCCCGGCTTCCAGCCCGAAGTTGGATGCTCTGGTCGCCGAGTTGATCGCGCAATTCAGGACGGCCAAGTCCAAAGGCTCCGAAAACGCGGTTCGGACCATCGATTTTGTCGTGGGACTGAATCAGCGGTTGCAGCACTCGATCCGGTATCTGATTCGACTGGAACCGGGGGTTCAGAGCGCTGAAGAAACCCTGACTCTGGGCAGTGGCTCTTGTCGGGATTCGGCCTGGCTCCTGGTGCAGCTCTTCCGCTCGATGGGGGTGGCCGCCCGATTTGTCAGCGGTTACCTCATCCAATTGGCGCCCGATCAGAAGTCGCTGGATGGACCCAGTGGGACCGAGGTGGATTTCACCGACCTCCACGCCTGGTGCGAAGTGTACCTGCCGGGCGGAGGCTGGATCGGGCTCGATCCGACTTCGGGCCTTCTGGCAGGCGAGGGGCATATTCCTCTGAGTTGCACCCCCGAACCGTCCACAGCGGCTCCCGTGACCGGCGGCATCGGAAAGTGCGAGTCGAAGCTGCACCACGAGATGCAGGTGAGCCGGATCTACGAATCGCCCCGGGTGACCCGGCCGTATTCCGAGGGGCAGTGGGCCAAGATCCAGTCACTGGGACATCGGATCGACGAAGATCTTGTGGCCCGTGATGTCCGACTGACCATGGGTGGCGAGCCGACCTTCGTGTCGGTGGACGACCCGGATGGGGATGAGTGGAATTTCACGGCGGCTTCCCCAGCCAAGCGGGTCTTGTCCGGAACCTTGCTCAAGCGTCTTCGGGCGCGGATGGCTCCGGGATCCCTGCTGCATTATGGCCAGGGCAAGTGGTACCCGGGGGAACCCCTGCCGCGTTGGGCGCTTTCAGCCTTTTGGCGCAAGGATGGAGTGCCCATCTGGAAGGACGACTCTCTCATCGCGGACGAATCCAAGAACTATGGTCATGGGGCGGCGGAGGCCGGTGAGCTCATTCGACGCTTGGCCCGGAATCTCGACACCGATCCGGCTCACGTACTGCCAGCCTACGAGGACTTGTTCTACTACACCTGGAAGGAGCGGCGCTTGCCCTCCAACGTGTCGCCCACTTCGTCGCAGTGGAAAAACATCCAGGAGCGCGAGCGCTTGGCTCGCATCTTTCAACGGGGACTGGGCGAGGTGGTGGGTTACACCTTGCCGCTGGAGGTGGCGGGCATTCACGGAGGGCACATCCAGTGGCGCAGTGGTGCCTGGTTTCTGCGGGATGGCGAGACCTTGTGGCTCATCCCCGGAGACTCGGCCATGGGTTTGCGGTTGCCTCTGGATTCGATCCCTTGGGTGGCCGACCGAGAATACCCGTGGGTTTTGCCTCAGGATCCTTCGGCCCCTCTGCCGCCATTGCCCCGCGAGTTTTCCCGCCGGGATGTCCACAGACCTGGAGGCCAGGCCTTTGTGGCGGGAGCTCCGGCGGCGCGGCCCCCGGGGACGGGACCGGGTCAACGTGCCCAAGCAGCACTGGCTGGCCGAGACCCTCGCGAGGGTCAGGCCCCAGGCCCGGGCCAGAGCGCTCCGTGGATCGTGCGAACGGCCCTGTGCGTGGAACCACGGGACGGGCGTCTGCATGTCTTCCTGCCCCCGGTAGCCACCACCGAGGCCTATCTCGACTTGGTGTCGTCTCTCGAATCGACGGTTTCAGCCATGGGAGTCCCAGTGATCCTGGAGGGGGATGCACCGCCGCGTGATCCGCGGATCAACAAGCTGTCGGTGACGCCCGATCCCGGCGTGATCGAGGTCAACCTGCACCCGAGTCGGACCTGGGAAGAACTCGTGGACCGCACCACGGTGCTCTACGAAGAAGCCCGCCAGACCCGTCTGCGGGCCGAGAAGTTCATGCTCGATGGCCGGCACAGCGGCACTGGCGGTGGCAACCACATCATCCTGGGCGGCGAGACGCCCAGTGATTCGCCGATCTTGCGCCGTCCGGATCTGCTGAAATCGCTCCTCGGCTACTGGCAGAACCATCCCTCGCTGAGTTGGCTCTTCAGCGGCCTGTTCGTCGGTCCCACCAGTCAAGCCCCCCGTGTGGACGAGGCACGCAATGATTCCCTGTATGAATTGGAAATCGCCTTCCGTGAACTCGATCGGCAGGTGGCCTCGCACGGGCCGTCTGTGCCGCCCTGGTTGGTGGACCGGCTGTTCCGGAATTTGCTGATCGACTCCAGCGGCAACACTCACCGATCGGAGTTCAGCATCGACAAGCTGTTCGCTCCGGAAAGCGCCACCGGTCGGTTGGGATTGGTGGAGATGCGAGCCTTTGAGATGCCGCCTCATGCCCAGATGAGCCTGGCTCAGCATTTGTTGCTGCGCGGGTTGGTTTCGACCTTCTGGAAGAAGCCCTATTCCCAGAAATTGGTGCGCTGGGGGACCGACCTGCACGACCGGTGGATGCTCCCGCATTTCTGCGAGACTGATTTCCGGGAGGTGATCCGCGACCTGCGCGAGGCGGGTTATCCCTTTGAGATGGAGTGGTTTGCCCCGCAGTTCGAGTTCCGCTTTCCGCGCATCGGTGACTTCTCCCAGCGCGATGTCCGTGTGGAGATCCGCTCGGCCTTGGAACCCTGGCACGTGCTGGGTGAAGAAAACGGGGGCGGCGGGACGGTCCGGTATGTGGACAGCTCGCTGGAGCGGGTGCAGGTCAAGGCGCAGGGCCTGATTGGTGACCGATTCGCCCTCACGGTGAATGGACGCCGCATGCCGATGCACCCGACGGGCACCCAGGGCGAGGCGGTGGCCGGCGTCCGGTACCGGGCCTGGCAGCCTCCGGAGTGCCTGCAGCCGACCATCGGGGTTCATGCTCCGTTGAACTTCGACCTCTACGACACCTGGAACGAGCGCTCGATCGGCGGTTGCACCTACCACGTGACCCATCCGGGCGGGCGCAATTACGAGACCTTCCCGGTCAATGCCTATGAGGCCGAGAGCCGACGTTTGGCACGATTTTTCGCCACCGGTGCGACTCAGGGACGATTTGTGCCGATGCCCGAGCCGGTCAACGGGGACTTCCCGGTGACACTCGACTTGCGTCGCTGATCAGTAGGGCGATTCCGGGGCAGGCGCCTGCCGCAGGAACTCCCGGATCACGGAGCCTTCTCGGGTTGGCGGTTGGCAGGCGTTGCCGGTGCAAAGGTAGGCCAGTGAGCGCTCCTCGTCGCCGGGCAGCGTGCGGGCGAACGGGTCCACCGGGCCGTGGTTGCCCAGGATCACGCGGTGGGGTTCGAAGACCGCATGGGCGTGGCTCAGCAGGGCTCGGGTCGAACCGCACAGCCAGTCGCCCACGATGACCACCCGCTTGGGTTCCTGGAGGGCGAAGTCGAGGGCGCAGAGCAGGAACGGCACGACCTGCGGCGTCTGGTGCAGTTTTTGGGCAAAGAGCCGGAGGGTTTTCTCGGCCGCCTCCCGCCAGTCGGGACGTGCGCAAAGGGAGGACAGGCGGAGTAGTGCCAAGCTGGCCACGGCATTCCCGGAGGGTTCGGCCCCGTCGTAGTCTTCCTTCACCCGCATGAGCAGGTGGGGGGTGTCGGCTCCGCTTTGCCAAAAACCGCCGCCAGCGGAATCGTAGAAGCGTTCCATCAGGGCTTCGGCCAGTTGAACCGCGAAGGCGAGGTGGTTGGGATCGAGCGTGGCCTCGTAGAGATCAACGGTGCCGGCCAGCAGGTGGGCGTAGGCGTCGAGCAATTGGACAGAATCCCGTTCCCCGTCGCGCCAGCGGTGGTACAGCGTGCCTCGGTTTTCCACGGTGGGTGGCACCCAGAGGTGTTCTTGCAGGAAGGCCAGGTTGCGCTCGGCCATTGTGCGGAACTCGTCGTCGCCCAGGATCGCGAAGGCCCGGGCGCAGGCTCCGAGCATCATGCCATTCCAGGAAGCCAGCACCTTGTCGTCCCGATGGGGGCGAACTCGGGCAGCCCGCACTTCCAACATCCGGGCCAGAGACTCTTCCAGAATGGGCCGATCGGCATCGGGAACTTCGGCCTGAGCCAGAGACAACACATTGAGACCGGGCAGGGGTTCCGGATCGCTGTGATCGATGAAGTTTCCCGCCGGAGTGATGCCGAACCGAGCGGCGACCACATTGAACGCCTCGGGGCTGAGCAATCCGGACAGTTCAGCATGGGTCCAGCAGTAGAACTTACCCTCCTTGCCCTCGCTGTCGGCATCTTCGGCCGAATAGAACCCTCCATCTGGATGGGTCATGTCGTTGGCCACGTAGCGCAGGATGTCCCGGGCTACATCGGCGTGCCGAGCCTCGCCAGAAACCAAGAACGCCTCGAGGTAGAGGACGGTCAGTTGGGCGTTGTCGTAGAGCATCTTCTCGAAGTGCGGCACGAGCCACCGTTCATCGACGCTGTAGCGGGCAAATCCGCCGCCCAGGTGATCCCGGATGCCGCCGGCCGCCATCCGCTCGCAGGTCTGGAGCACGGCTTGGACAGCTTCGACGTCGCCGAAGCGTCGGGCGTAGCGCAGCAGGTAGAGCGGTTGACTGGGGCGCGGAAACTTGGGCGCACCACCGAAGCCGCCGTTCACGGGGTCGAATTCGCCCAACAAAGTCTGGCCACCACCATGCAATTCTCGGGGGCCGGTCGGGAAGGCGTTGTCCGGATCTTGGACGACCATTTCGCGCAGCCGGGCCGTGAGGTCGACAGCCGACGCGATCAAGTCCTCACGACGGGTCTTCCACAATTCGACGATCCGCTCCAAGAGAGTCAGGAAGCTGGGCCGTCCGTGTTTGGCCTCCGGTGGGAAATAAGTGCCGCCGTAGAAGGGTTGCAGCTCGGGCGTGAGGAAGACGTTGAGGGGCCACCCGCCGCTGCCGGTGGTCATCTGCACGAAGCTCATGTGGATCTTGTCCACATCCGGTCGTTCCTCACGGTCCACCTTGATGCTGATGAAGTGCTCCCTCAGGTAGGCCCCCACGGCTTCGCTCTCGAAGGTCTCGCGCTCCATCACATGGCACCAATGGCAGGTGGAGTAGCCGATGCTCAGGAAAATTGGTTTACCCTCGGCACTCGCTCGGGCGAAGGCCTCGTCACCCCAGGGAAACCAATCCACCGGATTGCCGGCATGCTGCAGCAGGTAGGGCGATTTCTCAGCGGCCAGTCGATTGCGTTGTTCCGATGCGGAGGTCACAGGCATGGGAGCATATCCTCGGTGATTCTGGGAACAAGCCAGCACCCGGCCCCGAGGGGAGAGGCATGGTCATCGGCGTTGTCCAGTTCTTGAAACGTTCCCGCCAGTGGGGCTTCCTTGGGGTGTCATGGCGTCTGACCTCGACCTTTTTTATTTGAACACTCTGCGGCAATTGGTCCGCGAAGGCGTCATGGATCCTGCGTCGAGCCTGCTGTGTGTGTGTGCCGGGGAACGGGATCACCGCACTTTGAAAGAGGTGGGATTCCCGAATGTGACGCTGACCAACCTGGAGACCCGCTGGGAGCTGGAGAACCCAGGTACCCACAAGGTGGCCTATGCCGATGTCGAGGATTTGACCTTCCCGGACAAGTCCTTCGATTTCGTCATCGCCCATAGCGGCCTGCACCATTGCGCCTCGCCCCATCGCGGTCTCCTCGAGATGCACCGGGTGGCTCGCAAGGGGGTGTTGGTGTTCGAGCCTCGGGATTCACTGGTGTCTCGGTTGGGGGTTCGACTGGGTTTTGGACAGGACTACGAGACAGCCGCCGTGGCACTGAGCGCAGACCGGGTGAGCGGAGGGTGGCGCAATGGACCTGTCCCCAATTACGTGTACCGGTGGACTGAGCGCGAGATCGAGAAGACCATCCGCAGCGCAACGCCCTGGATGGTCTGTGGGTTCCGTTACTTCCATGCCACTCGTCCGCCTTCCGGGGCGGCCAGTCGCCGCAATCCCTGGATCCGACTGGGACTCCGACTGGCCATCCCGTTGGCGAAGGTGCTGGGCCGACTGGTTTCGTCGCAAACCAATTGCTTCGCCTTCTTGGTCACTCAACCGTCGCCGGGGAAGGGTAGCCCTCCGTGGATTCGTTGGAATTCGTCGGAACCGACTCTGGACCCCGAGTGGGCCCGACGTCAGTACCGTCAGTAGGGACGGGTTGGCCGACGGGGGGTGGCTAGGGACTTCTGAAAAGACATTGAAGGTCGGCTCGGGAAGGGAGTTCTATTAACGGCACATGGTCGCCGCTCAGGAACAAGTACAGAAGGCCCTCTTCGGGGTCTTCCTCATTGGTGCATTGCTGCTCTTTGCGGTTCTGCTGGGGTCCGTACAAGTCCTGGCGCTCATGGGGTTTGTCGCGGTGATCTGGGCGCTGACGCTGCCCAACCATGGAACCCTGGCGCTGGTCCTGGGGTCGGTGATGATCAACTCGTCGCTCTTGGTGCCCTTCGTCTCGGGCCGTCCCTTCTTCTGGGAGGCGAGCCTGATGCTTTCGATCAGTGGCCTGCCTTTGATGTTCGCCATGCGGCGCAATGCGCCAGAGTTCGGGGATCGCCTTCGGGAATATAAGTGGGTGTTCATCGGCTTGGGGGCCTTCTTTCTGGTGTTGGTGTCCCTGATCAAGTTTCGCGGATTCGGTCTCAACGTGCTGGGTCAAGGTCAGGTGGGTGGCCGTGCCTACGTCACCCAGTTTCTCGGATTGTTGTTTCCGATTCTGTACATGGCCGTGCCGACGACTCCCCAAATGCTGGTCCGTATCTATGCGGCGCACTGCCTCATGAGCATCTCGTTCCTCGTGTCGGACTTCACTCTGGCGGCCGGCGGCACCGGGCCCCTTTGGGTGCTGTTGTCGTTCTTCGGCCTTTCCACCGACAGCCTCGCGTTTGAGGTCCAATCCTTGGAGGGTGGCGTTCGACGCTTTCAATCGGTGGCCTTCGTGTCGCGCGATTTGATCTACCTGATGCTGGTGCTAGTTCCGGCCACCCGAGCCTTGTCGTTGTCCTCCGTGACCCGGGTATTGGTCATCCTGGGGCTTCTCGGTGGAAGCGCATTGGGTGGTCATCGCATGTCGATGATCATCATTCCGGCGGTCATCATGCTCTCAAGCCTGGTCCAGCGGACCCTTTCCATGGCCAAGGTGGTCGTTGCCACGATCCTGATGGGAGTGGTTCTGTTGATCACCTACCAGACGGCCCGTCAATTGCCCCATTCGGCTCAACGCATGTTGTCAGTACTGCCGGGAATCGAGATCGATCCGCTGGCGAGTGTGGATGCCGAAAACTCGACCTCAGGTCGTGCCTCCATGCGTCGCATTGCCTTCGACATTGCCCCGAATTTTCTCTGGGTCGGACGCGGCTTGGGCTTTGTTCCGGACATCAATCACCTCTACACCCACAACGAGATCGACCAGTACGGCATGCTGGAGCAAAGCCTCGATCAGGGCATCTTCTACTCCGGCATCCCCAGCTTGCTGGTGAACCTCGGACTGCCCGGAATGGCCGGAGTCTTGATCTTCCTGGGGGCGGTTTCCATGGTGGCGATCAGGAACCTGAGATCGGTTTATCGCCTGGGGTGCGAGACCAACTTCGATCGACTGACCTGTCATGTGAGTTCGCTGTGGTTGGTGCAGTTGGTCACCTTCATGATTACCACAGGCGAGGCCGGCTTCTTGATGCAGACCTTCGGCCTACTGTCCGGGTTGGTGCTCATCACCAATTGGCACCGCAGCCGGACACTTGCGGCGACCGAGCACGAAGCGAAGACCGTCTTCAATTTCTTCAACCGGTCGAAGGGCGTTGTTCCCGTGGATGCCTCTGGGCAGCCGGTGGCCTGAGCGCGCCGTCAACCCAATGACCGTTCCATGAGCGCCATGATGCGGTCGATTCCACCAGGGGATCGTGCAGGATCGCCACGCAGGGCGGATTCGGTCCCGGTGCTGCATCTTGTGGGTTCCACCCAGGACGACGGCGGCATCCTGACCGTCCTGCGGCATGCCCGGGACCCGGAAGGCCTGTTCAGTCACTCGGTGGTGGTCCATCGGGGGTTTGAGATGAAGCGGCAGCCGCCGTTGGACCTGAGGGAAAGCCGTTGGCTCTTGGCCGAATCCCCCAGGCACCTGTCGCTCTTCGCTCGCGCCCTGAGTGTGGCGATGGAAACCCGTCGCCGCTGCCGCGCCGAACACTGGAAAATCGTTCACGCCCACAGCCGGGGTGGATTTGCGGCCGCGGTGCTGTTGGCTCTGTTGCCCGGCAGGATTCCAATTGTTTTCACCAATCATGCATTCGCCCGCCGGACGGGGCTGTACCGATGGGCCGCCGGCCGCGGCCGCCTGGCGACGGTGGTCCTGAACCCGGCGATGGCCACCCATTACGGGCTTACGCCGCAGCCGGGGCACGTGGAGATCATTCCCGATTGTTGTTCGGACGAATTCTTTGAAGGGCCGCTGGTGCGTCCGCCGGGCCCGCGGTCGCGGTTGGCCCTGGTGGGTGTGGGCAACTTGGTCCGTTGGAAGAAGTGGAACCTGGTCTTGGATGCCCTCGGTCGATTGCCCATCTCGTTGCGTCAACGGGTCCATTTTACGTTGTGGGGACCCACGCCGGCCGATGGGGATTCCCAGGCCTTCGCCCGCGAGTTGAAGGGGCAGGTCGGGGCCTTGGGATTGGCTCCGTATGTGAGGTTGGCGGGGCCTACCACCCGGGTACGCGAAGCGGTCGAGGGGGCCGATGTGTTCATCATCCCTTCGACGAATGAGCCGTGCTCGGTGGCCTTGACCGAAGCCTTGGCCCTGGGGAAACCCTCCATCGCCTCGGCCAGCGGAGGTTCGGTGGATCTCGTGAAGAACGGATACAACGGTCGGCTCTTCCGTCCGGACGATCCGGAGGATCTGGCCCGGCAAATCGCGGGCATGATTTCCGGTGAGGGAACCACGGCGACGCCCGAACAAATCCGGGACAGTGCTCGTCACTACTCGGCCTCGGTGGCCTGGGGTCGATACCACGCCCTTTACCGGCGGTTGCTTGCGGGGGGCCAGGCAGACTAGTTTCGCGGCCCCTTGTGAGCGCCACCCTTTACGATTTTCTTCCCCGCCTGGAGGCGCCGACAGCCGATCACCTGCTGGATCGCTTCCTGGACTTCACCCGCACTCGCGGCATCGAACTTTATCCAGCTCAGGAGGAGGCCATTCTCGAACTCTACTCGGGCAAGAATGTCATCCTCAATACACCGACGGGATCGGGCAAATCGTTGGTGGCCTCCGCCCTGCATTTCAAGGCGTTGGCGCAGGGACGCAAATCGGTCTACACCTGCCCGATCAAGGCCTTGGTGAATGAGAAGTGGCTTTCGCTCTGCCGGGAATTCGGTCCGGACAATGTTGGCCTGAGCACCGGCGACGCAACGATCAACCACGATGCGCCGATCCTGTGCTGCACGGCCGAGATCCTGGCCAACATCGCCCTGCGGGACGGGCCGAATGCCACCGTTCGGGATGTTGTGGTGGACGAGTTTCACTACTACTCCGACCGCGAGCGGGGCGTGGCCTGGCAGGTGCCGTTGCTGACGCTCTCCATGAGCCGGTTCTTGCTCATGTCGGCGACCCTCGGCGAGACCGAATTCTTCGAGGGCGAGATGACGCGCCTCAATGGGTTTCCCAGCGTCACCGTCAAGTCGGTGATCCGTCCGGTGCCGCTGGAGTTCAGCTATGCCGAGACCCCGCTGGCCCAGACCGTTGAGACGCTCATCAGCGAGGGCAAAGGACCGGTTTATGTGGTGCATTTCGCCCAGGCCGATGCGGCAGAGAGTGCCCAGGATTTCACCAGTTTGGCCACGGCGACCCGTGAGGAAAAAGCCACCATCGCCACCGCGCTCGAAGGGGTGAAGTTTTCCAGTCCCTACGGGCCGGACATCAAGCGGTGGCTGCGGGCGGGCATTGGGTTGCACCACGCGGGCCTCCTGCCGCGGTACCGCATTTTGGTCGAGCAGTTGGCCCAGCGCGGATTGCTCAAGGTGATTTGCGGCACCGACACGTTGGGCGTGGGCATCAATGTGCCGATTCGCACCGTCCTCTTCACTCGCCTGTGCAAGTACGGCGGCGACAAGACGGCGATATTGGGGGCCCGGGACTTCCACCAAATCTCCGGGCGCGCTGGGCGCAAAGGGTTCGACTCGGTGGGCTGGGTCGTCGCGCAAGCCCCGGAACATGTTGTCGAGAACCTCAAGCTCGAGGAGAAATCCAAACGCGACGGGAAGAAGTTCGTGAAGCGGCAGGCACCAGACAAGAACTACTCCCACTGGGACCGACAGACTTTCCAGCGATTGATTCAGGCGGCGCCAGAGCGGTTGGTGTCCCGGTTCCAGGTTTCGCACGGCATGATCCTGAATGTCCTAAGCAGGCCGGAGGATGGTTGCGGAGCCCTGCGACGGCTCATTCGGGATTGCCATGATGGTCCTACCCAGAAGAAGGCTCATTTCAAGCGGGCTTGGCAGTTGTTCCGGGCTTTGGTCGACCGATCAATAGTGACCTTGTCACCCAAGGGTGAAGGCAAGCGGGTTCGGGTGAATGTCGAGTTGCCGGAAGACTTCTCGATGAATCAAACGCTGTCGTTGTACTTGCTCGACACGCTGCGGTTGATCGATCCGGAATCTCCCAACTACGCCCTGGATGTCCTCACGCTGGTCGAATCCATCCTAGAGAATCCAGACATGATCTTGCGTCGGCAACTCGACCGCCTGAAGGGCGAGAAGGTCGCTGAACTCAAGGCCCAGGGCATGGAATACGACCAGCGTATGGAGGAGTTGGAGAAGCTCGAGTATCCGAAGCCGTGTCGGGAATTCGTGTATTCCACCTTCAACGCCTTCGCCGAGAATCACCCCTGGGTGGGCCAGGAGAACATCCGCCCGAAGTCCATCGCCCGCGAGATGTTCGAGCAGTACTACTCGTTCTCCGATTACATCAAGGCCTACGAGCTCCAGCGCATCGAAGGGCTGCTGCTGCGCCATCTGACTTCGGTTTACAAGGTCCTGCGGCAAACGCTTCCGGAGTCGGCCAAGAATGACGCCTTGCGCGAAATGGAGGCCTATTTGGCCACGTTGTTGCGCCAGGTGGATTCAAGCCTGATCGAGGAGTGGGAGCGGATGAAGAACCCGAAGGCCGCGCCGCGAGAATCCAAGCCCGAGGCCAAGCCGCCCGGTGCCGAGGAGGCGGCCCGTGACATCACCCGGGATCCGCGCCAGTTCACTGCGCTGCTCCGCGCCCGGGTCCTGCCTTGGGTCCGCTGCCTTGCGCTCGATCAGTTCGAAGAGGCGGTGGCCGCCTTGGAATCGGGCGGGGAAGCCGGGGCCTCGGGTTGGACCGCGGCCAGCCTCAAGACGGCCATGGATCCGTACTACAAGGATCACGAACGCATCAGCCTCGATCCGGAGGCCCGCAACACCAAGCACACCCACGTGCAACCGTCCGAAGACCGGAAGACCTGGCGGTTGATGCAAGTGCTGGTAGACCCGGAGGGACACAACGACTGGCAGGCCGAGTTCGAGATCGACCTCGCGGCCAGCAAGGCGGCGGAGGTGCCGGTGATGCGCTTGGTGGGCGTTGGGCCCATCGGTGCGTGATGGGACGCGGCAAAATCTGGCTAGACCGATGAGACCGGTGGCAGGCGTTCTAGAGGTCTAAAAACGCCGTTGGAGTTGCCTCGGAAGGCTGGTCCTCTCCGGGTCAGCTGGGGGGAACTCTGCCGGGCCTCATCCGCCCGCTCGGTCAAGCGGCGGAAGTGGGCAGGGCGAACTCTTCTTCTTCTTCGGCGGTTGCGCCTTGCTCGTCGGTTTCCAGAGGAGCAAAGCGTTCGCTATTGAAGCCCAACTCGCCATTCAGACCGGTCTTCAGACCCGGGTCGCGCGGGTTGAGGATCTCCTCCAACAACAAGCCGATCTCGCCGTCTTTCTTGCCGGACTCATGCCGGTAGTAGCTGCCTCGTCCGATGTACATGCCCCGGACCGTGTAGACCTGATCCTTCTTGGGGAGTTCTGCGAAGAGCACAGCGGCTTCTGGCGGGAAGTCGTCGTTGATGCACACCACTTTCTGACCTTTGGAAAACATACGGATAGAACATCGGCAGAGTGGGTCGCAGCCGGGGTCCAGGTCAATCTCGGGCGGCTTCTGGGGCTCTAACTGTCGAATGCCCGGAACGGGCTTTGACGTGGAGGTCTCCTTGGTCCACAAACCCAGCGCGTGACCATCGCCTCTCTGAGCGAACTCGAACAGTCGATCCGCAACGTGTCGGATTTCCCCAATCCGGGCATCCAATTCAAGGACATCACTCCGGTGCTGGCCGACGGTCGGTTGTTCGATTCGACCATCCACCATCTCCTGTCCGACATCCCCAAGGGTTCGGTGGACAAAATCGTCGGCATCGATGCCCGAGGATTCATCTTCGGTGCTGCCGCGGCCCATCGGCTCGGTGCGGGCTTCGTACCAGTCCGTAAGAAGGGGAAGCTTCCGTGGAAAACCCATGAGCAGAACTACGACTTGGAATACGGTTCCAGCACGGTAGCCGTGCATATCGATGCGGTGGCTCCGGGCGAGAGGATCCTGCTGGTCGATGACCTTCTGGCCACGGGCGGCACCGCGGGAGCAGCACTCCAGTTGTTAAGCCGCTTGGGGGCCAAGATCGTCGGCGTCCGCTTCGTGATCGAACTGGGCTTTCTGGGCGGGCGTGAGCGTCTGGGGGATTTTGATGTCCGCTCGTTGATTACCTACTGAGCCGGACCGATCCCATTGGATCATTCCGGCTAAGCGGGCCCGTTTTTTGGAAGATGGGGCTGCTGGGCGGCTGCGGGGGAACCTTCAGCCGGTGTGCCTGAGAGAGCGTTCTCGCGACCCCAGCGACTGGCCAGGGCACCACACACGATGAGTTGCAGCGGGTGGTAGAGGAGCACGGGCAGGAGGATGAGCCCCAACCCCGGGTGCGCTCCGAAGATGATCTTTGCCATGGGAACCCCCGAGGCGAGGGTCTTCTGGGGGGCGCAGCACCGCGCCGCAATCAGGTCCGGCCGCGTCAACGACAAGGCTCTGGCCAGCGCTTCGGTCAACAGCAAGGCCAACCCGAAGAGCAGCAGCACTCCGCCGGCCGCTGGCAGCAACACATTCAGGCCGTGTTGGGTCCAGAGGCGTTGCTTCACCGAGTTGCAGAACGCGGCGTACACGATGAAGAGGACGATGGCGCTCGAGAGGTTCCCAAGCCGCTTCTTGTTGCGGTCAGCCCAGGTGGCACACGGGGGGCGCAACACCTGTCCAAGCACCAATGGGATGAGCAGCAGGGTCACGATTTCCACGATCACCGGCCCCAAGGGCTGTTGCTGGCCGCTGGCCTTCATCAACCATGCCACCCAGAGCGGTGTGACGAAAACCCCGAGCAGACTGGAGAGGACCGCATTGAAGAGCGCCCCCACGGTGTTGCCTCCGGCCATGCCGGTCAGGATCACCGAGGTGGTGATGGTGGAGGGCAACACCGCCAGATAGAGGAATCCGAGGCGGAGGTCTGGAGCCAGCCAGCCCCCGGCGAGGCGATCAAGGATGATGCCCATCACCGGAAACACTAGAAAGGTAAAGGATTGCACCAACAGGTGCAGGCGCCACTGGGACAAACCCTTGCGCAGCGCGGTGGAGGGGAGAGTCAGTCCTTGGATCAGAAAAATCAGCGCCACACCCGCCTTGGTGCTGATGGAGGTCTTGAGCGGACCGTCGGCGGAGCCCAGATCGGGGAACACCCAGGCCAAGGACACCGCGATGGGAAGACTGAGGGCGAACCAATTGCGGAGGAAGAAGGGCGGCATGATTCGAGTCGTTGGCGTTGGGTTGTCGCCGCCCCACTCCTCCGCCCCTCAGCGGTCTTTGGCAAGTCTGACCTGCCGAAATCATTCAGGGAATCCCGTGTCAGGAAAGCCTGCCGAGGCAGGGCCATGTGGCTCCGGCGTGCGCCAGCCTGAAATCCGGCCTGAAATCCGGCCCGATATTTGGCCCGATATTTGGCGGTAATCAGGCCGTGGTCAGTGCGGCACGGGGATCGTTGCCGGCGCCGATCTTCTCCAGGAAGTAGTCGTACCCGCCGGCGTAGGGCAGTACCCGGCCGTTGTTCACGTGCAACACCTTGGTGGCCAGGCGACGGATGAAGTGCACGTCGTGGGAAATGAAGAGCAGCGTGCCCTCGTAGCGCTCCAGCGCCATGGTGAGGGATTCCACCGTCGTGATGTCGAGGTGCGTGGTGGGCTCGTCCATCAGCAGCAAGTTGGGCGGATCGACCAGGAACTTGATGAGGTTGAGCCGACTCTTCTCGCCGCCGCTCAGGACTGTGGTCGGCTTGTAAATCTCCTCCTTGCGGAACATGAATGAACCCAGGACGGCCCGGGCTTCGTCCTCGCGGAGCGCTGGCGCGCTGGCCAGCACCTCCTCAACGACGTTCTTGTTGGGGTCGAGGCTGTCGGCCCGATGCTGGCTGAAGTAGCCGAGTTTGGCATTGTGACCCAGGTTGCGGACACCTTCCTGCGCTTCCACGACGCCGGCGATGATCTTGAGCAACGTGGACTTGCCGGCTCCGTTGGGGCCGACCAGCACCGTCCGCTCGCCGCGTTCGACGGTCAGATCGAGCCCTGAATACACCACGTTCTTGCCGTAGGCCATGTGGATGCCTTCGAGGGAAATTGCCCGCTGCCCGCCACGGGGGGGCGTGGGAATCTGGATGCGGAAGGGCTTTCTAGGGGGCGTGGGTTTCTCGATCAGCTCCATCCGCTCGATTTGCTTGAGCTTGGACATCGCCTGCGAGGCCTTCGAGGCCACGGAGCGGAATCGATCCGCGAACTCCTGAAGGGCTTGGATTTCCTTCTGCTGGTTTTTGTAGGCCGCACTTTGCTGCTCGTAGCGATCTTCCCGCTGTTGGAGGTAATCCGAATAGTTTCCGGTGTAACCGATGAGCTTGCGATCGGCGATCTCATGCACCTGGGTGATGATTTCGTCCAAGAACTGGCGGTCGTGGGAAATGAGCAGGACCGCTCCGGGATAATGGGACAGGTACTCCTGCAGCCAGAGCAGTGAGAGCAGGTCGAGGTGGTTGGTGGGTTCGTCGAGGAGCAGCAGGTCAGGCTCCATGACCAACAGTCGCGCGAGGTGGGCCCGCATGACCCAGCCACCGCTCATTTCTTTGGCGAAGCGATCGAAGTCGGTCTCTTTGTAGCCCAGACCCTTGAGCATTTTCTTGGCCTTGGCCTCGACCTGAGGATCGTTGAGCGCATCGAACTTGGCGTGGGTCTCCATGTACTCCGGGCTGTCCACGGAGCCAGCGGCCTCGAGTTCCTTGAGACGCTTTTCGAGGCGGGGCAGTTCGCCGGCCCTTCCGGTGGCGACCTCGAGCACGGTCTCCTCGCCCACAGCTTCGCCTTCCTGGGGCAGGTAGCCGACCATGGTCCAAGGATCGCGCTCGACCGTGCCTTCATCGGGAGTCCGGCGGCCGAGGATGATGGAGAAGAGCGTGGATTTTCCGGCGCCGTTGGGGCCGACCAACGCCACCCGGTCCCCATAGTTGACCTGGAGCGAGGCGTTTTCGAACAGGACCCGTCCGGCGACGGACATCTTCAATTGACCGATGGAAAGCATTGTCTCAGGAGTGGGTGACGCGGCGCTTCAGAGAGTTCGTGTAGGGATCAGAAGGAAAATGTCTCAACCGGATACCCGCCGCCGCACCGCTGCCGAGGTTCACGGTGGAGCGGCCTCGGGTCAACCTTGGTGAATAAACTGGTCCATTCCTGGCCAGGATCTGGGGAGGTTTTGGGCTGGCGGCCAGGCAGACGCCGCCGTGAATCCATCGGGACATTGGTTCATCGGGCGTCTTGCCGATTGAACCGCGGGCGGATTACGGTGTCGGACACGCCATGGGCGACTTTCGACCCCAACCTCCGGTTTCTGAACTCCCTAACGCGGGGCGTCGCGGCGTGGCTCCATGAGTTCTTGGTGGTCCAAATCCATTCAGGGCGTGATGCGCCGGATTTCCGGATCCGACGGTGCGGAGGCCACGGCGTCTTCCTCGGGCCCCGCCGAGTCCGAGTCCGAGGTTTCCCCAGAATTGCTGCGGAAGGTCCGACAGATCGAGATCCGTACGCGCCGACTGGTCGCCGAGACGCTAGCCGGGCAATACCACTCGGCTTTCAAGGGGCAGGGGATGGACTTCGACGAAGTTCGCGAATACCAACCCGGTGACGAGGTTCGGACCATCGACTGGAATGTCACCGCACGGATGAACCATCCGTTTGTGAAGAAATTCCGGGAAGAGCGGGAACTGACGGTGATGTTGGTGGTGGATCTTAGCGGTTCGGGTCGCTTCGGATCGGGGCAGCAGTCCAAACGAGCCCTGATGGCGGAGCTGGCTGCGGTCCTGGCCTTTTCGGCCATCCGCAACCAAGACAAGGTGGGCTTGCTGCTTTTCACGGAGACGGTCGAAAAATTCGTGCCGCCGGCTAAAGGGCGTCGCCACGTGCTGCGGGTGGTCCGTGACGTCCTCTTCTTCAAGCCGGAGTTCGCCGGCACCAACACCAATGGGGCCCTCGATTTTCTGAACAAGGTATTGCCGCACCGTGCGGTGGTGATCGTGATTTCCGACTTTCTGGGTGAGACCAACCCGGGGCGGGCCGCCATGAGGGCTCACCTCAGACGCAAGGTGCTGCATTCCGAGACCCTCGGCCGCCTCTCGCAAAACACGCTCAATCAGGTGGGCCGCCGGCACGATGTCATCGCGCTGCAAGTGGGCGATCCGCGCGAACAGTCCTTGCCCGACGTGGGCCGCCTGCTCCTTCAGGATGCCGAGACGGGCGAGGTGGTGGAAATCAACACCTCGGATGTCCGGCGTCGAGAGGCCTTTGAGACTCGGGCCAAGAAGGCGCAGAAGGAGTTGGACCGACTTTTCCGCGGCGCGCGGGTCGATCACCTCAAGATCCTCACGCCCGCGGCCGGTGTCCCAGAGGATGCCTACATGGGTGAACTGGTGGCGTTCTTCGAGGGGCGTCAGAAACGGAGGCGTCGATGAGGTTCTTTGAAGGTCTCATTCCAGCACTCATGATGACCGTCCTTTCGGTATCGGGAGCAGTCACCAACCGGGCGATCCAAGGGGGCTCGGCCCGTCCGGTACTTCCAGCCCAGCCGGCTGGGGCCGCTGCAGGGGGCATCCAAGACATTCGCGGTCCGATCGAGATCCTCAAGGTGACGCCGTGGTTCCAACGCGTGCTGTTAATCCTGGGGGTGCTGGCTGTCTTGGGGGGGATCTGGTGGGCATTGCGACGTCGGACGCGCCAGCAAGCCGAGTTCCGGGAATCCGCCGCGGCCCGGGCTCGGGCCCGACTGTCCGAGTCCTGGGCCTGGGTCGAGCAGCCCGAGCGCTTCTGCACCCGCCTCTCGGAGGTGGTCCGGGTGTACCTTGAAGAGCGTTTCGGCCTGAAGGCTCCCGACCAGACCACCGAGGAGTTCCTCGCCAGCCTACCCCAAAGCTCCGCGCTGGATGCGGCGCTCAAACCCTTGATCGAGGATTTTTTGACCCAATGCGATTGGGTGAAGTTCGCCCAAGGTGATCCGGGGCGAACCCAATGCGAACGGTTGCACCAGATGGCATCCCGCCTCATCGATGAGACCGGCGTGGAATTGCCCTCGCACAAGCGGGTCGACAAACGGAAAGGGGAGGCGTGAACTTTCGCTTCGAGTCACCGTGGTGGTTCTTGGCTCTTGGGGCGCTGCCGCTGCTGGAGTGGTACCGCCGGCGCACGGCCCGGGAGGCGGTCTTTGTCTATTCCAGCCTCACCTTGGTGAAGGGCATCCTCCAGATGAACCGCACCCTCGCCAGCCGAGTCCTTTTGGCGGCCCGCTGGCTTGGGTTGGTGCTGCTCATTGTCGGCATGGCCCGCCCCCAATGGGCCGTGGGCAAGGCTCCCCGCAAGGCCAGTGGCATCGACATTGCCGTGGCGCTTGATTTGTCGGGTTCCATGCTGAGTGAAGACTTTGAATTGCAGGGAGAGCGCGTCGACCGGGTCACCGTGGCCAAGGACACCCTCAAGGCGTTCATCGAAAACCGTCCGAATGACCGGATCGGTCTGGCCGTGTTTTCTTCGAACGCC
The DNA here is from genome assembly GCA_945883815.1 of Akkermansia muciniphila. GTDB lineage: Bacteria > Verrucomicrobiota > Verrucomicrobiia > Limisphaerales > UBA9464 > SXXZ01. The sequence goes on along the minus strand of CAMCYJ010000020.1, from coordinate 16,389 downwards.
TACATCGCCGCGCCCCCCACCCTCGACCACGACTTCCTGCGCCGGCATATCGATCGCATGGAAGTGCTGGGAGAGCAGGGGACGGCCATCGGTGCGGGGTTGAGCGCTGCGGTCAACCGCTTGCGCGATCTGAAGTCCAAGAGCCGGATCGTGATCTTGCTCACTGACGGGCAGAACAATGCCGGGAACGTCCCGCCGCTCACCGCCGCCGAGGCGGCCCAATCGCTGGGAGTCAAGGTGTACACCATCGGCGTGGGCATCCGTGGCAATGCGCCAATGCCAGTGGGCCGCGACGCCTTCGGTCGCAAGGTCTACCGGCAGGTGGCGGTGGATATCGATGAAGACACACTGACGCGGATTGCGGAGCGGACCGGAGGCAAATATTTTCGTGCAGACAGCACCAAGACGTTGCGCTCGATTTATGAGGAGATCGACCGATTGGAAAAGACCGAGGTCGAAACCCACCAGAATGTCCTCTACGCCGAGTGGATGATGTGGTGCGTCGCGCCGGGGGCAGCCCTCTTGCTCCTGGAGTTGATTGTCGGCAACACCGTCTGGCGCAGGCTTCCTTGATTTTACCGATCCAGCGAACATCGAATGGACTTTGCGGAACCCCAGTGGATGCAGTTGGCAGCGGTGCTCACGCCGCTCGTGGGCCTTTTCCTGGCCTGGGCCTGGCGTCGTCGGCAGTCGGCGTTGCGCTTGTTCATCCGTTCCCGGTTGATGAACGAGTTGACCGTGGGACTTTCCCGCCGCCGCCAGTTGGTGAAGGCCGTTTTGTGGGCCTCGGGCTTGGCCTGCGTCTTGTTCGCTCTCGGACGTCCACTATGGGGTTACGGAGAGGCGATGGCGCAGGCGACCGGGCGAGACATCGTGGTCTGCGTGGACGTGTCGCGGTCGATGATGGCGACGGATGCGGCCCCGAGTCGTTTGGCTCGGGCCAAGCTCGCGTGCTACGACTTGCTGTCGGTGGCCACGTCAGACCGCATCGGCCTGGTGGCCTTCGCCGGATCGGCGTTTCTCCAGTGCCCGCTTGCCTTGGACGGCGAAGCCTTCCGCCAGAACGTGGCCGCTCTCGACACCGACATCATCCCGGAACAGGGCACGGCTCTGGCGGCTGCTCTCGACGAGGCGGTTCAAGCCTTCAGCACCGATTCCGGAACCCGCAAGGCGGTCATCCTGATCACCGACGGTGAAGACCACGAAGACTTGGCTGAGGCGGCGGCCCGGCGCTTATCCACGGCCGGGATTCATCTCTTCACGGTGGGCGTAGGCACTCCGCGGGGGGAACTGCTCAAGACGAGCGATCCGTATGGCAATGCGATTTTCCTCAAGGATGAGGATGGAAACCCGGTCAAATCCCTACTGAACGAACCGCTGCTGCAACGCCTGTCCGAGGCGGCCCATGGGTTTTATCTGCCGCTGCAGTCGTCCCGGACCATGGCCACGCTGTACGAACGCGGCATTGCCCCCATGGAGGCGGTGCGCTTCTCGTCGACTACTGTGCGCTCACGAATTGAACGATTTCAGTGGCCGCTGGGTCTGGGGATCGTGCTGCTGTTGGCCGAGTTGTTGTTGCCAGGAGCCTCCAAGGCGGCGGGTCGTCTGCCGCAGGGTTCAGTGATCCAGGCGGGGGCCGTGGCCGCGGTGGTCTTCCTGCTGGTCGGCCTGCCAACGACGGCCTGGGCGGCGTCGGATGATGCGCTGGAGCGCTATCGGAAGGGAGAGTTTGCCGCTTCCCGCCAAGAGTACGAACGGCTTGCGCAGGAAAACCCCGATGATTTCCGCCTCCGCTTCAATGCGGGCGCGGCCGCTTACCGCATGGATGATTTTGAAAGCGCAGCGGGGTTGTTTGAGCAGGTGCTGCGATCGCCCGACCTCGAACTGCAACAGCAGGGTTGGTATAATTTGGGGAATTCCCGCTACCGCGCGGGTGAGGCCGAGCAAGATCCGGACAAGAAGCGCGAACAATGGCAACAGGCGCTTTCCAGCTACACCGCCGCTCTCAAGCTCAATCCCGGGGACCCGTTGGCCCAGGCCAATTACCAGGCTGTTAAGCAGGCTATCGAGACCATGCCTCAGCCGCCGCCTCAGCAGGGAGGCGACAAGAAAAACAATCCCAACAAGGATTCGAAGCAGGAGAAGCAGGATCAGAAGCAGGATTCCAAGGACGGATCTTCTTCAGATTCCCAGGATTCCCAGTCGGGACAAAAGGACGGGCAGAAGAACGGCAAGGATTCCAAGAAGAACGCCAATTCCCCTCCAGGAGATCCCTCGAAACAGCAGCAACCGTCGCAGGACAAAAATCAGGACTCAGGAGCGGGACAAGGAAAGAAATCCGATCCGCAGGAGGGGGCTCAATCCCAGGGCCAGCAGGGTGACCAGGCTGGCAAGAAGCCCGGAGAGGGCCGTCAGGGCAAACCCTCGGCCGCTGGGGCCAAGCCGGGACAGGCTTCGGGGGATCGTCGTGGAGAAGCGGGCGAAGGTGCCGAAGCCGGGGAGCCCGACAAGGATGCCCGACAGGGGGAGTTGATGACGATCCGTGAGGCCGAAAAGGTTCTGGATGGCCAGAAAGGATCCGAGAAGGCCCTGATTTTCCGGCGGCGAGGAACCGGTGATCTGGGTGAAGGTTCCGGCAAGTCGGCCAGGAGGAAGGCCTGGTGAACATGGGCTTTTGGTTTCGATGCCTTGGGGCGAGTCTGCTGATCCTCCTGAGGGTGGCGGCAGCCTCGGCGACGGCTTCGTTCGATCGAGGCATCGCCGAGTCCGGGGAGACCGTCCGCTTCAATGTCACCCTCGAGGGAGAACAACCCACCGAGGTACCCCGGTTGCCCAACTTGTCGTTAGTCCAGACGATCCAGTATCTGGGGCCCCGTCAAATGACCCAGATCGTCAACGGGGTTTCTTCGTTCCAGGTGGTCTTCCAGTTTCAATTGCAAACCCGTGGGGAAGGCGAGTTGACCATGCCTGCACTGACGGTGACCACCCGTAGCGGTGCCTTGCAGACGACGGCAGTCAGTTGTCGGATCACCCCCAAGGAGCCCAAAGTCCAGGGTGTCTCGCTGAAGCTCGTGACCCCACGCGACGAATGCTTCGTGGGCGAAACGCTCCCCTACGACCTGCAGCTTTACTCGTCGGTGAATCTCAACCAAATCGCCCCGCCGAAGATGAGCTTCGACGGATTTGTGACCGGTCAGGAAGTCCCGCCGTCCAACACGCAGACCGTCCGGGACGGCCAGGCCTTCATTGTGCTGAGTTATCGACAGACCGCCACACCCACCAAGGAAGGCCTGTTGTCGCTGGGGCCGGCCACGCAGGAGTATGTCCTGGAGGTCAATCGCGCACGTCGCCCTCGCAGTCTGCTCGATGACTTTTTTGGCGGTGGCGCCGAACTGGAACGGGGCACGGCCGAAGCTCCGGCGCGACAAATCCGGGTGAAGCCCTTGCCGGCCGAAGGGCGTCCGGCGGGCTTCTCTGGCGCGATCGGCCGATTCTCGGTGCGGACCTCCGTTTCGCGGACCAACGTCGCCGCCGGGGAGGCCATCACGGTGAAGTGGTCGGTGTATGGGCGCGGCAGCTTCAATTCGGTCTCGTCTCCCCGATTGTCTCCGGTCGACGGACTCAAGACCTACCCGGGCACCAATGGCTTTGCCTCGGAAGATCCGCTGGGGCTTGCGGGAACCAAGACTTTTGAGTCGATGGTCATTCTCGAGTCCCCATCGATCAAGGTCCTGACCTTTGAACCCTATTCGTTCTTTGACCCCGACACGGGGCGCTATTTCACGGTAACACCCCGTCCCATCGCGGTGACGGTCCGGCCCGAGTTGGGAGCGAGGGTCTCGACTCCAGCCCAGACGGCGTCCGCCGAGGCCCCAACCTCTCGATTTCCGGATCGCCGCGAAGAGTTGATGTCGCTGTCCTTGCGGGGCGGGCGGCGCGTCCCGGCCGAGCCTCCATGGGCACGGCAGCCACTCTGGTTGATCCTCGCCGTGTTGCCGCTCCTCGGACTCGGTTCTCTCGAGGGATGGCGTCGGTGGCGCGAGATTCAGCAGCGTCGTTTCCAACCGACCCATGATTCCCGGATGCGGGAGGCGGCACGATCCCATCACTCCACCCTGCGGGCCGCGGCCCAAGGCGGGCGGTCCGAGGAGTTCTTTGCCGCATTGGATGCGCTGCTGCGCGTTCGGTGTGCGGTGATCTTGGGTCTGCCCTCCGGCGATGCGGTCACTTCCCAGGTCATCGATGAGGGTTTGGTGCCGAAGGGCCTCGATGCCGGGTCTGCCGAGGCCCTGCGAGGGCTCTTCGCCGCGGTGGATGCCGCCAAGTTTGCCCCCGCCGCCGAGTCTGCCGAGTTATCCCTGTTGCTGGCACAGGCCGATGCGGCCCTGGAGGCGCTTCAAGCCTTGGAAGGAGGATTCCGATGACCCGTATCCAATCCTGGAACCGAGTGTGGGAGGTGTGTCAGGGATGGATTCTGGCGATCCTGTTGATGGGTTCTGCTTGGGCGGCCTCCGACTTTGACCAGGCCCGCAAAGCCTATGAACAAGGCGACCAAGAGGCGGCTGTGGCCGGATTCGAGCGGGCTCTTCAGGGGGCACCCGGCGGGGTGGGGGTGCTCTACAATCTGGGCAATGCACGGTTTCGACAGGGAGAGATGGGGAGGGCCTTGGCGGCCTGGCGGCAGGCGCAATGGATTACCCCGAGGGATCCCGCGTTGCGCCACAATCTGGACCTGATACGCCGCCGATTGAGCCAGGCGGAGCCTCCGTTCTGGAAGCAATGGCTGCTGCTGTTGACCCTCGATGAATGGGCGGTTGTTGCGGGCGTCCTGGTCTGGGTTTGGTCCAGTTGGCAAATCTTCATCCGCATCAAGCCCCGGTTGGCGGACTCCGGTTCCGGTGTCCGATGGCTTCTGGGTAGCGTCGCCGCCGTGGCTCTGGGGGGATGGGTGACCGCGTGGATTCTTGTGCAACAAGGCCCCAATGCAGCCATTGCGGGCAAGGAAGTGCCGGCTCGGTTTGGGCCCTTGGAGGAATCGGATATCGCCGTGAATTTCGCCGATGGCACCGAGGTTCGGGTGGAGCAATACCGCAATGGATGGGTCCGGGTGAGCGATGCCGAAGGGCGGGGCGGTTGGATTCCGGGACTCCAGGTCGCCCGGTACCACCCGCGCATTCCGTGATTTCCGGAGCGCTGAACCGAGGCGGTGCATGTTGGCGGTTGGCGCTTTTTTTCGTGGTTGTTGGGACCAGAGCTTGAACCCCTTCGAAGCTTCGGGTTGATTGAGACATGCACTTCACCCGACCGCGCCAGTTCTCGTGGCGTTCCCTGGTGGCCGCGCTGGCCTTGGCCTCCGTGCCCATCCATGCCGAAACCTCCTGGATCTGGGCCGATGGCCCCGACAGCAAGTCTGCGGCGAACCTCCGCAAATCCTTCGAAGTGGCCGGCCCGCTCAAGGACGCCGTGCTGGTGGTCACCTGCGACAATGGCGCGAAGGTGTATTTGGACGGTGAACTGGTGGTCACGAACCCGGATTGGAGCGAGCCCTCCAAGGTCAACCTGACCCGCAAACTCAAGGCCGGACGGCATGAACTCCGGGCCGAGTGCAAGAACGAGGGGGATGTCGCCGGCTTCGTGGCCCGCCTGACCCTCAAGGACAACGACGGCAAGCAGACCGTCATCGAGAGCGACAAAACCTGGGAGGCCTCGGTGACCGGCAAGTCCGACTGGAAGCCGGCCAAGGTGCTCGCCAAGTACGGGGGTGCGCCCTGGGGCGATGCCTTGGCGGGTGCGGCGGCTCCGGGCAAGCCGGCTGCGGCGCCGGTGATCACGCCGGACGCCATTCAGGTTCTGCCCGGATTCCGGGCTGAGTTGGTTTACGCGGTGCCCAAATCCCAACAGGGATCTTGGGTGAGCATGACCGTGGATCCCAAGGGCCGTTTGGTGGCCTGCGATCAGGGAGGCGGACTGTACCGCCTGACCTTGGCGGCTCCGGGTTCGTCCGCTCCGGCGACCATCGAGAAGCTCAAGAACGCCGTCGGCGGTGCGCACGGTTTGTTGCACGCCTTTGGCAGCTTGTACGTGATGGTCAATGAGCAGGGCGGTCGCCAGGGACTTTGGCGTTTGCGCGACACCGACGGTGATGACCAGTACGACGAGGAGAAGATGCTCCGTCGCATCGACGGCGGTGGTGAGCACGGCCCGCACGGCATCGTCCTCTCGCCCGATGGCAAGTCCCTCTACGTCGCCTGTGGCAACCACACCAAGCTGCCCGAGCACATGGAGTTGTCCCGTGCGGCGCGCGCCTGGGATGAAGATCAGGTCGTCACCCGCCTTTGGGACGCCAATGGCCATGCCCGCGGCATCCTTGCGCCGGGCGGCTACATTTGCAAAACCGACCCCGACGGCAAATCCTTTGAGCTGATCAGCTACGGATACCGCAATGAGTACGACATCGCCTTCAACGCCGTTGGTGATTTGTTCACCTACGACTCCGACATGGAGTGGGATGCCGGTAGCCCGTGGTACCGCCCCACACGCGTCTCGATGGCCACCAGCGGCAGCGACATGGGTTGGCGTTCCGGAGCCGGCAAGTGGCCCACTTACTATCCCGATAGCCTGCCAGCGCTCGTCGACATCGGCCCTGGTTCGCCCACGGGTGTCACTTCTGGTCAGGGTGCCAAGTTCCCGGCGCGCTACCAAAATGCCATCTTCGCCAACGACTGGACCTACGGAACCATGTACGCCATCCACCTCACCCCGGAGGGCGCAGGCTACAAGGCCGTGAAGGAAGAATTCGTCAGCGGCCGTCCGCTGCCGCTCACCGATGTTGTCATCCATCCCAAGGATGGCGCGATGTACTTCGCCATCGGCGGCCGTGGCACCGAGTCAGCCGTTTATCGGGTGACTTATGTGGGCAAGGACAGCACCGCTCCGGCCCCGGCTCCGAAACTGAGTGCAGCGGCCAAGCTTCGGCGCGAATTGGAACGACTCCACCTCGAAGGCACGGGCTCCGAAGCCGTGGCCAAGGCGTGGAAGAGCCTTGCACACGAGGACCGCTTTGTCCGCTACGCCGCCCGCGTCGCCATCGAGCGTCGTCCGGTGTCCGAATGGGCTGACCGCGTCCTGACCGAGACCCGTCCTTGGGCTTCGATCGAAGGCGCTGTGGCTCTGGCCCGCATGGGCAAGCCCGAGCACCGCGACCGGTTGCTGGCCTTCCTCAACAAGCTCGATTTGAGCAAGCTGGATGAACCGGCCAAGTTGGCCGTGGTCCGTGCCTATCAGTTGACGCTGATTCGGCAGGGCAACCCCGAGGGCGATGCCTATCAGGCCACCCACAAGCGGCTGGATGCCCTGTATCCGTCCGGCAGTCGCTCTCTCAACCGCGAACTCGTGGGAGCCTTGGTGCGCTTGGGTTCTCCGACGGTCGTGGCCAAGAGCGTGCCGCTGATGCTCACCGCCAACGACTCCGACCTGCGCTACGCCAGCGATGCCCTGTTGGATCGCAATCGCGGATATGCCAGCGCTTTTGCGCAAGCGGCCACCAGCCGTCCGAACCAGGAGCAAATCGCCTACGCCTACTTGTTACGCGAGGCCAAGGTGGGATGGACTCCGGCCCTCCGGAAGTCGTTCTTCAGCTGGTTCCCGCGCACCGCACCGTGGCAGGGCGGCAACAGTTTCCGTGGCTTCATCGAGAACATCCGCAAGGACGCCTTGTCCACCGTTGCCGATGCCTCCGAGCGGAAGTCGTACGAGGAACTCTCCACCCGTCGGGCGAGTGGCGGTGATCCCACCTATGCCGCGCCGAAAGGACCCGGCAAGGCCTACACGGTTGAGCAGGGGTTGGCTCTGGCTTCGGGTGGCATCAAGGGCCGCAGCTTTGAGAACGGCAAGGCCATGTACAATTCGGTCGGTTGCGCCGCCTGCCACCGCTTCGATGGGGCCGGTGGTGGCGTGGGTCCCGATTTGTCGGGTGTCGCCTCCCGCTACACCTTGCGGGACTTGCTCGAGAACATCGTCGAGCCCTCGAAGGTCATTTCCGACCAGTACGGCTCGGAAGAGGTTCAGTTGAACGACGGTTCCTCGCTGGTGGGCCGTGCGTATGTCGAAAACGGCAAGCTCGTGGTGACCGCCGATCCTCGTAATCCGGAGGAGTTCACCGTGGTGGCACTCAATCAGGTCAAGAGCCGCAAGCCTTACCCGGTGTCCCTGATGCCGGCAGGGATGATCAATTCGCTCAACCAGGATGAGTTGCTCGATTTGATTGCCTACCTGCAATCCGGCGGCAATCCCCAGAACAAGGCCTTCGCCAAGTAATTGGGCCCTGGGGAAGTCCCCGCAAATTCGAAAGACGGGGGTGATGGCCAGGGCTGTCACCCCCGTTTTGCTTTCCTGGGACACTGCGATTTTGGCAAGGCATGGCCACAGATTCCCATCGCCTGCATTGAAGAGGACTCCACACTCGTCGTCGTGATCTCCATGGCTTCCATTCCGTGGCTTGGGCGTGCGCTGTGCATCGGACTGATGACCGGAGTCGGGTTGCGTGCCGTCGACATCGATTTCGCCCGGGACATCCAACCCATCCTTTCGGAGAACTGCTACCAATGCCACGGTCCCTCGACGACTGGTCGCAAGGGTGGGCTTCGGTTGGATCTTCAGGAAGGAGCCCTCGGTGCCGGCAAGAGCGGCAAGGTGGCCATCGTGCCGGGCAAATCCGAACAAAGTGAAATCATTCGTCGCCTCGGCAGCAGTGACGCGGACGAGGTGATGCCTCCTCCGGACACGGGAAAGAAGCTGACGGCCGATCAGGTGCGTCTGCTCAAACGCTGGATCAACGAAGGTGGGCGGTGGGGAAAGCATTGGTCCTTTGTTCCACCGGCGCTACCACCTGTTCCCAAACCCAAAAACTGGAAGAGCGGCAATCCGATCGACGCCTTCGTTCTGGCTCAACTAGGTGCTGGAAAACGATTGGCGCCGCCGGCTGAGCCGGGACGTCTCATGCGTCGACTGTCCCTGGATCTGACGGGTCTGCCTCCGACTCCTCAGGAAATCGTGGCCTACGAGGGCCGTCCCACTTCCGAACACTACCTTCAGGAGGTGGATCGATTGATGGGTTCCCCGCGATATGGCGAGCGCATGGCCAGCGAGTGGCTCGATTTGGCCCGGTTCGCCGACACCCATGGATTTCAGTCCGATCGGTACCGTCCGGTGTGGCCGTGGCGGGATTGGGTGATTGGTGCGTTCAACCGGCACCTGCCGTTCGATCGATTCGTGCAATGGCAGTTGGCGGGAGACCTCCTGCCCAACCCCACCCAAGAGCAGCGCTTGGCGACCACCTTCAATCGACTGCACCTCCAAAACGAAGAGGGCGGCATCGTCGAAGAGGAGTATCGTGTGGCCTACAATGTCGATCGCGTGAACACCTTCGGCACGGCCTTCCTGGGCATGACCTTCGAGTGTTCCCGCTGCCACGACCACAAGTACGACCCCATCTCCCAGAAGGAGTACTACCAACTCTTCGCCTTCTTTCAGAACATCGATGAGTCGGGGCAGAGCGTATATTTCGGAGACATCATGCCGGTGCCGACGCTGCTTCTGAGCACGCCGGAGCAGGATGCCAAGCTCAAGGATCTCCAGGCGCGACTGAAAACCCAGGAGGCTCGGCTTCGGGAGGTGGGTGAAGCCGGGAAGTCGGCCTTTGAAGACTGGCGCTCCAAGGCGTCGGTGAAGGTTCCCGCAGTCACGGGGGCCGTGGCGCATTTCTCCTTCGATTCGATGGTTTCCAATGCGTTCCCGAGTTCGGTGGGCAACCATAAGGCGCAGCCCTTCGAGGGCCCCCAATCGGTTCCGGGCCGGTTGGGACAAGCCTTGTCGCTCAGTGGTGAAAATGGCGTTTCCATGCCGGGCATCGGGCACTTTTCCCGGGCCGATCCGTTTTCCATCAGCCTTTGGATTCGTCCGGCCATGCATGTGCCCCGACAAACCGTGATCCATCACAGCTCGGCCTGGATGGATGCCGGCAGTCGCGGGTATGAGATCTTGCTCGAAGACGGGCAGATCGCCGTGGGGTTGCATCACATGTGGCCCGGCAACGCCTTGAAGGTAAAGACCCGACAGAAGGCCCCGATCGGGGGTTGGACTCACGTGTGCTTCGCCTACGACGGCTCCAGTCGGGCTGTCGGTTTGGAGGTGTATCTGGATGGTCGGAAGGCTGAAGTCGAAGTGATCCGGGATCACCTTTGGAAAGACATCACTTATGGGCAGCCGAACCTGACCATCGGTCAGCGCATGCGGGATTTTGGTTTCAAGGAAGGGCAGGTGGACGAGGTTCAGGTCTTCGATCGGACGTTGTCTCCGTGGGAAGCGGCGGTACTGGCGGGTCGTGAAGTGCCTTCCGATGAAGCCTCGCATTTTCGTCACTTCCTGCTCACCCAGCATCAACCCCATCGGGAAGCGGCAGAGTCGCTTTTGAAAGTCCGTCGGGAGGAGAACGCGCTGGTGACCTCGATTCCGGACATCATGGTCATGGAGGAAATGTCGACCCCGAAGCCGGCTCATGTCCTGCGGCGCGGTGCCTACGATCAACTCGGGGAAGCGGTGACCATGGAAACCCCGGCTGCGATCGGGCGGCTTCCGGCCGGCGCCCCACGCAATCGCTTGGGCCTGTCCCAATGGCTGCTCGATCCCTCCCATCCGCTGATGGGGCGCGTCACGGTCAATCGGGTTTGGCAGCAGTTCTTCGGCAAAGGTCTGGTGGAGACTTCCGACAATTTCGGACTGCAGGGAGCTTCTCCAACCCATCGGGAGTTGCTGGATTGGTTGGCAGTGACCTTTGTGCGGGGTGACGAGTCGCTGGGGATCCGGCCATGGAATCTTCAGGATCTCCAACGCCTGATCGTCACCTCTGACACCTATCGCCAGACCTCGAATTTGAAGGCGAAGGAATGGTCGGTCGATCCCGACAATCGGATGCTGGCCCGGGGTCCGGCGCGGCGGCTTTCCGCGGAGATGCTGCGGGATCAGGCGCTGATGGTCAGCGGGTTGATGGTGGACAAGATCGGTGGGCCGAGCGTGAAGCCGTACCATCCCGACGGGTTGTGGGAGATGACCATGGGCGGCGGGCACTACCAGATGGGCAAGGGCGACGATTTGTATCGGCGCAGCCTTTATACCTACTGGAAGCGCACCGTGCCGCCTCCATCCATGATGACGCTCGACGCGGCTGATCGCAGCTACTGCGTCGTGCGTCGGCAGGCCACCAGCACGCCACTGCAGGCCTTGGTGCTCTTGAATGATCCTCAGATGGTTGAAGCCTCCCGCCATGTGGCCGGGCGGATGCTCCGTGAAGGGGGCGTGGGGTCGGAGCAACGGGTCCGGTATGCCTTTGCGTTGGTGACCGGTCGCCGGCCCTCGAAGGATGAGGTGTCGGTGATGATGCGCCTGCTCGACGAGCAGGTGGCTCATTTCCAGAAAGACATCGCTGCGGCCGAACGTCTCCTGAAAGTGGGCGAAAAACCCGTCTTGGGAGAGCATCCGCCGGCCCAGTTGGCGGCGGCGACCGTCTTGGCTCAGTTGCTCTTCAACCATGATGAAGCCGTGATGCGCCGATGAAGGCTCGGAAACACAACTCCCACCGTTCTGAACTCCAATCACCATGAACTGCTCTCAAGTTGATTTCCGCATGAACCGCCGCGATTTCTTCGGCCGCTTTGGTCTGGGCCTGGGAGGAGCGGCCCTTGGCGGTCTGATGGCTGGTGAAGCCCGAGCCGGAGCGGCTGGACCTTTTTCTGGCATCTTGCCGGCCGGTCACATGGCGCCCAAGGCCAAGCGGGTGATCTACCTCTTCATGAGCGGCGGTCCGTCGCAGTTGGAGACCTTCGACTACAAGCCCGAGTTGGTGAAGCGGACCGGCGAGGATCTTCCGGCCAGTGTGCGCATGGGGCAGCGCCTGACCGGGATGTCGGCCCAGCAGGCGACGCTGCCGATGGCGGGGTCGGTCTTCAAATTCGGCCGTCACGGCCAGGCTGGGACGTGGATCAGCGAGTTGCTGCCCTGGACTGCCAAGGTCGCCGACGACTTGTGCGTCATCCGTTCGCTGCACACCGAGGCCATCAACCATGATCCAGCCATCACCTTCTTTCAGACCGGGTCCCAGATCGCGGGTCGGCCGAGTTTCGGTTCCTGGCTCAGCTACGGGTTGGGTTCGGCCAATCAGAATCTCCCGGCCTTCGTGGTTCTGATTTCCAAGGACCGCATCGACCAGCCGTTGTACTCGCGCCTTTGGGGCAATGGTTTTTTGCCGAGCCAGCATCAAGGCGTGTTGTTCCGATCGGGGAAGGATCCGGTTCTGTACCTCCAGAATCCCGACGGGGTCTCTGGGGAGAGCCGGCGCCGGTTGCTCGACCGTTGGGCCGAGATGGAGCATTTGCAGTTCCGGGACCTGGGCGATCCGGAGATCAACGCCCGGGTGGCCCAGTACGAAATGGCCTTTCGCATGCAGACCAGCGTGCCCGATGTGATGAACTTGTCGGGCGAGCCGGAGAGTGTCTTTGAACTCTACGGGCCGGAGGCGAAGAACCCGGGAACCTTCGCGGCGAACTGCTTGTTGGCGCGGCGTCTGGCCGAGCGCGATGTGCGGTTCATCCAGCTTTATCATCCGGGCTGGGATCAGCATGGAGGCCTGCCTGGTGGCATCCGGCGGCAGTGCGGCGACGTCGATCGCGCCTCCTATGCGCTGATCACCGATCTCAAGCAGCGAGGTATGTTGGATGACACTCTGGTGATCTGGGGCGGCGAGTTCGGGCGAACCAACTATTCGCAAGGCAAGCTCACGGCCACCGACTACGGGCGGGATCATCACCCCCGGTGTTTCTCGGTGTGGATGGCGGGCGGTGGCATCCGCGGTGGCATGAACTACGGCCAGACCGATGATTTCGGCTACAACGTCGCCGAGAACCCGGTGCATGTGCACGACCTCCAGGCCACGGCACTCCATCAATTGGGCATCCATCACGAGCGGTTGACCTTCCGCTTTCAGGGACGTGACTACCGTCTCACCGATGTGCATGGCAATGTGATCCAACCGATCGTGAGCTGAGATGGGTGGGGCGGAGTGACTGAGCCCGTCGGAGCGAGTTGGTTGGATTGCTAACGGCGCTGGCATGGATCCGCGTGGGCTGTCTTGCCGTAGCAACGTCGATCATCCGCTTAACACCCCCCCCGCGACTGCGTCCCATGTGCCGCTGCCGCAATCGCAGCAACAGTTTTTCGGCTACCTTCCAGTTCATCCCCTACCGACAACTCAATCCCATAGGGTGTCAAAAGTTTTGAGGCTACAGGTCCTGAGCAAAAAAGCGGAAAACGGCTTGCCTGAGAGGGAGTTTCGACCGATGAAGAGCGCGGCTTTTTGATCTTTAAAGTTTTCCCTGCCCGGTGCGTGTATCGAGACAGTGTCCCTCGACCTAATTCCTAATACGGGAGCATCAAAGCGGTTTTAAGTGCAACAAAGCCATGCCTCCTTAACAGGAAGGCGGCGAAGCACCCGCTGCTCCCACCTGGTTCCTTCGGTAAGAAGGGGCCCGTCTCCAACGGCCATGGTGGGGTTTTTTTCAGGCGGTGATGTGGGCACTGATTCCTCAAGGACATCGGCCTGCATCACCGCCATTTTTATTTCGAAGGCACAGGTATTGCACCTTCGGGGGAGTTACGGGCGTTTCAGGGTGAAGGTGCCGCTGTCGAATCGGCTATCGTAGGAAGCGTTGAAATCATCCGGCTGAATGACTCCCGACGTTTTGATTTTCACACCGAAGACTCGTTTGGAGCCAGTGAACCGGAATGTGTTGCCCTCTCGAGAGCCCTCAATGGGAGTTTGGAAGGAGCCGGAGCGTTTGCCCCATCCTGCATGAAAATAGGCGGAGAAGTCGTTGGAACCTTTTGCGATCAGAACCGCTTGCAGCGGGCCACCGTGGCCGTTGTTCGTGTTTTGCCAGGTGCCGATCCAGCGTCCGGACACCCCGTCAGCGCTGATCGATGGAGCGGCGTTCCATCGGGATTCAAAGGAGCTGCATCCGCACAGAGAGAGAGCCAGGGCCAGCACCGTTCCCAAAGACCAAGATTTCATGGCGCAATACAAACGCCGCCACCCGTCGGATGACAAGCGGCGGCGATGATTTCCAGGATCTTTAGGGACGCCCTGAGTTGTATCCCGGATGTTTCGGCGGAACGGATGCACCGAGTTGGGTGGGGATCCGTCGCTGGGTGGTGAGCGGGATATTGGGTGTCGTCGGCTATTTCACCCGAGCTAACAACCAGCTCTGGAGTTCGGCGATCGGAATGCGTTCCTGTTTGCCGTCATCGCGATGGCGCACGGTCACCGTGTTGAGGAGCTCCGGCTTTTCGCCCAGTGTGTCGAAGTCGATGGTGACGCAGAACGGGGTTCCGGCTTCGTCCTGGCGGGCGTAGCGGCGACCAATTGCACCTGCGTCGTCGTAGAAGCACATCATCTGTCCTCGCAGTGTCTGGAACACCTCGCGGGCCTTGGCCACCAATTCCGGTTTGTTCTTCAGGAGAGGGAAAATTCCCACCTTCACCGGCGCCACACGGGGGTGGAATTTCATGACCGTGCGGGTTTCGCTCTTGCCCTTATCGTCGGTGGAGGTCGTTTCCTGGAAGGCGTTGGAAATCAGCGCGAGGATGAGTCGATCGACGCCCGCGGAGGGTTCGATCACATGGGGTATGTACTGACCCTTGCCGAGACCCTCGGCGTCTTCCTTGGCATCCAGTTCGGCTTTTTCCTGAGGCACACCGGACTTCGTCAGGTACTTCAGGCGGGCGGCGAAATAACGTCCCGCCAGTTCGGATTGTTTTTCGGGAGGCAACTTGCCCCAAGCCGTGCGCAGTTCTTCATCGAACACCCCCATCAACTTGCCGGAGTGCCGTTCGTGTTGGCTCAAGTCGAAGTCGCTTCGGGCCGCAATCCCCTCCAACTCATCGCCCTTCACCTCACCGGATTCATCGCGTTTGCTGAATGGGAACTTGTAGAGGATATCTGTGCAGGCTCGGGCGTAGTGCGCCAATTCCTCCGGAGTTTGGTGGTGGAATCCCAACGAATCGCGTGATAGACCGATTCCCTCATAGAAGCGGACCCGTTCCTCCACCCAATACCGGTGCCAAGCCTGCCAGCCCCAATTGGGCTGAGGCTCACCCGGATGGCCTGATTCCGCCACGGTGGCCACGCTGCCGTGGATTGCCTCGATGGCTTCGTCGGGCTTGATGAAGAATTCCAGCTCCATCTGTTCAAACTCTCTTGAGCGGAAGATGAAATTCCGCGGAGTCACCTCATTTCGGAACGCCTTGCCGATTTGGCCGATACCAAACGGAACCTTCTGTCGTGAGGTTTCATGAACATTTTTGAACTGAGCAAAGATCGCCTGAGCCGTTTCTGGGCGAAGGTAAGCGATATTCTCATCCGATTGGATGGGGCCCACGTAAGTTTGCAGCATCAAGTTGAACGGTCGTGGGTCGGTCAGTAGCGCCCCGTTCTCCGGATTGTATCGCGTCGTGTTCTCCGCCTTCTCAGTTCGTTCCCCGGAGAGAGTTGGCTGCGTGATCCCTCGTGAAGAGTAGAACTGGCCAGCCACATTCCGGGCGCTTTCCGGAGGTTTTCCCGCGGGTAAAAGGACCGAAAAAGGCTCGATGCTTTCCTTGCCCGTAGAGGCGTCCTTCGCCCCTGAATAGTGGTAGACTTGGCCTGACTGCGGCTCAATTTGATCCGACCGGAAGCGTTTTTTCGTCAGCAAGCAATCGCACATTGGATCGCTGAACGTGTCCACGTGTCCTGAAGCTTTCCAGATTTGTGGAGCCATGATGATGGTGGCCTCCAAGCCCACCACATCGTCCCGAAGGCGGGTCATCGAGGTCCACCAGAGTTCCTTCACATTCCGTTTCAACTCAGCCCCTAGCGGCCCGAAGTCCCAGAAACCATTGATACCCCCGTAGATTTCCGACGACTGGAAAATAAAGCCCCGTCGTTTACACAAGCTGACGATTTTCTCCATCAGCGGATTTTCTTTCGCTTCGGCCATAAAACTCTTCTGACTGTCGGCCACTCTAACATCGGGTGTCAACGATCTAAACAAAGTGACAGGTTCAAAGTTATTGACTGGGATGGGTTGGTAATTAGCTTTGGCGAATGAGGTTGGCGCGGATCAAGGGGCAGGCTGGGAATGCAGCGGTGTACCATTGCATTTCGCGGACGGTGGGAGGGGAGAATCTCTTGAATGAGGTGTGTCGGGAGAAGATGTCTGAAATTCTGATGTCCCTTTCGGCGTTCTGCGGGTTGGAGGTGATCACCTACTGCATGATGGCCAACCACTTCCACTTGCTAATCCG
>CAMCYJ010000019.1 GCA_945883815.1 Akkermansia muciniphila | reverse complement strand
GGCGCGGTCCCGCGCAAGCCAACACCGGGCACGCGCCTGCGAGTCCGTCCCAACGCAAACCTCACCCAGACACGGCACCCGGAACGAAAACCAAACCCAAGAAGCCCTCAGCCATCTCAACCACCCCGCGCACCCCAAGCGGCAGCGGGATCGGGCCGGAGCGAGCATTGAAGGCAAACACCAAAAACCCCTCGCGCACCGCGCGAAAACCCCTCCTCCCCTTGCGCCTTCCTGCGAGCGCAGGCTCGATCCCGCGCAAGCCAAAACCCGGCACGCGCCTGCGAGTCCATCCCCAACGCACCCACACCCAGAGTGCCCCAACCCGCGAGGAACGGGAGGTGATTCGGGGGCAACCCGGACCACCTCCCAGCTTTAATACAGGCTCTTACATGTGGGCGATCATGTTGTCACCGAAGGCCGAGCACTTGATCTCGGTCGCACCCTCCATGAGTCGGGCGAAGTCGTAGGTCACCTTCTTGGAACCGATCGCTCCGTTGAGCCCCTTGAGTATGAGGTCGGCCGCCTCGATCCAACCGAGGTGACGAAGCATCATCTCGCCCGAAAGCACCACCGAACCCGGGTTCACCATGTCCTTACCGGCGTACTTCGGTGCCGTGCCATGGGTGGCCTCGAAGATGGCGTGGCCGGTGATGTAGTTGATGTTGCCACCCGGAGCGATGCCAATGCCACCCACCTGGGCCGCCAACGCGTCGCTCAGGTAGTCACCGTTCAGGTTCAAAGTGGCGATGACGTCGAAATCCGTCGGGCGGGTGAGCACTTGCTGCAACGCGATGTCAGCGATGGAATCCTTGATGACAATGCCCGCACCCGGCTTGCCTTCCGGAATCTTGCACCATGGGCCGCCATCGATTTCCACAGCTCCGAAGTGTTCCTTGGCCACCTTGTAGCCCCAATCGCGGAAGGCACCCTCGGTGAACTTCATGATGTTACCCTTGTGCACCAAGGTCACCGACTTGCGGCCATTTTCGATGGCGTACTGGATGGCGCTGTGGATGAGGCGCACGCAGCCCGAATAGCTCACCGGCTTGATGCCGACACCGACTTGGACGTCGGTCGGGAAGGCCTCATTGCCCGCGCTCTTCCAGAACTCAGCTGCCGACTGAGTGGTTCCAAAGCGAATCTTGGAGAACTGTTTGGGGAATTCCTTGGCGATGAAGTCGAGGACCTTCTGGGCTTCGGGCGTGCCGGAGGCGTATTCGATGCCCGCATAGATGTCTTCGGTGTTCTCGCGGAAAATGACCATGTCCACCTGCTCCGGGCGCTTGACCGGGCTGGGCACTCCAGTGAAGTACTGCACCGGGCGCAGACACACATACAGGTCGAGCATCTGGCGCAGCGCCACATTCAGCGAGCGGATGCCACCGCCCACCGGAGTCGTCAGCGGACCCTTGATGCCCACGAGGAACTCGCGGAAAGCGTCAACCGTGTCGTCCGGGAGCCAATTGTTGAAGCGCTTGAAACTTTCCTCGCCGGCGAAGACTTCCATCCAGGAGATCTTGCGCTGACCACCATAGGCCTTGGCCACGGCCGCATCCATCACCCGCACCGAGGAGGCCCAAATATCCGGGCCAGTGCCATCACCGCGGATGAAGGGGATGATGGGTTGATCGGGTACGTTGAGCTTGCCGTTCTGGATGCTGATCTTGCCGCCGGCGGGGACGGAGCAGGTGGTGTAGGCCATGTGGGTTGTTCTTTCTCGGAAAAATTCACCGCCGCGGGGCTGCCACGGCAAAACCGGATTTAAGCGGGTCCGACCCCAGTCGGGCAAGGGGAACTGGGGGCCGACATCGACGAGTCCTGAACTCGGGGTTCCGGTTCACAGCTCAGACCGCCGGTGAGGCTGCTGGCTTTTTGGGCAGCCATCGTCCCATACTTTCCGAGCCATGAACGTTTTTGTCACCGGCGGGGCTGGATACATCGGTTCGGTCTGCGTCGAGGAACTCCTGAATGCCGGGCATACGGTCACTGTCTTCGACAACCTGTCCGAAGGCCACCGGTCGGCCGTGGATCCCAGAGCTTCGTTCGTGGGCGGCGATTTCAGCGACCGGAACCTCATAGATTCGGTCATCGCAACGGTGAAGCCCGAGGCCGTGATCCACTTCGCCGCGCACGCGTTGGTGGGCGAGTCGATGACCAATCCCTCCAAGTACTTTCGCAACAACGTCGCCTCGGGCATCAACCTGCTCGACGCGTGCGTGGCCCATGGCGTCCGGAAATTCGTCTTCAGCTCCACCTGCGCCACCTACGGCATCCCCGAGAAAATGCCCATGGACGAGACCCTGCCGCAGCGGCCGGTGAATCCCTATGGCGAGTCGAAGCTCATGTTCGAACGCATCCTGTCGTGGTACCGCGACCTCCACGGCTTGGAGTTCGTCGCCTTCCGCTACTTCAATGCCGCTGGAGCCAGCGTGAAATTCGGTGAACACCACCGCATCGAAACCCACCTCATCCCCAACGTTCTGAAGGTTGCCTTGGGACAGAAGGCCCAGGTGGACATTTACGGCACCGACTATCCGACCCCCGACGGCACCTGCATCCGCGACTACATCCACATCGCCGATCTGGCTCAGGCCCACATTCAGGCGCTGGCTCCCGGCAAGCAGGGCTTCTTCAACTTGGGCAATGGCTCCGGTTTCTCGGTGCGTGAAGTCATTGAGGCGTGCCGACGAATTTCCGATCGGCCGATTGCAGTGGTGGAGAAAGACCGCCGCCCGGGCGATCCGCCCCGCTTGGTCGCCGCCGCACAGAAGGCGGCAGCCGAACTCGGATGGAGGCCGCGCTACCCGCACCTCGACCAGATCGTGCAAACAGCCTGGGATTGGCATGTGAAGCACCCGGACGGCTACCTCGACTGAAGTCCCGACAGAACACTCGAGCCATGAGCGCCCGCCTGAGACTGTCCCGCACCCTGGCGTTCCTGGCCCTCTTGGCTTGCCTGCTCCCGGTGCGGGCCGCGGACCCACGTCCGGGCCCACCTCAGCGCCTCGCCGCCAGCCGGCCCAACATCGTCTTCATCATGAGCGACGATCAGGGCTACGGGGAGATGTCGTGTCACGGCAACCCGATCTTGCGGACCCCGCACCTCGACCGCCTCCACTCGCAAAGCCTCCGCTTCACGCAGTACCATGTCAGCCCCACGTGCGCGCCCACCCGCTCGGCGCTGCTGACAGGCCGGCACGAGTTCCGCAATGGAGTGACCCACACCATCTTCGAGCGGGAACGCCTTCGGCTCGATGCGGTGACCTTGCCCGAAGTGCTCCGCACGGCAGGCTACTCCACTGGGATTTTCGGAAAATGGCACCTGGGTGATGAAGACACTTACCTGCCTGAAAAGCGCGGGTTCGACCGGGTGTTGATCCATGGCGGCGGTGGCATCGGGCAGACCTTCCCGGGGAGTTGCGGCGATGCCCCCGACAATCAATACCACGATCCAGTCCTCTGGAACGGAAGCCGCTTCGAAAAGACCCGCGGCTACTGCACCGATGTCTTCATGGACCGGGCCGGGGAATGGATGGCCGATTGCCAAGCCCAGGGGAAACCCTTCTTCGCCATGGTCACGCCCAATGCGCCGCACAGCCCTTACGTGATCCCCTCCGAGGAATGGGCCGCACCGTACCGGAACCGCGGGCTCTCCACCAACACCGTGGCTTACTATGCCATGATCGCTCATCTCGATGCCGCCATCGGTCGATTGATGGCGCAGTTGGATCGGCTGCAGTTGAGCCAGAACACGCTGGTGATCTTCCAAACCGACAACGGCCATTCGGTGGGCGGGGTCTTCAACGCCGGCATGCGCGGGATGAAGGGGACCTCCTATCAGGGCGGCATCCGCGTGCCGGCGTTCTGGCGCTGGCCGGGCCGACTCCCCGCCGGCACCGACTGCGCGGCGCTCACCGCCCACATCGACCTCTTTCCCACCCTCGCCACACTGGCCGGAGCCAACTTCAGACACGTCCAAAAACAAGTTGAGGGCCGCTCCCTGGTGCCGCTGCTTGAGAATCCACAAGCACCATGGGCCGACCGCTTGCTGGTCACCCACTTCGGCCGCTGGGAATACGGCGAGGCACAAGCCGCGCGGTACCGGCTCTGTGCCATCCGGGACTCCCGCTTCAAGCTCGTGAACCACCGCGAACTCTACGATTTGCAAACCGATCCCGGTGAAAGCCAGGACCTCAGCGCCCGTCACCCGGACATCGTTACCCGACTCCAGAAGGCCTATGATGCGTGGTGGACCGAGGTGCTTCCTGAAACGGAGGCCAACGACCAAGCACTGGGCAGTTATCTCAACCCCTTCAAACAACGCTACTGGGACCAGTTCAACCTACCACGCGATCCGGAGCTGGTGAGCCAGATGGATCCGATCTTGAAGTTTGTCCGACCGCGCAGCCGATGACACCTTCGATTCCATGAAGGGCACACTGCATCGGGAACGGCCGGTCGGCGCCGCGGCCCAGAAGCTCCTGACGCTGATGGGGCTGCTTCGGATCATAGGCCTCATCGGGACAGCGCGTGCGGCGGAGTGGGAGCCCGATCTCGACTCCGAGCCCCACCGCTATTTCCAACGAACGCCCGTCGATCGTTTCAGCCGCCGCATTCCTGAACTGGCCGCGGGCCGCCTGCCGCTGGACCGCTCCAGCGAACGGGCCTTTCTGAAAAGCCTGCTGCGAGCGCTGGACATTCCGGAGTCATCCCAACTGTTGGTCTTCTCCAACACCAGCCTGCAACTGAGCCTCATCAACCCGGACAATCCCCGGGCCCTCTACTTCAGCGACGATTTGTATTTGGGCTACGTGCCCGGCGGGAAAATCGAGGTGGCGACGATTGATGCCGAGCTGGGGGCTGTCTTCTACATCTTCGACATTCCCCGCAGTGACTCGCGGGTGGTGGTCGAACGGGCCCGGCGCTGCATGAACTGCCACGCCAATGAGGACACGCTCAAGGTCCCCGGATTATCCGTGAAATCCGTGGCTCCCGGACCCGGCGGCGGCAGCCTCGACACCTTCCATCCCGGCCATTCCGGACACACCCAGCCTCTGGCCGAGCGCTTCGGCGGTTGGTACGTCACCGGCACGGGTGGCTTCGACGGACACTGGGGCAACCGGATGGGTCGGCTGTATCAGGGCGAACTCAGTGCCACGCCCTTGGAGCCGGGTACGCGTTTCTCCTTCGAGCGCTATCCCGTGGCCACCAGCGACCTCTTGGCCCACCTGCTCCATGAACATCAGGTGGGCGGAGTGAATCGATTGATCCGGGCCCAGTACCGATTCCGGGAACTCCGCCACCGGAACGGCGGCTCCGTACCCCAAGCCCTGCCCCTAGATCTGGAGACGGAACTGGCCGACCTGCTGAGCTACCTGCTCTTCGCACAAGAGGCCCCGCTTCCCGCCTCAGGCATCCCGGGGAATCCCGCCTTCCGGGAAGGCTTTGCCCGGAACCGCAAAGTGGTCGACGGCCATTCCCTCAAGGACCTGGACCTCCAGACCCGACTGCTGCGCTTTCGCTGCAGCTACCTCATCCACACGCCGTTCTTCGAGGGTTTGGATGCCGATTTGCGCCGGCGCATCCTGCGGGATTTGGATCACGCGCTCAGCCCCGAAAAACGCAACGCGGCTTCCCGCCACTTGAGTGACAGCGAAGCCGCGGTGATTCGAACCATCCTCCGGGCGACCGTGCCCGGTTTCCCCAACGGGACGGTCGGGCCGGTTTGAAGACCGTGGACCGGTGATGGGTGAGGGGTCGAACGAGCGCCGATTAGTGCTTGGCCTTCTCGGTCTTCTCGCCGGCGGCGGTCCATCCGGAGATGCCAGCGGACATGTGCTTCACGTTCTTGTAGCCCAGCTTCTCAGCGGCCTCAGCGGCAGCCTTGTAAGCCTTGCAACGCGGGCCGCCGCAGTAGGCGACGATCAACGAGGACTTGTCGGCCGGCAGCGACTTGGCGAAGTCCTTCTCGATGGCGTCAAAATCCAGGGCGCCCGGGACGTGGGCCTTGGCGTAGGACTCCGAACCGTTCACATCGATGAACACGGCCTTCTTGGAAGCCACCAGGGCTTTGACCTCCTTGACGCTAATGTCCGGGAACTCCCCGGCGAAAACGGAGGCGGAAAGGAACAGAGTGGCGGCGAGTGCGAGGATTTTCTTCATAGTTCTCATAAGTTCGTCCGGAACCGTTCCGAGGCAAGCAGAAAGTCGGGGCAGCAGAAAGTCTGAATAGCCAACCCCTTGACCCCGGCAAGCAGGATGGTCTGCTGTGGGTCTGTTGATCTCCCCGAATGGCCTTTGGCATGCGACGCTTCATTCCAGTCTGGATCCGTCACCTCGCGTCCGCGCTTTGGGGAGCTGCGGCGTTGTTGGCTGAAGCGACGAACAACCCGGGCACCCACTGGGCCTTCGAACCCCTGAGCCGGGCGGAACCTCCTCGGCCGAAAGCCGTCGGATGGGCCCGGACCGTTCCCGATTTGTGGATTCTGGATGCGCTGGAACGGGCCGGTCTGGATCCGTCACCCGAAGCCGACCGCATCGCCTGGTTGCGCCGGGTGCACTTCGACTTGACCGGCCTTCCACCGACACCGGAGGAAGCTCTGGCCTTCCAGCGAGATCCGCGCCCGGATGCCGCAGAGCGGGTGGTGGAGTCGCTCTTGCAATCTCCGGCCTACGGAGAGCGCTGGGGCCAACATTGGTTGGATGTGGTGCGCTACGCCGACACCCATGGTTTCGAGGTCAACACCGAACGCCCCCATGCCTGGCCGTATCGGGACTATGTGATCCGGGCCTTCAATGCCGACACGCCCTATCCCGATTTCATCCGGGAGCAACTGGCTGGAGATCAGCACGGTCGCGACGCCGCCACGGGATTCCTGGTCACGGCCTCGGTGCTTCTGCCGGGCCAGATCGGAGCCGACGACATTTCCAAGCGCCTGGCCCGACAAGACGCCCTCGACGAAATCGTCGTCAACACCGCCCAGAGCTTCCTGGGTCTGAGCATCGGCTGCGCGCGGTGCCATGATCACAAGTTCGACCCGATTTCTTCCCGGGATTATTTCGGCATGCAGGCCTTCTTCGCCGGGGTCGAATACGGAGATCGGGAACTGACGGACCCGGAATCCCAAGCCCGCCGCGAAGACATCCGCCGGTGGAAAGAGCGCAAGGCATCCGTGGTGGCCGCTTTGTCGAAACTGGAACCCTTGGCCCGACCCGGTCCTGCCACCGGAAACCCTCCCTCCAAGGCAATGCCGACGCGCGCGGCCGTCAAAGCCCGGATGAACACCGACCGTTTTGCTGCGGTCAGCACACGGCGGGTCCGCTTCACCATTTTGGAGACTAATTCGCTGGAACCGTGCATCGACGAGTTGGAGGTCTGGGACCTGGAGTCTCGAAACGTCGCCTTGGCGAGCCGGGGCACCCGAGTCCGATCTTCCGGCGACACCACCGTGGAGAACCGACACGAACTGCGCTTCATCCACGATGGACAGTACGGCAACTCCCACAGCTGGATGTCTCACGAGAAGGGCCGCGGATGGGTCGTCTTGGAGTTCCCTGAGCCGCAGCGCATCGACCGGGTGACTTGGGCCCGCGACCGGCAGGGAGAATTCTCCGATCGCTTGGCCACGGCCTATCGCATCGAAGTGGAAACGGACTCTGGCGATTGGATCGCGGTGGCCGATGCCAGTGACCGGAAACCCTTTGAGGGCCGAAATCCCACGGCGGACGAGTGGGAATTGCCGCCCGCCGCCCTCGCCGAATTGGATCCCCGATCCCGCCAACAGGCCCAGGCGCTGCTCGACGAACGCCTCCGGCTCGAACGCGCCATTGCCGGCACCGTGGCCTCACAACAGGCCTTTGCCGGAATCTTCCGCAAACCCGACCGCATCCACTTGCTGCGCCGGGGTGATCCCGAACAGCCCGGGCCCGAGGTGACGCCGTCGGTGCCGGAAGTCTTGGGAACGGTGCGCCTGCCTGCCGACGCACCAGAGCCCGAGCGGCGACAAGCTCTGGCCCGATGGCTAACCCAACCCAATCTGGCCTTGATCGCGCGGGTCATGGTCAACCGGATTTGGCAGGGACATTTCGGAACCGGACTGGTGGACACACCCAGCGACTTCGGCCGCGCGGGCAGCCGGCCATCCCATCCAGGGCTTTTGGACGGGCTGGCCCGCCAGTTCATCGCGAACGGTGGATCCGCCAAGCACTTGCACCGGTGGATCGTGCTGTCGGCCACTTACCGACAGTCTTCCGCCCACCGAAAAGCCGCAGCGGCACTGGACGCCGAAGCTCGGCTCCTCTGGCGCTACCCGCCACGACGTCTAGGCTCTGAATCCATTCGCGATGCCATGCTTGCGGTGGCCGGAGAACTCAATCGACAACGCGGGGGCCGGGGTTTCGACCTCTTCGATCAACGCGGGGGCCTCAGCGGATTCAAACCGGTGGAGTCCTTCCCGGCCGACGGCCTGCGCCGCATGATTTACGCGCATAAAGTGCGCCGAGAACCCGAGGCGGTATTCGGAGCCTTCGATTGCCCGGATGCCGGACAGAGCACGTCACGGCGGCGCGAATCGACAACCCCCATCCAAGCCCTGAATCTTTGGAACAGCCGCTTCACGCTGGAACGCTCGTCCGCCTTGGCGCGTCGGGTGCGAGGGGAAGCCGGAAGCCTGCCGCAAGACCAAGTCCAACGCGCCTTCCTGCTGACCCTGTCCCGCCTCGCCACGCCGGCCGAAGAACAAGAAGCCCTGAAGGCTTTACGGGGACAGGATCTCGAGGTGCTGTGCCGGGCCCTCCTCAACAGCAACGAATTCCTCTTCATTCCATGAACCCCAGGGCCGAATCGCTTTCTTTCCAGGGACATGGACTGCTCGACCGCCGGGGGTTCCTGGGGCGCAGTGCCACCGCGCTGGGCTCGGTCGCCCTGACCCACCTGCTCGGTCGAGAGGGCCTTCTGGCGGCCCAACCCGATGCAAGCGCTGTCCTCGCCGACCTGGCCCACCCCAACCGTCCGCGTCCGCCGCACTTCTCCCCGAGGGCCCAGAACGTCATCGTGATTTTTTGCGCCGGGGCGGTCAGCCAACTCGAAACCTGGGACTACAAGCCCGAGCTCCACCGTTGGCACGACAAGCCCATGCCGGGCGGACCGGCCGTGACCTTCCAGGGACCCGCCGGAAATCTCGCCCGCCCTCAGTACGCCTTCCGACCGCGCGGACAAACCGGCAAGATGGTTTCGGACCTCATCCCGCACCTGGCCGAATTGACCGATGACATCGCCTTCGTTCATTCGCTCACCAGCAAGAGCAACACCCACGGGCCTGCCGAAAACTTCCTCTCCACAGGCTTCGCACTCGACGGGTTCCCCAGTGTTGGGTCGTGGATTGGCTACGCGTTGGGCACCGACAATCAAGACCTGCCGGCCTTCGTCTCGCTGCTCGACCCTCGCGGCGTCCCGCAAAATGGATCGAACAACTGGGGTTCCGGCTTCTTGCCGGCCACCTTTCAAGGAACGACGTGGAGCGCCCAAAATCCGGTGCGTCACCTGTCGGCTCCCGGAATCACCCGCGAGGCCGATCAAGCCGCCCGACGCCTGCTCGGGCAATTGAACCAGCGCCACCTCGAACAACACCCCGGTGACGAAAAACTCGCCGCCCGAATCGCCAGCTATGAGTTGGCGGCGCGAATGCAGCTCAGCGTTCCGGAGATCAGCGATTTGTCCACTGAGCCGGCGCACATCCTGAGGGCCTACGGAGCCGATGACACCGGCAATCCCATCAAGGCAGGTTTCGCCCGCAACTGCATCCTGGCACGGCGGCTCGTGGAGCGGGGCGTGCGGTTTGTGCAACTCTTCAATGGGGCCTACGCCAGCGGCGGCGAACTCAACTGGGACGGTCACAACAAGCTCAAGGAACAGTACGACCGCCACGCGTCCATCCTCGATCAACCCGCGGCGGCCCTCATCCGCGACCTCAGGCAGCGAGGTCTTTTGGAGAACACACTCGTGGTCTGGTGCACCGAATTCGGACGCATGCCGTTTTTCCAGAAGGGTGCTCAGGGAAGGGATCACAATCCGGACGGGTTCACCTGTTGGATGACCGGCGCCGGAATTCGCAAAGGAGTCAGCCATGGCGTGACCGATGAACTGGGACGGGCGGCCGTGAAGGACATCCATCCCCTGTACGATTTCAATGCCACCCTGCTGCACTTGCTCGGATTGGACCACGAACGACTGACCTTTGAGCACAACGGAGTGCAGCGACGCCTGACCAATGTCGAAGGCCACGTCATTCGCGAGATACTCGCCTGATGGCGGGCCTGGCCCGCGACCAATGGGTCCATCCTTGCCTTACGGCCACTTCGGGCCTACCGATTCCATCGACAAACCCTTGGGCGGTCCGATCATCCGCTCCCGGATCGGTCCCCATCCACCGCATGTCCCAATTCATCGATACCCCAGTCCCGTGGTGGCAGGTGATGGCCATTGGTCGCAACCCCCGGACCACACTGGTGCGACTCGCCATCACGCTGGTGCTCGTCTTCGTCGGTTTCCGGATGTCCATCCAACCCATCCGAGTGCAGGGCATCAGCATGCAGCCCACCTACCGGGACGGTCAGCGGCGCTTTCTCAACAAGTTGGCCTACCGATTCGCAACACCCCAGCGCAGAGACGTGATTGGCATTCAGGAGGCAGGCAAACAAGTCCTCCTCCTCAAACGGGTGATTGCCCTCCCTGGGGAGCGATTGCGCATCGTGCAAGGCACGGTGCTCATCAACGGTGAACCGCTGGAGGAGCCCTACCTCCTACCTCCGACCAACGGGGTCCAGAACCCTGCTCGATGGAATGTCGAGGAAGTGCAACTTCAAGACGGCGACCACTACGTCATCGGCGACAACCGATCCATGCGCCAGGGCGACCACTACTTTGGGATCGTGAATGAAAACCGCATTGTCGGCCGTCTGATGAACCCATGATTCCCGTGCCTCGGAAGATCCTGCTCGGCGTACTGGTCGCCCTGGCGATCGGGGCGCTCTGGTGGATCCTGCCCTCCGAGGAGGAGCGCATCCGGCGGGTGCTTGAGCAGGCCCGGGCTTCCATCTCCTCCGAAGGCAAACCCGCCGATGGATTGGCTTTGCTGGCTCGGGTGGGTCAATTGACCCAGTGCCTGACCCGGGATGTGGAAATCCAGGTGGATGTCTTTGGCGGGCTCTCTGGAAATCTCACCGGGGTGGATGAGGTTCGGGCGGCCGCGGCGGGGATGACTCAACAATTCCCCGGACTGAAGGTCCGACTCAGCGAGATCCAAATCAGCGATCGCATGCCGACCTCGGCGAGGGCCACATTGGTGGCCGCCATCGACACAGGTTCCCGAAATGGCCAGGCCGCCCAGGAATTCGAACTGCGGTTCCGAAAATGGGAGGGCCGGTGGTACATCTCCAAGGTCGCCACCGTTCAAGCGCTGCGGGCCCGTTGAAACCTATACGGAACGATTCAACTGAATCGTTCCGGCCGAGCCCACGATTCCGAAGGGCATAAACCCTTGCTGACAAACCGGGGAGTGGCGGTAGTTTGCCGCCATATGAAGACGCTGCTCATCTTCGGCTGTCTGGGACTGTCCATCGCCGGTGGCCACATCTGGGCCATCGCGATCAACTTCCACCTGCCGGTTTTCCTTTCCGTCATCGGGGCCATCGCCACCGTGAGCGGAGGGCTCCTCGCCGGCCTCATCGGGGCTGCCGACGAGATCGAAGGTTGATGTCTCCCACCCAGTCGCTCAACGAGCGTCCTTGAGCAACTGCCGCAGGGCCGCTCGCGGATCGGCCACCAATTCGGGGGTCACCTCGAACCGCCGGACCTTGCTGGACGGCAAGGCGAACTTGAGATCGCGGAACACACGCTCGCACACGGTCATCAGGCCACGGGCCCCGGTGTTTTCCTGACCGGCCAATCGGGCCAGACTTCTCAGGCCGGCATCGTTGAAACTCACCTCGATGCCATAGGCGGCAAAGGCCCGCTCGTACTGGCGAATGAGGCTGCTTTCGCTCCGGCGGAGCACATTGAAGAGGTCGTCGGCATCCAGCCCATGGCACGCCACGCGAACCGGTAGACGACCCACAAACTCGGGCTCCAAACCATACTGGATGAAGTCGCCGGTCATGGCCTCGGCGAAGAGTTCATCGGAGCTGAGCCGGGACACCTTGGATGCCGACCATTGAGGATCCGGTGACCCGCTGGTTGCTGCCGTCAGCAACCGGGAGCGGATGCGCTGGTCCAGGCCGGCGAATGCTCCGCTGACGATGAAGAGGATGTGACGGGTGTTGATGGTCTCGGGTTGGCCGGACCCATTGCCCCGCATCGCCGTCATGGCGTTCTGGATCTGGGCATTCATGTCATTGGGCGAGACGACCGGAACGTCGCCATCTTCCATGAGCTTGAGCAAATTGGTTTGCACACCCCGACCGGAGACATCCCGGCCGCCGCTCTCACCGCGGGTCGCCAGCTTGTCCACTTCATCGAGATAGATGATGCCGTGCTCAGCCTGCTTCACATTGCCTCCGGCCCGGCGGAGGAGATCACGGACCAGGTCGTCCACATCACCACCGACGTAACCCGTCTCGCTGAACTTGGTGGCGTCGGCCTTCACGAAGGGCACGCCGATGAGTTCGGCCGCCGAACGGATCAGGTGGGTCTTTCCCACGCCGGTGGGGCCCAGAAGCATAACATTTTGCTTCTGGTAAAAGGGGGCATCGACACCCTCCTGGGTCATGCGCACATGCTGGAAATGGTCGCACAACGCCACGCCGAGAACCTTCTTGGCTTCGCTCTGCCCAATGACGAAGCGGTCCAAATGCCGCGCGATCTCACGGGGCTTGAGTTTGAAGGTGAAGCTCTCGGATGGGGCCGCCACCGAGGCGACACCCGGCTTGGTCCAGGACTCCTTTTCGGTCCGGGCGGGACGACGACGGGTGGTGGCAGGACCCTGAGCAACAGGGCCGAGGGCATCGGGATGACCGGAAGGGATTTTGGACATGACGGGCGACAGTTGGGCTGCTCCAGCAACTCTTGGGATCCACGATGGATGCATTCCGCAGAAATCCCAACCGGGATCTTACAAGTCGCGGGAGGCGGTCATTGACCCGCGGGGTTTTCACGGAAGACTCAGGACATGCCCCGCGAGTCTGCGACGGCCCGGCGACAGCGAGTCGGTGCCCTGATGGAGATCCTTCGAGCGACCTATCCGGAGGCACACTGTGAACTCGAGTTCTCCAATCCCTTGGAGCTGCTGGTGGCCACAATCCTTTCGGCCCAGTGCACCGACAAACAGGTGAACATCGTCACCGAGTCCCTGTTCCAAAAGTACCGATCGGCCCAAGACTACGCCGAGTCCGATCTCGAGACCCTGACCCTCGACATCCGGCGCATCGGCCTTTTCCGCAACAAAGCCCGCAACATCCAGTCCTGCTGTCGTGTGCTGATGGAACAACACGGGGG
The DNA here is from genome assembly GCA_945883815.1 of Akkermansia muciniphila. GTDB lineage: Bacteria > Verrucomicrobiota > Verrucomicrobiia > Limisphaerales > UBA9464 > SXXZ01. Next base: position 39,442 of record CAMCYJ010000019.1, on the reverse strand, counting down.
ACAAGTTCCGCAGTCGATGGATGCCTTGCTCGCGCTGGATGGCGTGGGACGCAAGACCGCCAACGTGGTGTTGGGAAATGCCTTTGGGATCGAATCCGGAATCGTGGTCGATACCCATGTGGCCCGCCTTTCCCTGCGATTGCGACTCAGCGCAAACACACATCCCGAGAAGATCGAACAGGACCTGATGCAGTGGGTCGCCCCGTGCGACTGGACCCTTTTCAGTCACTGGCTCATTTGGCATGGCCGGCGGCGCTGCGGGGCACGGTCTCCAGATTGCAACGGCTGCGAAATCCGCAGCCTGTGCCCTTCGGCTTCCAAATGATGGAGGCCGGTGGGCAGGTCCCATCGCGCCTCGGTGCCTTCAGGATCCACCCGCAATACACCGGTGGGGAACGGCCATTCCACCACAGATTTCCGCTCGTTCCGGGCCGATCACCGGGTCATTCTCACGTCCGATGACCAACGAGGAAGCTCTCTCCCTGTTCCGGCAAACCGGAGCCCTGCTCGACGGGCACTTCATCTTGCGCAGTGGCCTCCACAGCCGGCAGTTCTTTCAGTGTGCGCTTGCTCTCCAAGAAATGCCGTTGGTGGAACGTTTCGGAGCCGCCCTCGCTGAAAAGGTGCGCGCACTCGGGGTTGAGACCGTCATCGCTCCGGCCATGGGCGGGCTCGTCATTGGCCAAGAAGTGGCGCGCCAACTGGGCTGCCGCTTCATCTTCGCCGAGAAGGAGAATGGCGCGTTGGTCCTGCGACGCGGGTTCAAGATCCGGACGGGAGAACGGTGCCTGGTGGTCGAGGATGTGGTGACCAAGGGCGGACGGGCCCTCGAGACGGTTCAGATCGTCCAGGGCCTTCAGGGCTCCGTGGTCGGCGTGGCCATGGTGGTGGACCGTTCGGATGGGACTTTGGATCTGGGCGTTCCCTTGATCCCTCTGATCCGGCTGGATGTGGAAACCTTTGATCCCCTCCACCTACCTCCGGACTTGGCGGCGATTCCCGCGACCAAGCCCGGCAGCAAGTAGGATTCCGATCGGATCCAAGGATTCCACTCCTGCCGATTTCGCCGCCTCGGTTCAAGACGACCGCCGGTATCCCACCCTCTGCAGCACCGCATCCATTTGTTGGTGGAGGACCTCGCGTTGGCCTTCGCTCCAGAGGCAATAGTCGGCCCGCTGCAATTTTTCCGACATAGGCCACTGAGCCGCCAAACGTTGGTCAATCACCCGGTCCGACCATTGGCGTTGTTGCAGACGCTGGCGCTGGGTTTGTGGAGTGCAGCCCAAGGCCAGGATGACCTGAAAGTGGGAGCCGTAATCTTTCTCGTAAAGCAAGGGGATCACCACGGCGCCCAGGCCGTGACCCTCAAGGGCTTTCTCCCGGATCCAAGCGGTCCAAACGTCATAAATCCGAGGATGCAAGATGGCTTCCAGTCGCTGACGGGCTGCGCTGTCGTCGAACACCTTCCGAGCCAGTTCGGCACGATCCAACTGGCCTTGAGCATCGACGATTCCCAACCCGAAGGCGGCCGTGATATCCGCCAGGGCGGGTTGGCCCGGAGCCACCAGTTCCCGGGCCACGACATCGGTGTCCAAGACAGGAATCCCCAGACGACTCAATTGATCCGACGCCTCGGATTTGCCCGCTCCGATCCCTCCAGTGATGCCTACGGTGATCATTTCAAAAAAAGCGCTGGGGAACCTTCATTCTCCAGCGCCCAAAACAATCGGAATCGAGTCCGAGGGAAGTGTGCCAATTAAGGCTTGTAGAGAATGCGATAGGCCTTGGCCCCGGTCCCCTGATCCAGAGGATCGTAGAACTTCAGTACCTTCGAAGATCCTGAAGTATTGGACATGCGACTCAAACCAGTCCAAGCAGACCCAACCGCAGGCTCCTGCGCCAAGATTTGGTAGTCGGTATTGGCAGCAGCGTCCCAAGAAATTTCCAAGTACGGCTTGCCTTGAAGCTCGATGGCCTTGGTGGTGACCACGGCCCCGGAAAACGGTGTGATATCCAAGGCGTTGACGAGACCGTCACCATCGGAGTCGAGCGAGACCGAGTAACGAACCGCCCACGAAGCCTCCACCACGTAGCCATCGCCCACGGTCATCGAAATCGGTCCGCCATTGGCGCCACCGATGCGCACCAGACGCAAACGGCCACCCAGAGCGCCATCGAGAACCGGTCCGGAAAGCTCAATGCCGTTGACCGAGACGATGCTGTAGTAAAGGCGCGTATTGCTGTCGATGCTCAGTACCGATGCCAAGCCATCGGCATCAAACGTCTTGTTGGTGATGTTGATGTACTGGCTGAACTCTCCGTTCAACTCCAAGCGCCGGGTGTACAAAGCTCGATCACCCGATCCCGAGGCACGGACCTCGGCGCGGCCGTATTCACCGACGGTCAAGACCAAGGCGCTGATGGCCGAGTTGTTCACGAAGCCCGAAGCCTCGGTCCCACGATTAAGACCCGGCCAGTCCACAAAGGCCGTCTCGAAACGACCAGCATTGACAGAGACGCTCACGCCACTGAGGTCGTTGGAACTCGCATTCGCTCCCAATTTCACTCCTGCGGCCGATAGGACGAGTACCTTGCCAGCGGGTGCCACAAATTTGTCGCTCACGTTCAAGGTCATCAAGTTCGGAGTAGCGATCAAACCACCGGCGCTGGCATCCAGAGTCTTGGCAGTAATCGTCAATCCACCACCGGCCAAGATGCTGTTGGTTCCGGCCAATAAGATCGAGTCCGCTGTCAGATCCGCAACGTTGCCAGCCTCAAACTGCCCGGCATGGTGGAGAGTCGATGCCCCCAATCCCAGATAACCGGAAGAGATGATCGAACCGGTGTTGGTGATGTAACTCAGAGGCGAGCCCTGTCCCACCCCCAAAGCCACCCGATCACCGATGATGTCGGATGCATTGGAAAGGGTTTTCAGCATCGGGAAGGTGCGGGAAGAAACCCCGACGGAACCGAACAATTGGAAGACTCCCTGGTTGATCCAGTTCTCGGTCACCGGAGCCACCTGCTCAGTACCGGAGATCGAGGAGGCCCCTGAGAATCCATCCGGATAAATGGTGGGCACCGCGTCATCGCTGGGCACTTGGTACAGCACCGGATCCACGGTGGTCAGATTGGTGGCCCGGAGCTTCAAACCGACGAGCTCACCCGTGGTTCTCAAGGGATCGATGTCTGCATCGATAATCATCACTCGGAAGTGGGTATCGGCCAAGAGATTCACCGGAGTCGCGGTGCCGGTTCCCGCGGTGGGATCCGTGGTGGCTGCGGCCGCAGCAGGATCCGGGAACTCTGCAGTATTGGTCCATGAGGTGACAAAGACCTTGATGATGCCCGTCAGATTCGGTTGTCCCACCGGGTTGAACCCACGGTAGACCATAGTGCCATTGGTGGAGCCCAGGTCATAGTGAGCGTAAGGCGCGGCGATACTCGTGGAAGCCGATGAGGTGACGTGCTTGGCCTTGATGTTGATCACTCCGTGTGCACGAATGCGGGCATCCTCGAGATTAAGGTTGTTCGCCTCGATCCTCACCCGACCGGCGAGATTCGTTGCGTATCCGAAGGAAGATTGGGACTGCGATCCAAAGAAACGTCTGCCGAGTGCGCGAATCACCGACCCATAGGTGCTGTTGGTGGGATTGGGAATCTTGGAAGGCAGCGATGTGATGGCGAACGAATAAGCCATATAGTCGTTGGTTGAGACCAAATTCGTGTAGGCTACGCCGTTTGTCAGTAAACCGAAGTAACCCGTTGTGAAGAGATCCCTAGTGAACGGACTGTTGGCACCCGACCGTGAATCATTCAGGTAGCGCGACAAGAGATTGGATCTGGAAATCGGATTGAGAGGATTGAGCTCATCACCAATGATGGCTCTCTCGGCCCGACTGATGGGGATCGAGACGCCAACATTCCGAGCGAGGCGGACATTGAAGGGCACTGCCGTTTCGGGAGTCCGGTAATCCCACCCGTAGATATTCGTAGGAGCTGTGGTGAAGCTCTCGACAATGCGCAGACTCTCAAACTCGACCGATCCAGCCGTGTTGTTCGTGTTGAGGTATCCCAAGGTGACGGCCAGGCTGCGGGTCCCATCGACCGAAGCCGAAGCCACGACATTGGAGTTTCGATTGATGATGAACACCGCATTGATGCGATTGTTCGTAGCAGTCAACTGGTTCGTCTGGATGTAGACCAACGCGGGCACCGGAGGAAAACCCGCCGATGAAATCCCATCACCGATCCAATTTTCAGGGTTGTCGATGGGGTTACCCGGGACGCGATCAATGGCCGCAAGATAACTGATGTCGATATTTGCCAGAATATTGGTCACCACGATGTTCGTGGTCGCAGTCGTATAGGTGGTTCGCACCGGTCTAGCGGTTGCAAAGGACGCAAAATCAACTGGTATTGTCGAATATCCCCAATACAAATTCTCGACTCCGCCAGGGCTATTCGCAACGTGGATACCTCCCTCGAGACTCGCAAATCTCCCAAATTCCGGGGACGTGCGATTGAGGGTGGTCAGGGTGGATCGGGTCAGATCAACGTTGTGACCATTTGCAGCAATGTCCCCCCAAAAGGAAACAGAGATCCGGCCCCGATTGACAATATTGGTGGCATTGAAAATCAAATACCCACCGTCTCCGTAGGTGTAGGACTGACCGTCTGGATAACCGAACCCGAAGATGGCCGAACCAATGCCTTCAATCACGGCGCGGTCGCCGTTGAAAATCGTCTGGCTGGGAAGCCGAAACCCCTTGGAATTGACATTCAAGAACTCCATTCCATAGCTCGCCTGAATGGTTCCGAGATTCGTGTAATTGAGGGTATTGCGGGTCGCAAACAGATCAAATGTGTCGGCAGAGAATGTCCCTGCGTTGACAAATGAGACCGCATCGATCGGCCGGTCCACCGAATAATTGCCGCCGTTGTAAAAATCGCCCGCAATGGCAACCCAGCTGCAGGCCACAGCAGAAATGAGAGATCTGACCATGATGGAGATTCGGGTCGAGAATTTCGTGGTTTTCATCGGTCAGTTCAGTTGCTCCGAAGGGAGAGAACAGCTGCTTCGAGATCCGAAAGCTTGCTGCCAATCGGATAGAGGATCGGAGCGTTGGTGCTGCCGTCAAATGAGCCCCAGATGTTGCCGGGTTGCCCGTCTTGCTCGTCGGTGTTACCGAAGTGTAGCGAGTAAACGCCGAGCTTCGAGAAAGTGTAGCTGGAAACCGGTTCGATGTTTCCGGGCCCTTCGGCGGCGGCATCGAGAGTGGCACCGGTGTTTTGGAACGTCACCGGAGAGAATTCGAAAGCAACCGGAGCGTAGTTATCGAGCACACCGAGATCCCGAGCGCTGATCAAAATCTCCGGGCGTGCGATCAAACGACTGACAACCTGACGGAGGACGACACCGTTGGAACTGACCACTTCAGGATAGGTGACTGCCGCTTGACGGGCGTTTTGGCGAAGCACCGGGTCCAGATTCACTTTGACGAATCGAACCCGATCAACACCAGCCCGAACGGCGAGATTGACCAACTGCAAAACGTTGCTCGTAGTGGTCGTTCCGACTGCGGTGGTTCCGACCAATCCGGAGGAACCGGCAACCGTCCACGGAGATTCGAGAGCAGTCGACGAGCCACCTCCCGCCGTGGAAACACTGCCGCGAATCGACCCGGCGGGTGCTGCCTCGTAGTTGCGGTTGGCAGGGTGATACAGGTAGCGCAATCCGCCGGCATCGTCCCGGGTAAGACCGGTGAAGTAACGACCGTTCGGGTTGATGGATCGAGCCACGCGGTCGTCACTGGTCACGAAACTATTGATGCTAACGGTGGACGCCAAGCTGATATTGGGGTTGGCGGAATCAACTGGTATTTCGCGTGCATCGGAAAATATACGGGCACCGTCAACATTGAAGATATCGCGCACGATGTACGAATACATGGTCCCATTCACATAGCGGGAAGGGCGGCCGGAAATCGGATCATAATTGAAATTGGCAACCGAATATCGAATCGGATCCACAGCCCGTCCGCGGATGGACCAACACCAACGCTCTGGAGATGTCAGCCCCAGTGTGGCCATGATCTGGGACAGGATCTGGGTTTTGACATCAATGAGCCCCAAGGCACTGGCCGTTGGGTTGACTCCATCGGCCTTGAGCGGAAATTCTTCCAGATTTTCGCTGAATGCAGAAACATTGGTCAGGCTGTTGAAGAGAGCAAATGCCTCATCCACGGCACGCGCTCCATCGGCGCCGAAGAATTCCATGAACGATCCATCAATGCCGTAGGTGACGATCGGAGTGCTGAGACGGTATTCGTCGCCGCGCAGGCGCGGCCCACCATATTCAGGGGCGCTATCCGGGATGTTGTAGCCGAGTTCAGGAGCCTGCCATCCAGCCATGGGGCCCAGGAGGGTGAATGCCCTGGTCGGCAGGATTCCGAGCAGCAGCAGGGCGACGATTTGAACGATAAAGGGGGTCGTGCGCATGGTCAGCGATCGGATTGGACGCGGAAGTAGGACTGAGCAGCAGCGCCTGCATCAATGGACGCTGTCTGAGTGGTCGAGGTGGCCGTTTGAGTGGCCTGAACCTCGTTCCAGTGGAGGAGATCCGTGGAGGATTCCAAACGGTACTTGGCCCCGACCACCGTTTCCCAAGAAAGGCGGAGCTTCTGGCGCGGAGTCACGGACACCTTCTTAAGATCGCGTGCCGAGAGGTCTACTCCGGTGCTGATACCCGAGAAATCGCTCCAGATAGCTCGGTATCCGGATCCGGTGGCCACCACATTCGGCGCAAATTGGTCGTTCTTGCGATTTTGGTTGAGGATCATTTCCTCTCCAGCAGCCAGTCCGTTGGCAGTGATGGCCTTGGCGGCGATTCCCAAACCAGATCCGTCTGCACCGCGGGTGGACCATACGACCAACGCTCCGTCAGGCCCGGAAGAGATTCGAACCCCGGTTTGATCGTAGGATCGGTAATCGTTGAGGGTGATGGGGGATCCGACAAGGACACCGGTGTTGGACACGGTCGCTGCGCGAATATCCCAAGCAGATTTATTCTCGAGATTGTACTCGGACCATCCGATCACCAGCTTTCCGGTAGGCAATGTCGCCATGGATGGGCGATCGCACGGTGCGGCGGCTCCGTTGACCCAAATGGGGGATGCCGCCCTGCCGTCGACTTGGATGATTTGGGCGAAAATATCGGAGTTGGCCTCACGACGTGTGGCCTGGCCACCGAGATTCAGCACATCGACCGAAGCCTGTTCAGCAACCCAGGCAACGGCAATGTCACCGTTGGGGAGCGCCGAGAGCGTCGGCGCCCGATCGACCAATGCCGAAGTGCCGAGAACCCGACGATCACTGGAAGGTGATCCAGAAGCCTTGAAACTTTGCAGGTTGATCTTGGATGAAACCCCGTCGGCTCCGATGGCCTGCCAAGCGACGGCGAATCCGCCACCGGGGATTTCAGTCAATGCCGGGGATTCATGGCTGCCAATTGAATCGGCCAGCGCCACCACCCATTCATCACCTTGGGGCACGCCGGAACGGGAAAGGCGCCGTGCATGGATGGATTGCTTTCCGGGCTTACCAGATTGCCAAGCCACCACCGCAGAACCATCGGCCAGAGCCAAAACAACGGGATTCTCCTGATTGAACAGCGCCTGTTGGTTGACGCGAAGGATTTGAGGACTGGCCGATCCAGACTGCAAATTGTAGACGCGAGATCCGATGCCAAGCCCATCACCGTCGATGGCATTGTCTTGCCAGACCACGAACGCAACGGATCCCACGGCTGCCGAGGACGCATTGACCTGATCGCCTACCAAACCCGCAGGCGAGGTGCCGTTGGGAAGTATTCGCACCTCAGACCCAAGCAATTCGACGGAGGCGGGAGCCACTTCCTGAATTGTCAGTCGTGGTGACCCGGCAGGGACCCCTTGGCCCAGACTCGATCCGGACAGACCGATGAGTGCAGCGAGACCCATCAGCGTCCAGGATGATCGGCAGTTTCGGATTTGGTTCATGGATGGTTTGCCTGAAGACTCGTGAAGCCTTTAGACAGTTCAATCAGTCCACCGGCTGTAGTTGAGCAGCAGGTTTATTTCGCCGACGCTTTTTGAGAAACCGAGTTGGGATCAAAGGGCATGTTCTCCGGATCATGAACGCGCTTGCCGGCGGCATCCACGATGGTCGCGGTCACGAAGATCATCAGGTTCTTCTTCACCGTCCGTGAATTTTCACTGCGGAACAAGCGGCCCAGCACCGGGAGATCTCCCAACACAGGAACCTTGTCCCGCGACTTGACGTTATCTTCGGCGATCAAACCACCCAAGGCAACCGTCTGACCATCCCACACGATGGCGCTGGTGGTGACCATGCGCACGCGGAGACGCGGGAGCGGAAGAACTGAGGTGCGGCTAATCGGCGAGCTGCCGGACGTCAAGCCGAGGATTTGCGGCACGAACGGACCCGGATCGTCATAACCAACGAATTCAGTGATCGTCGGGAGGATGGTCATCTGGATGGTTTCATCATCGGACGACACGTAAGGAAGCACGTCGAGAACCGGACCGAACGGTTGGGACACGGTTCCGGGGATGATCAAGTTGATCGCAGCCTGGTTCACGTTGTTTCCAACGCCACCACCGCCAACTCCGCCGGCGCCGCCACCGCCACCACCCTGACCACCGCCACCGCCACCCTGGTTGTTCAACCCCACGGCGATGGTGCGGACATCCGAAACCTCCATGTGGGCCTGACGGCCGCTCAACGTCGTAACCTTCGGCGCCGAGAGCAGGTCCACACCGTCGCGCTGCTCAAGTGCACGGATGACGACCCTGAATTGAGGATCGGTCAGGATACCCGTCAGGCTGAAGACTTCAGGAATCTTGCCGCTGTCGGCAGTCGTATTGCGCAAACCCGAGGTGACCAATTGATCGTTGGCTCCAGGCGCTGCCAAGCCCGCTGCGCTGGTTCCAGGGAATACTCCGCCGGGGAGAATTTGGGATCCATCCACCGGGGAAATACTGCCCGGATTGGCCGCAGACGGTTGGCCGGTGTAGCTCGGAGCACTGCCACCGGAGAGTCCAAGGCGACCACCTCCGATGAGGGTATTGCCCAAGAGCCAATCAAAGCCGAGTGCCTTGCTATCGGTCTGGTTGATTTCAGCAAACCGGGCTTCGATTTCCACCTGGGGAGGAGCCACGTTGAGGATTTGAATGGCCTGTTCGATGATATCGAGATCGGACAGCGTGGCCCGAACGAAGAGGATGCCGGTGCGGTCGTTGAAGAACAACGCCTTCTGGTCCTGCTCCCAGGGAGCGACGCCCGCGGGATAGACACTGCCCATGCCGGGACCACCCATGCCACCCATACCGCCGCCCATGCCACCCATTCCACCCATACCCATGCCACCGCCCATGCCGCCCATGCCGCCCATGCCGCCGCCGCCGCCACCAGCACCACCGGCCAGACCGGGTATCATGGTCATCGGGAAATTCAGACCACAGGCCATGAAGAATTGACGGACCACAACCTGGATATTGGCCGTGAGGTTGGTGCGAGTGACTCCGGAGATTCCTGAACCACCCATGCCGCCACCACCACCGCCCATGCCTCCACCGCCACCGCCGCCGCCCATGCCGCCGCCACCGCCGCCGCCACCGCTGACTTCAACGCGCGGGATAGTGAAAACGCCACCTTGACCCTGCTGGCCGCCGCCACCGCCGCCGCCGCCACCACCGCCTTGGCCACCACCACCCTGGGAGGCGACCGCGGGGCTTATGCCTGTAACGCTTTCCAAACCTTCCATGAAGGTATTGGGATTGACACGCCACCAGCGCGAGTGCAGCTGACTGGCCTCAGGAAGACGCTGCCGGATCATGATGCCCCACTCCTCGACGGAATACTTGAGAGGCTTCTCGGAGACTTTGACGATGATTTCCAAAACGTCGGCCAACCGCAGATCCCGCAAGGCAGGGTTGATGCGCACCGGAACGTTGTTGAGGTCCAGCGGCTCAGCAGCCTGCTGTGCCTGTTGAGGAGCTCCGGTAATCGGATCGATGCCGCCTCCAGGCGTTGAAAGAGGCAGGTCTGCCTGCGAGTTGACCACGAAAGCGATGCCCTTCTTCTCGGGGTCCCGGAGACGGGTTTGCTCGTCGAGGTACTTGACCACTTCACCAAGGGGCAGTCCGTCGAATTTGATTTCGTTGATGCGGATCGTATCCAGCTTGTGATAAATGGCCTGACGACCAGATCCGGTGTAGACCCGATTGGTTTTCGCAAACGGATTCGCGATCGGCAGCTTGGATTTCGGCTGTTCCCAGTATTGTTCCACTTCCAGGAGCTTGTCCTTGTCGGTCAGAAGCTTCTCACGGTGAGCGCGGGTGTATTTCGACTCACGAATGATGTTCAGGTACTGGTAAGCAGGGCCGTTGTCCGGGTCGAGCTTGATGGCTTCCTGGAGTTTGGTCTCGGCACGGTCAAAGTGACCCATTTCGAAGGCCAGCTTGCCGTCTTGGACGGCAATGGCGGCCGTCAGCTTGTTGGTTTTGTCCTGACCGATGTAGCTGAGGGCTTCTTCGGAGGGAACCCGACCAACGAGGTTGGCCAAGCGTTGGTCGTTCTCGCGCTTGAAGTTCTTCGCCTTGACGTGATTGGGGTCGACCTTGAGCAAACGCTTCACCTGGAGGTCGGCCTCTTTGTAGTCACCCTCCTTGGCCGCTGCGTAGGCCAAAGCCAAGCGGCTGGAAGTGAAACCCTCGATGGTGATGTTGCGTTCCTTTTCAACGCTGGAACCCAATTCCTCGGTCAAGTTCCATGCATCCTCGTAGGCTTTGGCCGCTGAAGTCATATCGCCCTGCTTGGCAGCAGTGGCAGCAGCCTCCAGCGTCTTGCGCAAGACGATGGCTTTTTCTTCGCGCCGTACGGCGATCTCACCGGCTTCCTGCGCCATGGCGCGGGTGGAGACGGAATCGAACGCGGCAATGAGTGCGACGAGACTCAGGATCTTCGAGACTTTCGTCATGGGGTTCTTCACGGGTTGGACTAAAATGGACATGCAACGAGACGATTAAGGGAATTACCTCGCCACTGTGGTACGCACGGAATTGGGGGCGGACACTACTAGTTCATCTTTCTCGATGGCAACAATCTTGTAGACCGCCCCCGAGAGAGTGATGGATTCACCGACGCGTTTCTGAGGAAAATCTCGCCGATCAGCCTCGTAACGGAGGTCGGCGGAATATCCCTGAGTGCGGCGAAAATTCTTACCTTTGGCCAAGTTGAACGTCTCCCGGGTAGCCATCAGTTCACAGACGAAATTGGTCGGAGACTCCTTGGGACCCTGAACCTCAACGAGCCGGAAGAGTTGATCCTTGTTCTCCGATCCCACGGCCACGGACTCCACCATGGAGCGGCGACCATTGACCGTCTTCTCATAGTCGCGGCGAACGGAGAACTGGTAGCGAGGTGATTCGGGAGTTCCAGCAACTTGTTCAAAGGCGATTTCCAAGACGAGATCGTGAGAGGCGATGTAGGCCAAACCGGAGGCACCCGTGTTGGGACGGGGCTTGGAGGGCTCAAGGCGTCCGCTGGCCGCTCGTGTCCAAGTGATCGGGTTGAACGTGTAATGGTCCGGAGCCGCCAAAACCATCGGGACGTGCTGCGAGACCCGCTTGAGGGCCGTCTGCGTCAGGTTGGTCTCGAGATTTTCAGGGACCAATGGTTTCTGCTTGGCTCCTGCCAGCTGCTGAAGGGCGTTCTCCAGATCCGATCGGACCTGGGACACGGAGAAGACGAGGGAGATAGCCAGACCAGCAACAGCCAGAAGGACGACTCCCAAGACCAGCTTCTCGTATTGTTTCTTGATGAATTCCATGGGTTCCGGGAATTGCGGCCTAACGGCGGGTCGCCTTCGGAGCCTGAGTTGCTGTCGGGGGAGGCGCGAGACGCACCACCTCGAAGCCTAGGGTGACCTTGATGGGTTTCTGCTCGAGAACGATATCACCCACCTTGCCCGAGGGCGCAGCGGCTGCAGGACTGGACTGGATCGGAGGCATGGCACCCATCCCTGGACGCAGTCCATAGCGGCTCATCATGGCCATCATGCCGGCGGCTGGATTGACCGGGGCAGCCTCGGCGGAATCAGAACCCTCGGATGAAGGACGGTCCACGTTGAGGGTCTTGAGAACATACGCGTTGGAGGCACCCACGAAGCGGGTCAATACCTCGCCAAGTTCTGAGCTAAAGCACTGGAATTGTACTTCGTAGGGATGGATGCCCGCACCGATGACCGTGTTGGTGCTGACCTTCTTGGAGAGGATGTCACCGGAACCGGCCGGCTCATTGGTGCCGATGGCCGAGCGTTTGATGTAGAGCAGCGAGTGGATCTTGGAGGCGAAGAGAACGTCCGAGAATTCACGGATGTCGGTCAGAGCCAGCGCGAGCGGTTGGAGGGTGCTGGGAGGCAGACGCAGTTCTCGGCGTTGGGAGTTGAAGGTGAAGTTGTATTTCGAACCGGAGCCCGAAGTGGAATCGGAACCCGACGGCAACTTGACGCCCTTCCGCTCAGCGGAGCGCTCCAAATCACCAATGGTCCGAGTCAGCATTGCCTTGAAGGAAGCGTCATCCAAAGGCCCAAATGTCGGATATTGGGAGAACGTGACCAATGACTGATTCTTCAGATCGTTGAAGCGAACTTGCTCGGCTTTGGCCACATCGATGTTCTTCGAATTCGGGTAGGGCTCCCGCTTGACGAGCGTGTCGTACTCGTTTTTCTTGGCCTCGAGTTCGCCGGTGGCTGCTTCGGCCTCTGACTGCGCCGAGAGCAGGTAGACGGCCCCGCCTATAAGCAGGGCCAACGCCACAGCCAAGCTGATGACGAAGGCTAGGTTGCGCTTGATCCAAGACATATCAGAGCTTGATGGGACGCTTGAGCTTGAGCTTCAGGGGGAAGGTGAAGGTCGCAGTGGTGTCATCGACCTGCTCAAGGTTGCCAGAGAGCTGGGTCTCCGACGCATCGAATAGCGGACTGGCCTTGGCCAGCTTCTCCAGATCATAAGCGATCTGACCGTTGGCCTCCTGCTTCACTTTCTGGAGATTGACTGCCCGGATGCTCAAGTTCAACACGGCGACCTCATTGGTCGAGGCGGACGACTTGGCTTTGGCAGCTCCACCGGCGGCCGAACCGCCTTCAGCCGAAGCGCCTCCTTCGCCACCCTCACCGCCCGCAACGGCAGTTTTGGGGAGAAGTCCGTAACGAGCCATGAGCTCTCGGCTCATGGTAATGACCTTGGGGCCTTCTTCTTCGGCCGCGGCCACCTCGGGCTTCGGGGGCTCGGTCGAATAGAACGTATCGACCCAAATACCCACGGGAACACCCAGTTTCTGGGAAGACTCCGACTCGGTCGCCTTCAGAATGCTCCGGACCTCGATGAGGATGTCGGGCCAATAGGCGCGTTCAGAAAGCCAAGCCCCGAGTTGATCCGTCTGCTTTCGAACCTCGGCCAGCTTCAGCTCTTCGCCCTTGAGCGAAGTTTCGACTCGGGCCAAAGGCTCGACCTTCTCGGAAATGGTGGCCAACCCCTCGCGACGAACCGTAGCCACCTTGCTATAGAAGAGGCCAGCGGCCCAAACCCCGGCGGCGGCAACAAAGGCGGCAGCGATGAGGAATGGCTTCTTGGAGTTGAAATCCTGCCGTGCCTTGGAGCTCTTGGGCAGGAGGTTCAGTTCGACAGGGCAGTCGGCAATGTTGCGCAACCCCAGACCCACCACTTCCCCGAATAAAGAAGCCGATTTCTCCAACTCCTCGACGTTGACCGAAGGATCGATCTGAATGTTGCGGAACGGGCTGAAATACTCGACAGGCAGGTTGAGCTTTTCTTGGAAAAACTCAGCCGAATAGGCCATCACCGAGCCGCCACCGCACAAATAAACCCTCTGGGGAGCTGATCCTCCCTGCTGGGTTCGGTAAAACTGCACCGTCTGATTGACCTGCATGTGCAGGCGGGTGAGGACGTTGCGGGCGACCTTGGAAACGGCGGCCACCTTCGCATCATCAGGCTCTTCGTAAGCACCGCCCAAACTGACAAAACCCTGGGCGATCTTGAATTTCTCGGCCTCGGCGAACGGCACCTTGGACTCGGCCGAGTATTCCTGGGTAATGGTATTGGCCCCGACCGGGACCGTGCGGACGTAGAACTTGTTCTTCTCGAAGAGCAGGACGTTGCTGGTCTTGGCTCCGATATCAATCAAAAGGCTGCAACCCTCGACATCTCCGTAGTTGTAACGGAATGCGTTGGCCAGTGCGGCCATCGACGCATCCACCACTTCCATCTTCAGGCCAACCGATTCGCCCACCGCGAAGAGCTTTTCGACCACCTCGGCCTTGATGGCCACCAGAAGCACCTCACGAGCCCCGTCGGCGGCGGTACCCAAGACCTGATGATCCCAGGCGCTTTCGGTCAGCGGGAAGGGAACGTTCTGCTGAGCCTCGTACTGGATGATCTGGGAGATCTTCGAGGCGTCAACCGGGGGCAGTTTGACAAACTTGGAGAATACCTGATAGCCCGGAGCGGAGATGTTGGCCTGGCGCGAAACAAAGCCACCCTCAGCCAAGAGTTCGCCCAAGGCGCGCTTGAGCACTCCGTCGCGGGCTGCATCTTGGGAGCCGGGGAGGCCTAAGGCGCGCACGCCAAAGCGGAGGAGCTTCAAACCGCCGCCATCGGCGGGTTCGAACTCAGCGATCTTCAGGGTACCAGCCCCGAAGTCGATCCCCAGAAACGTTTTGGCTTTTAGCATTTGGCTGTGAGCGCGATCCGATTGAAAATTCTAGTCCTCCAAGGACTAAAAAACGCTCGAGCGAGGCGTGCCTAGCGGCGAGCGATCACGGATGTAGCCGTGTAGCTAAAGAAAGCCGAGTGAAGGGTCAAACACAAAAGACGGCACCCGGACAAAACTTGTTCACACTTGTTCACACAACGAAAGTGAATCCACGTCAGGCAAGGGCCTCGAGAAGTGGGTGGCTCGGCATCGGAGACCCTCTCATGAACGGGCCCGTGAAAATCAGTTCCGCTGCTCTTGAAGGCTATTCATCGGGAATTCCCCCAGGTCCGTCACCACCCACGTGGCTCCGGCCTTGCGGAGTTCTTCCGGCGAGCCGCCGCCTGTGCAGACCCCGAGACTCTGGGCTCCGATGGCTTGGGCGCATTCAACGTCTCGGTGTGTGTCTCCGATGACCACTATTTCAGGGCCTTCAAGACGGCGTCCGAGCTGACGCGAGGCCCGGTCGCGGGCGATGCGGGCCAATTGGTTGCGGTCGTCGTGATCGTCGGCAAAGGCTCCGCACATCCAGTCTCCCCACAAAGAATGAGCCCCGAGCTTGATCTTGGCTCCGAGACGAATGTTGCCCGTCAGGAGGCCCATGGCGGGTGGCTCTGGCATCTCCTTCAACGCTTGGAGGAATTGCGGAACCCCCGGGCAGATCTCACCTCGATTTTGCTGAAGGCGATGATCGAGCAGGAAGACGTAGGCATCGAGGAAATGCCGGATGTCCCAGGAACGACCTTGCAGGCCATTGCTCAGGAAGAACTCCCGGACGAGTGCCGTATCGGTTCGCCCATGGAAATGAGTGCGCTCAGCTACGCCGGGCACGCCGTAAAGCAGTTCGGCCGTCCGACCGAAGGCGTGCACGCCAGCTCCTCCCGTCCGGATGAGGGTCCCGTCAATATCGAACAATACCAATCGGATCATGGGGATTTGAAAAAAAGATTCCTAGACGGACCGGGTGCACGAACTCAGCCCAAACGGCCGGCTTCGATGTCAGGCCAAAGGGGTTTGAGGTCGGGATCGGCTAAAGCCATCGATTTGACGGCGGCCGGGTGCTTGGTGAGTTTGAACGCCTTGACGAACCACTCGCCGGCGGTATCGATTCGGTCCGATTGGGAGCAGTAGCAAGCCAAGTCGTAGGGAATTTCAAAGGCTCGAGGCCATCGACGCTGGAGCGGCAGGAGTTGGTCGTAGGCTTCGACAGTGCGTCCCAACCAATGCAACGCCTGAGAACGGTAGAGCCAACCCCACAACTCATCATGAGCGACCTCCATGAGGGCCTGGGCGACTTCCAGGGCATCTTCGTGCCGCTTGCAGGCGCGGGCTGCGTGGAACCGCAGCTTAAGTACCTCGGGCAGGCGCTGGGCCGAACCGGGAAGACGAGAAATCTCCGCCTCGGCCTCGGCCGCCAAACCGAGTTCAAACCAGCCTTGCGCCGCACGGACGCCATGCTCGACTTGCAAATTGTTGGAGAGGGATTCGTTCAACGACAGGGGCCACTGTAGTGACCTTTTGGATGGATTTGAAGTGCCAAGCACGGAAACGGGTTGGGATTGAGAGTTTTCCTGCGGTGACGGAGTTTGGGCCTGCCCGATGCAACTGATTCTTCCGCTGATTGCCGCCATCGCCTTCGCCGCCGGTTCGATGGTCTTCAAGCGGGCCTTCGCTGAGGGGGCATCGCTCTCCCATGCGGTGGTGGTCAACAATGTCATCCTTGGCCTACTGTTCCTGCCCTTGATGGCTTGGGACCCCCACCCGATCCCCTGGGATCGCCTGCACCTGCCCTTCGTGACAGCGAGCACCTTCGTCGCGGGGCACTTGTTCAACGTCGCCGCCCTGCGTGTGGGAGATGTGTCCGTGGCCACGCCCCTCCTGGGGGTGAAGGTGGTGTTTGTGGCCCTGATCGCTCATTTTGCATTCGGGTGGCCGATGTCGGGTGGTCAATGGACGGCGGCAGTGCTGACCAGCGCGGGCGTTTTGATCACCGGACTGACCGATTTCAAACCCGGCCGCCGAACCGGATGGACCACCCTGCTGGCCTTGTTATGCGCAGGATCCTTCGCGGTGACCGATGTCCTGATCCAAATGTGGGCCGCCGAATTCGGTGTGCTCAACTTCTTGTCCCTGCTGTTCGGGGCTTTGGCTCTCGAATCGATCCTGGTGCTGCCGCTGTTGGGCTTCAAAGCCCGTCCGGAGACCCGACACCTCTCTATTTTCCGGCAGGCCGCCGCTTCCCTGACGGCTCCTCCCAGGGCCTGGCGCTGGATCGGCTTGGCGACGGCCTTATCCGCCATCCAGGCTCTGCTCATCACCGGCACCATTGCCACCTGGCGGGATGCCGCCGGGGTCAATGTCGTCTATGGAACCCGAGGACTGTGGAGCCTGGCATTGGTTTGGTGGGCGGGCTCCTGGTTCGGCAATTCGGAACGTCGGGAATCCGGGCCGCGGGTGCTGCTGGCCCGGGCAATCGGGGGCGCCCTGATCTTGGCCGCGGTGGTCCTTTCGCTGCAATCAGGCTCCCCGGGCCGACGGTGACCCGCCATCGACGACCTTAAGACCGGGGGTCACCCAGCAGGATCGGGTCCGATGACGTTCAAGGAACCGTTCCAGAACCGGATTCGGACGGCCATCTGGACCATCCGGGCGGAGATCAGGGTGTGGCCGGGACGAGCTTCCAGACCTCGCCTTTGCCCGCGGTGAGACCAATGTTTCCGTTGGTCAACACGTAGAGTTCCCCCTCGTTGTCTTCGCCGAAACCAATGATGTAGGAAGCCACCTTGGAAGGGGTGCCCAGCTTCAAGGGTTCCACAGTCCACGGGCCCGGACCCGACTTGGGCCGATGGGCTACCAGCAAGGTCCCGCCGGGAACTCCCCAAATCCGACCCCAATCGCCAAAGACATAGTCTCCGGTCAATTCCGGCAGCGCTTTGCCCCGATAGACAAACCCACCGGTGACGCTGATGCCGTAGGCCTCGGGGTCCTTCTTGAACCCATTGCGGTTCTTGTAGACGGCCACCGGAGAGACGAAGGACTCGCCGTGGAGACCCGTTGGGGGAACCTCAGCCGGGGGCTTGTCGGCGGCTTTCGGGTTGAAGCCGATGAATCCCTCGCGCAAGCGCCAACCGTGATTGCCCCCTTTCTGGATCACGTTGACCTCTTCCCACATCGTCTGACCGACATCGGCCGAGTAGAGGGCGTGGTCGCCCCCGCGGTCGAAGGACAGGCCCCACGGATTGCGGATCCCGTAGGCCCAGATCTCCGGACGGGCTTTCTTTCCGTCGGCAAAGGGGTTGCCCTTGGGGATGCGGTGTCCCTCGGGCGTGTTGATGTCGATGCGCAGAATCTTGCCCAAGAGGGTGTCCAGGTTCTGACCGTTGCCCATGTCAGGACGCTTGCCGTCGTCATTGCCATTCCCGCCGTCACCCACGCCGATGTAGAGGAAACCATCGGGTCCGAAGGCCATCCGGCCCCCGTTGTGGTTGGCATAAGGCTTGTCGATCTCCAGGCGAATCGTCTCCGTCGACGGATCGATGGTGAAGGGCTCTCCCGGGGAGGCGGTGAACTCCGAGATCCGCAGGGTGCAATCCCAGTCGGCCGGGGCAGAAGACCTCCGGGGGGCGGTGTAGGAAACCAGCACCCGACGGTTCTTCTGGAACTTGGGGTGCAGAACCAGACTCAATACTCCGCGCTCATCAAAGGCCCCGTGGTTGAGGGGACTGAGCCGGGGCGTGAGGGTGAGGACCGGGCTTTCGCGCAGTTGGCCGGGTTTTTCGAGGAGTCGGATGAAACCGGGCTGATCGACGATCAACGCCCGTCCATCCGGAAGGGGCACGTAGGACAACGGCGATGTCAGGCCGCCAGCGACCCGGGTGAGGGAAACCTGGGGGGCCGCATGGAGGCTGACCGTTCCCAAGAGGGCCAGAGCAAGGGCAAGGCAACGCGAAGACATGGTGCAGAGGTAGCGGTTTGAACGATTGGTTTCAATCTTGCCCTCCCTGGCTTCGAACGCAACCGACCCGACAAGACGTATTGACCCGGAGGCGATCTGGGCGATGGATGGATCCCATCATGAGTTCGCTCCCCGCGCCCGACCCGGCTTCGTCGTCTGCGAAAGATTTAGACCCCAGCCTGCTCGACCGTTTGCTCGAGGCCAATGTCCTGCCTGATTCCCTGATCCGATTCGGAATCCGGCGATTGCTGCAGGAGCGATTGACCGAAGAGGCGGCTCACGGGGATGTCGAGGCACAGCGTGCACACCGGATGCAGTTGATCCGAGAGCTGTCCGAGTCGCCCATCGCCATCGAGACCGCGGCCGCCAACGAACAGCACTACGAGGTTCCCACCCGCTTATACCAACTGTGCCTCGGTCCGCGTTTCAAATACTCGAGCTGCTACTACCACACCTTCCAGGAAAGCCTGGCCGAGGCCGAGGACATCATGCTCGCCCTCACCTGCGAGCGCGCGGGCCTGGCCGATGGGCAGACCATTCTGGAGTTGGGTTGCGGCTGGGGATCGCTCTCACTGTGGATGGCCTCGCATTATCCGAACTCCCGGATCACGGGGGTGTCCAATTCGCGCACGCAGCGGGAATACATCGAAGGGGAGGCCCTCCGGAGAGGACTCGGCAACCTGAAGATCATCACCTGTGACATGAACCGCTTCGAGCCCCCCGGCGGCGATGGGCAATTCGACCGGGTCGTCTCGGTGGAGATGTTCGAGCACATGAAGAATTACCGGCAGCTCTTGGCCAACATCGCCCGCTGGCTCCGCCCCGACGGACGCCTGTTCGTCCACATCTTCACTCACCGGGAATACGCCTACCACTTCATCCCCCGGAGCTCCAGCGACTGGATGGCCCGCTACTTCTTCACCGGAGGCATCATGCCTAGCGACGATTTGCTGCTCTATTTCAACGAGGACCTGCGGCTTGAGGATCACTGGGTGGTGAACGGCCGGCATTATGGTCGCACGGCCAACCAATGGCTGGAGAACATGGACGCCCACGAGACGGAAGTCCGACGCATCCTCGCCGAGACTTATGGAGCGGACCAGGAAACCCGTTGGTGGGTCTATTGGAGGGTCTTCTTCATGGCCTGCGCCGAGCTGTGGAATTTCCGCGACGGCAATGAGTGGCATGTCAGCCATTACCGCTTTGCGCCGGCGAAGACCGTAAAGGTCCCAGCCCCGGCAACCAGCCCCTGATCACCACCCGGACCCTACTGGGGCCCCACTCGGGCCAGCGGGTTGCTAGGCGCTGGCGCTGGTGTAATGGCGAAGGGAAAAGCGCCAGAAGAGTTCGCTGACCACGAAGCAAGCCGCGGCCATGCCCAGCAAGGCGAGCCATTCCCACGGCGAGGCAAGACGCTGGGCGAGCAGCTTGGCCGGGACGTTGGACACCAGCAGCATGGGCAAGACCCAGGTGAAGACGGCCCGGTAGGCGCCCCGCGGGAAGGCCTCCGCCGGCAGGCGAGCGATGTTGAAGAGGTTGTAATACCCCCAAACGATGCCCTGAGCCCGGACGGTCCAGAAGGAGATGCAGGCCAGGAGGAACATCAGCGAGTAGTGCACGCTCAGGCCGGCCAGGCACACCACCACGAAACCCAACCACTGGGCCGGCGTCGGTACCCGTCCCAACTGGGCCAACGCATAGGCGATGACCACCAGGCCCATCAGGGCGTTGACGATGTTGCCGATCTCGAACTTTTTCACCGAGATGAGGAAGCGGGTGTTCACCGGTTGCAGGAGCAACAGGTCGAGAGTCCCCTTGCGAATCAATTCGGAGAGGTTGGACAAATTGGTGACGAAGAGGGTGTGGAAGAGCTGCTGGATGAACTGGTTGCAGCCGACGAGCAGGACAACCTCCCACCGGGACCAGCCGGCGATTTGGTCGGTATGCCCGTAGAGAACGGTCATGAATGCCAGTTGAAGTCCGAACCACAGAGCCTCAACAACGATCCACAGGAGGAAGTTCACCTTGAACTGCATCTCGTGGATCAACGAGTAGCGGATGAGCGCGGAATAAATGCCGGCGTATCGGGAGAAGGAGGGCATGCAGGTTGATTGTCGGAACAAAGCCTCAGCCGCCCACTGCGGTGTATTTTCGCAGGCCGCGGGACCAGACGAACCGGGCGATCAGGAAGGCCGCCGCGACCCAGGCCGACTGCAGCGCAAAACCCTGCCACAAATCCGCCCCTTGGATGCGGCCCAAATAGACGCCCACCGGAAAATAGAGCAGGTAGGGATAAGGGGACCAGAGCAGGAGTCGGTGCAGACCGTCCGGGAGGATATCCAGCGGGAAGAGGTGACCACTGGCCAGGAACTCGAAGGCAAACTGGATGAAGATGAAGGTGCTGACATCAAGCACCCAGAAGGACAACAGCGCCACGGTGTAGGCGATGAGGAATTGCAGGAGCCCCGCCATGAGCACCGACAGCGGCGCGAGGATCCAGCCCCACGGCTCGGCCGGACCCACCAAGTTCTCCCGCTGGAAGAACAAGAAGACGGCCACCGGGATCAGGGCCGCGCTGGTGTAGATCACCCGTCCAGAAAGATAGAGGCAAAGCCGGTAGGCCAAGAAATCCAGAGGCTTGAGCAGGAATTGGCTGACGGCTCCGTCTTTGATGTCAGCGGCGATTTGCCAGTCGTCCTCGGCGACCGCGGTGAAGGCGTCCACCACGGTGACCAACAAGTAGTAACTCACCATCTGGGCCAGCGTGTAGGCCCCGATGGCTGTGCCGGTCGGTTTGTCAGCGTAGATCGCCTCCCAGAGGAAGAGCGTGGCCGCCAAGGGGACCAATCCAAACGCGGCACGGAACAGGAAGTTGGTCCGGTAGACCAGAGTGTTCTGGATGCCCACGGAGAGCACATGGACGTACTTGCTCCAGAGACCCGTCGAGGGGGTGGCCGGAATCGGATCGGTGGACACGGGCGTCATCCCTGTTCCTCACCCGAGGCGCCCCGATGGACCTCCGCCGCCAGAAACAGAACGAGATGACGGAGGCGGTCTTCCGGGTTGACCGTCTCCAGGATCATTTGCCGAGCCGCGGGATTGGGCAGCAGGAGAGCGGCGATGAGATCGGCGAAGCGACTCGGGTTCTTGATGCGCTTCAGGGCCCGGATGCAGTCCTCCACCCGAGTCTCCGATTGGGCCTGACCGCCCGAGGCCAGTTGCCGAATGAGGTCCAGGGGCACCGGCTGATCCTGACGCAGGCGCACATCGACCAGATCCAGGCTGCGGTTGACCAGAGCATCCACCTCCGGGGACCTCTCCGCGTTCTCCTGGATCGGGGTGATGAGGTGCTTGCGAAAGGGCCGCGTCTGGACGATCCGACCCAACCGGACTCGGATCAGGCCTTGCAGCACGAGGTTGGAGGTTCCGTTCGGATTCTGGACCGAGGCCCGGACCAGTCCGAGCGTGGCGATCCGGCAGGGTGATTCTCGCTTGGCATCGGTCCGCTGCATCGCCAGGCAAAACATCCGATGGGTCTCCAATGACTCGGCCAGCATGTCCCGATAACGGGGTTCAAAGATGAACAAGGGCATCATGGCCTGCGGAAACAGGCTGGCCTCTCCCAGGATCATCACCCCCATTCGGTCGGGTATCAGCATGGGCCCACGGTAAAGTGGGCTCCAGCCAACGCAAGGCGGGCGCTCGCTCGGAGATTGAATGTCCGGGGCGATTCGGTGTCTATTGACGGAGCGATCCGGGATCTTCCCGGCCGTACAACCTGAACTGATCATGAAATCTAAACTCCTTCCCGCGGTGCTGGTACTCGTCTGCCTAGGCCTCGGCACCGGATGGTTTCTGAATTCGAAGAAAGCCGAAGAGACTCGGATCCGCATGGAGGGTCAGCAGTCGGCCCTGTCCAACGATCTGGTGACGACAACCGGCAAGCTCACGGAGCAGGTCCGGGTCAACGCCACCCTCGAAACCAATCTCAGCCAGCGCATCGAGGACCTGAACACGGTCTCCAACAAGTGGGTCGCCATCTCAGGGGAGCTGACCCGCACCTCTGCCGAAGCGGCCAAAGCGGCGGAAGCGGCCAAGGCCGAGATCGAGCGTCGGGACAAACAGATTTCCGACCTGGAGGGAGAGAAGGACGACCTGACCAAGAAGATGGGCGAACTGAACGGTCAGATCGGAGGCCTCGAGAACCAGATCAAGATCACCGAACGGAAACTCGCCGCCAGTGAAGGCGACCGGGAGGCCCTCAAGAAGGAGCTCAAGCGGCTCATCGCTGAAAAGACCGACCTTGAGAAGAAGTTCAACGATTTGGCCATCCTCCGGGATCAAGTCCGCAAGCTGAAGGAGGAGCTCAACATCGCCCGCCGACTCGACTTCATCCGGCGCGGGCTCTACGGCTTCGACAAGAAGGGTGCTCAACTGTTCCAAGAAGGCGTGCGACCCAAGCCCGCAGCCGGATCGGCCACCAATGCCTACCCCTTGAAGGTCGAAGTAGGCACCGACGGATCCACCCGGGTGGAAAACGCGCCCAAGCCGTAGGCCACACCCTTGGGGCCATCTTGCGCCGGTGATCGTCCGCGTTGCGGCCGACACCGGACAGGCCCAAGCTGCCTCAATGCACGGACAATTGCGGGACTCCCACGGACGAGTCATGCGGGACCTTCGGGTCAGCGTGACCGACCGCTGCAATTTCCGCTGCCTGTACTGCCTGCCGGAAACCGAGGAGGCCGCGAATTTCTACCGCACCCGCTACGACGGCCTGCGGAACCCCACCCCGGCAAGCCCCTCGGCCACCCCCATCCACCGGGAATGGAAACCCAAGTCGGAGATCCTCAGTTTCGAGGAGATCACCCGGGTGGTCCGAATCTCCGTCGGCTTGGGGATCGAGAAGGTCCGCGTCACCGGCGGTGAGCCCCTGCTGCGGCACGGAGTGGACCAACTGGTTGGATCGCTGGCAGAGATTCCCGGGGTCCGCGACCTGGCCATGACCACCAACGGGGCGTTGTTCGGAGCCCAAGCCACCGCCTTGCGCAAGGCCGGGCTGAACCGGGTCAGCTTCAGCATGGACTCGCTGGACCGGGATAACTTCCGAAGGATGACCGGGCGGGACGGGCTGGAAGGTGTTCTCACTGGAATCCGCCTGGCCCGGGAACTGGGTTTCCATCCGGTAAAGGTCAATGCGGTGATCATCCGCGGAATGAACGACCACGAGATCCCTGATCTGGTCCGTTTCGCGGCAGAACAAGATCTGAGCCTGCGCTTCATCGAATTCATGCCGCTGGATTCCAGCCGTGCCTGGCAGAAAGGGTTGGTCGTCTCCGGTCGGGAGATTCTGGAACGTCTGGGCGGGGAGTTCGATTTGAAGCCGGTCGATGCGTCGGCCAATCCTTCGGAGACGGCGCGCCGCTGGCGTCTGGAAGGGGCTCGGGGCGAGGTGGGCATCATTGCTCCGGTCAGTGAGCCGTTCTGCGGTCACTGCAATCGGTTGCGCCTGACGGCCGACGGCAAACTGCGGACCTGCCTCTTCAGTCTCGACGAGCACGACCTCAAACCGCTGCTTCGGGGGGGTGGCTCCGACGAAGATTTGGCCGCATTGCTCCGAGACCGGGTGCAACACAAGGAGGCGGGACATCGAATCGGCCAGGCCGACTTTGTGCAGCCGCAGCGCTCCATGAGCTGCATTGGCGGCTGACCCGCCCGACGAAGCCTTGGACCGATCGTGCCATCGATCGATGCCCTCCCGGTCCGGCAAGCCTCAGCCACTGGCCGCCCCAGGGCGCGGGAATCCGCCGAAACGATTCAACCCTTGGTGAGTGTCTCGTCGAGATTGAAGAGGACACTGGCCAGGGTCATCCAGACGGCCAATTTCCGGGCTTCCAGGTCGACCGGTTTCGGAGCCTGCCCCACTTGGATCAATGCCTGCGCCGCCTCGGGGTCGGCCCGGAAACTCCGTTCCTGCTGCTGGACGAAGGCCAGGAGTCGCCGTTGCTCCACCGCGGTGGGAGCTCGGCCCACGCTCCGTGTGAAGGCGTAGTCCACGCGAGAAGCATCGTCCGGCCCGCCCTCGGCCAGGATGCGCTGTCCAAAAAACCGGGCCGCCTCCAAGAGTGTCGGCTCATTCAGCGCGGCCAGTGCCTGCAGCGGCGTATTGGTCCGTGGTCGCCGTGAGACGCACACCTCGCGACTGGGAGCATCGAAGGTGGCCAAGGTGGGATAGGTGCACACACGTCTCCAGAAGGTGTAGAGCGCGCGTCGATACAGGTCGGGACCGTCGCTCACCGGCCATTCGTCCATGCCGATCTCAGGTCGGAGGAATCCGATTTCCTTCCAGAGATTGGGGACTTGCACCGGGTAGACGCTCGGGCCACCCACCTTGTGGTGCAGCAGGCCGCTGACGGCCAGGGCATGATCGCGGATCATCTCGGCATCCATACGGAAACGAGGGCCACGCGACAGGAGGCGGTTATAGAAATCCTTCTCCAGGCGGGTGGCATCGGTCGCGGCGCTTTGTCGGTAGGTCGCCGACATTACGATGAGCTTCTGCAGGGCCTTGACGTCCCATCCGCTGGCGATGAATTCGGTGGCCAGCCAATCGAGGAGCTCGGGATGGGAAGGCAATTCTCCCTGGCGGCCGAAGTCTTCGCTGGTCTTCACCAGACCCGTTCCGAAGCAGCGCTCCCAAAAGCGGTTCACCGTCACCCGCGCCGTGAGGGGATTGGACGGATCCACCAGCCAGCGGGCCAGGGACAGTCGATTGGCCGGGAGTCCCACGGGCAGGGGTGGGAATACCGCCGGGGTGCCCGCTTGAACGACCTTGCCCTTGGTCAGGAAGTCGCCCCGGAGATGGATGTAGGTCTCGCGCGGCTGCGGCTCAGACCGCTCCTGCATGACCAGCGTGGTGAACTTCTGGCCGGCGCGCTTCTGGCGACGCTGCTCGAGGACGAAGAGTTCGCGTTCCAGGGTCCGGACCTTCTCCGAGGCGGAGCGTTGGCTGGCGGCCAGGAGCGTTGACTGCTCAGTCGAGCGTTCCTGCGGTGACCGGGAGGCAGCCACCCGTACGTCTTCAGGCAAGGGCCATTGACGCTGCGGGTCCTTCTCGGTGGTCACCGAAATCCGGAATCGGCCGATGCAGTGGCTGTTCCCGTGGTAGTGGTCGAAGCGGAAGGTGAGCCGACTGCCCCCTCGGTAACCGGCCGGATCCTGCAACCGGGCGATGAGGAAGTGACGCTGTCCGAAGCGGGGACCAATGGACCAGCCGGTCTTGGGATTGCGATCAATGGCGTGCTCAGCGCGGTAATACTGCTGCTCCCAATCGGCCGTGGCGCTGCTAAAAAAGAGGTTGGTGTTGGCCGGCGCGGGGCCCTTCTTGGGAGCGGCGGCGAAGGAGAATTCATCGAGGATGAAATTGCCGCTGGCGCCCCAACGACCCGGGCCATTCTTCGGCAGGCTGGGATCGGGCAGCACCTCAAGCAGGACGGCCGTGATGCCCGTCAGGTCGGTGTCGGCCTCGACGGTGATGGTGTCGTAAATGGGGTTGACCCCGGTTCCCAGAAGAGACCCGTCCGGCAAGTTGGTGTAGCTGGAACCGCCGGTGGACTGGGCATTGACGAGTTGGAGGGTGCGCCACGGATCCGGCTTCCGGGCAACGGACTTCTCCCAGGCAGCCTGGGCTTTCTGGAGTTCCTTCTCGGAGCGAGCGAGCGCATCCCGGGTCTCCTGCAACCGCCGAGACCAATGCTCGTCGCTGTCGGCCAAGTCCGGCTGGGGCACCTCGACCGAGGGTCCGAGACTGTAGTTGCCCGAGTCGGTGCTGTTGTTGAAGAAGGCGTAAAATCGGTAGTACTCCTCGTGGGTGATCGGATCGTACTTGTGCGTGTGGCACTCGGCACAGTTCAGGGTGAGTCCCAACCAAGCCGTGCCCACGGTGGCCACCCGGTCCTTTACCGCCTTGGTGCGGTACTCTTCGGCGTCGCCACCGCCCTCGTCGTTGACCTTGGTATTTCGATTGAAGCCAGTGGCAATGCGCTGGGCC
The DNA here is from genome assembly GCA_945883815.1 of Akkermansia muciniphila. Classification (GTDB taxonomy): domain Bacteria; phylum Verrucomicrobiota; class Verrucomicrobiia; order Limisphaerales; family UBA9464; genus SXXZ01. Next base: position 12,605 of record CAMCYJ010000019.1, on the reverse strand, counting down.
AAGGTCGGCTGGGGCAGGAGATCGCCGGCCAGCTGATCGATGGTGAACTGGTCGAAGGGCTGATTATTGTTGAAGGCCTCGATCACCCATTGGCGGTACGGCCAAATGGACCGGGCCAAATCCACCTGGTACCCGTTGGAATCGGCATAACGCGCCAGATCGAGCCAACCCCGGGCCATGTGCTCGCCGTAATGGGGCGAGGCGAGCAGTCGATCGACGAGGTTTTCAAAGGCGCGGGGCGACGTGTCCGCGAGAAAGGCCCTGATCTCGGACGGTTCCGGGGGCAAGCCGGTCAGATCGAGGGACACGCGGCGGATCAGGTTGGCCCGATCGGCTTCAGGCTGTTGCTGCAACCCCTCCTTGGCCAGTCGGGCCACGATGAACCGGTCGATGGGATTCTGGAGGGTGGCTGTCTTGGGCAGGTTTTCTGGAGGCTTGGGCCGGATGGGCGCCTGAAAGGACCAATGCTTCTGGGCATTCACCTCCGGCCACACAGCGCCCTCCCGAATCCAGCGCGTGAGGCTGGCGACCTCGTCCGGTGTCAATCGTGGCCCCTTGGGCGGCATGACTTCGTCCGGATCGGTGGAGGTGATGCGGCGGATGAGTTCGCTGGTTTCGGGTTTTCCCACCACCAGGGCGGCCTTGCCGGATTCGGCCGCCTGGAGCGCCGCCGCCCGGGAATCCAAACGAAGATTGGCCTTCTGCTTGTCCGGGCCATGGCATTCGGAGCAACGCCGAATCAACAGCGGCTCGATCTCGGCCGTGAAGTCGGTGGCCGCCATCGTCCGGGAAACCAGGAGGGTTCCGGCGAGCAGGGCGATCACCTCGGGAAGCAGGGGGATCTTCATGAGCTCTGGTGTCTGATCATTCTCTAGCAACTTCCTTCCAAAAGCCAGACTGGAAGAGTCCCGGGACCCGGGAAAACGCTCTGCCAAAGGCCCGAAAGACCGTGGGTATTGCTCTACGGATGAGACCGCAGGCATAAGACTCAGGCGAGAAGCTAGGGCGGTGCAATCGGGGTTCGCAAGGGATCCTTCCATTGGGAAAATGGGATCGGGGGATGCGCTTCCACAATCCGCCGGAGCCTCCTAGGCTTTCAGCCCCACGGTGAAGCCCTCGTCCATCTTGCTCATTGCCGGTGAACCCAGTGGCGACCAACTCGCCGCCGAGCTGGTTCGCGCCCTGCGCCGAAGGACTGCGCCACTGGAGACCCGGTTTTTCGGGGCAGGGGGAACCGCCATGGCGGCTGCCGGTGTGGAAATTCTCTGCGACCTCACCGCGCATTCTGTCATCGGTCCCGCCGATGCCCTCCGCCAGCTGGGCCGGTTCCGACGCGCGTTCCGACAATTGTCGGAGGCCGCCCGCGAACGCACTCCAGACGTGGTGATCGGGGTGGATTTCGGTGCCTTCAACCTGCGCTTCTTCAAGGCCATCACCGAGATGACTCGGGAGCGCTCTGGGCCTTTCCAGAACTGGCGGCCGCGCCGGGTGCAATTCGTGTCGCCGCAAGTCTGGGCATCGCGTGCCGGACGGGCCCAGGAGATGCCTCGCATCCTGGACCAATTGCTCTCGATCCTTCCCTTCGAGAAGGAGTGGTATGCCCGAAATGCCCCAGGGGTGCGGGTCGATTTTGTGGGTCACCCCTTGGTCGATCGACACGGTCTGCCGCCGGCAACCCACTTCCGATCGGCAGGCCAGCGGCCCCATCTGGTGCTACTCCCAGGCAGTCGAAGCGGGGAACTCCGACGCCACTGGCCGGTGGTGGCAGCGGCAGCCCAGAGGGTCATCAAGGAGACCGGGGCTCGATGCACGCTCGTGTTGCCGCATGAAGCCGCCCGATCGGCTCTGCCTCCGGGCATTCCGGATCCCGAAGGTTTGTCGATCCAGATTGGCAACCTGACCACCACCCTGGCCGACGCCGACGTGGCCATCGCCTCGACCGGAACCGTGACCCTGGAATGCGCCTGGTTCGCGGTGCCCACGATCGCCCTCTACAAAACCTCTTGGAGCACCTACCAAATCGGAAAGCGGATCATCCAGGTTCCTTTTCTGGCGATGCCCAATCTCTTGGCCGGCAAGGCGGTCATGCCCGAATTTGTCCAAGACGCGGCGACTTCCGACGCTCTGGCCGAGGCCGCCCTGAGATTGCTAACCATTCCGGGAGCTCTGATGGAGGCTCGCAAGGAACTGGCCCAAGTCCGCCAGTTGCTGGGGCCTCCGGGAGCCACCGAACGCGCGGCCGAGAGAATCTTGGCCGATTAGCCCACCGGAATTGCCCCAACCGGACCGATTCAGTTGCCCGAGGGCTCTCAGCGGCGGGTCACCTTTTGGCGGGCGGCCTCGAGCGTTTGACGTTCGGCCGCGTTCAGACTAGCGATCCCATCCCGGGCGATTTTTTCGAGAATAGGATCCACCTCGCGGGCGATGAACTCGGCGTCGGAAAGTTCTTTGGCCGGGTTCGGGACCTGGGCTGAGTCGGATCGGAAGGACGGCTTGAGGATCCGCCCCTGGACCGATCCAGCGAGAGCGCGGCGCGTCTGACGCTGTTGGTTCCAACGTTGCCAGCCTTCGGAGAGACGCTCCCACAAGCCCTCACCCTGATGGTATCCGGCCTGAACCCAGAACCAGCCGAAGAGTAGGCCACCCAGGTGTGCGGCGTGGGCCACTCCGTCCCGCGACGGGACCACGGTGAAGAACAAGGCGACACCGACCGAGAAGTAGAACAGAAAACGGGCCGGAACCGGAACGACGAGAGCCAGCAAGATCCGGGCATCGGGCTCCAAACGACAGAAAATGGCCAGAAAGGTCATGAGCCCAGCCGACGCGCCCACCACCTCCGGGGAAAATTGAAGCGGAAAGGCCGCGCTAATCCCCAACTGCAGGAGACCACCGACCAGACCACCAGCGATCCAAAGGCCTAGCATCCGTCGGCCACCAAACGCCGCCTCAATGGGGCGTCCGAACATCCATAGACCCAACCCGTTGAAAAAGAGGTGAGGGAAACTGCCATGCAAGAATTGGAAGGTCACCAACTGCCAAACCCAACCCTTTTGCCAAACACTGTCGGACAGGGCCCCGTGCTGCTGAAGCGACAGGCCCAGGTAGGCTTTGGCAATGGCGTCCGCAGCGAAAACCACCACCAAGGCGATGAGGAGCATCACCGTCCACGAGAGGCCCGTGCCGTTGTCGTCTTCCCGCATGTAGTCCCGATCTGCAAGCATTGCGGTCCATGATAGTCTGAGCCGAATCGATTTTCCAATGCGGATCCACCCGCAACTCGTTCACCGGTGGGCAGGACGCGGATTCCGCTGATAAGCGAGGGCCACCGCCAAGCCTCCGATGAAGCCTCCGAGGTGGGCCAAATGAGCAATGGGTCCGACCGCGAAGACCGCACCCAGGGCGCTGATGACGATACCTCCCAGCAGGACAAACTTCGCCCGGATTTCCATGGGGATGACGAAGAAGAGCAACACCCTCAGGCGTTCCTCGGAGTGCAGCGCTCCAAGGGCCGCCAACAAGCCACACAATCCGGCCGACGCCCCCACCACAGGGACTCCAAAGGAATCCGGCATCATCCAGGCACCCACCACATGGAGAATGCCGCCCAGAGTTCCGCTGACCAAGTAGAGCAGGAGGAAACGCCACCGCCCCAGGGTGGTCTCCATCACCGGACCCAAGGAGTGCAGCAGGAGGAGATTCATGACCAGGTGAATCCAACCCCCATGCAGGAACTGGAAGCTCAGGCACTGCCACCAGGCTCCCCGTCGCAGCCCTTCGAGGCTCAGGGCGTGGTTCCATTCAAACCAGAGCTTGCGGCCGGGATCGGCCCGATCGAGCCATTGCTCGTAGGCGAAGAACGCCCCATTCAGCGCGATCAACACCCGCGTCGCGCCTCGCTCCAAAGGCAGCTCCTCCCCGCGTCGGGGCAACAAGGGAGGATAAGGTTTCATGGCGGCTGCGGAGACTGCCGGGGGGAATTCAATCCACCGACACCATCGCCTTGATGACCCCGGTCTCCGGTTTCAACCAGGAGGGAAACTGCCCGATCATGTCGCCGAAGGCGGAACGATGGGTGATCCAAGGCCGGGTGTTGATACGACCGGCTTGGATATGACCGATGATGCTGCGGAAATCTTCCGGGAGCGCATTGCGACTGCCCAGGATGCTCAGTTCCCGCCGGTGCAGAACCGGGGCATGGGGAAAGGTCAAATCCGCCTGGGTGATGCCCACATAAACCAGGTTTCCGGCAAAGGAGCAGAAGCCCAATGCCTGGCTCATGGATTTGTTGGAACCCGTGGCATCGATGACCGACTCGGCTCCGTTGCCGTCGGTGAGAGCCTCCAGGGCCGCCACCTCCGACCCATCACCCCGGGCGAGCACTGTTTCGGCCACCCCCATGACCTCGCGGACAAAGGCCAGGCGCTGCTCGTTCATGTCCATCACAATGGTCCGGGCACCACTGAGCTTGGCGAACTCGATGACGCTCAATCCGATAGGACCCGCCCCAATCACCAACACCGTTTCACCCGCCTTGGGTGCTGCGCGGTGCACGGCGTGGCTGCCGATGGCCAGGGTCTCCACCAGCGCCAACTGCTCGAAGTCCAACGCGGAACCGGGATGGAGCTTGCGGGCGGGCACGGTGTAGTAGCGCCGGAGTCCTCCGTCGCAATGCACCCCCAAGGTCTGGTTGTGGTGGCAACAGTTGGTATGGCCCCGACGGCAGGCGTGACAGCTCTGGCAATTCAGATAGGGCTCCACGCTGCAACGATCCCCGGGGCGTACCGCCGTGACGCCCTCGCCGACCGCCACCACTTCGACCCCCAGTTCGTGGCCAGGGATTCGCGGATAGGAGAAAAACGGCATCTTGCCCAAGTAACCTCCGAGGTCGGTACCGCAAATGCCCACTTGATGGACGCGGACCACCGCCTCACCCGGGCCGGGCGCGGGAGGTTCGTCGATGTCGAGGACCCGGAAAGATCCGGGCTTTTCCAGTTGAATGGCCTTCATGCGCGGGGATTGGGTCGCGGATTGATGAACGAGGTCCGCGGGTTCAACAACTGAAGGGAAACCCTGCCTGCGAGGCGAGAAAATCGTTCCGTTAGCCTGAACACGATCCCGAACACGATCCTATTGACGGCCCACCACCAATGGAACACCTTGGGATGGTAACCCATGAAATTGTTGTCGCAAACCCCTCGACACCCTCGCAGCGGCTTCACGCTCATTGAGTTGCTCGTCGTCATTGCCATCATCGCCATCTTGGCCGGCATGCTTCTGCCCGCACTCGGCAAGGCAAAATCCAAGACTTTGGGCATCCAGTGCATGAACAACAACAAGCAGATGATGATGGCTTGGCGACTGTACGCCGATGACAATCAGGGCTTGCTTGTCAAATCTCTGGCTGGCGGTCCCGAGGACAACTTGCGTGTCTTGCTGGTGGCTGGAAGCGCCAGCGATTCTCCGACCAACACCATCGACAAGAGCCCCCTGATGAAATACCTGGGCAACACTCGCGAGGTTTGGAGATGCCCCGCAGATCGAACGACTAGGACTGAAGCAGGCAGGAAGCTTCCACGGGTGAGGAGCCAATCGATGAGTCAGGTGTTCGACTATGGTGGGTGGCTGCCGTCGCCGCCCTACAAGACCTACGGGCGACTGGACCACATCGTCAACCCGACGGCCACATGGGTGTTGGTGGACGAGCATCCCGACAGCATCAACGACGCGGCCTGTGCTGTTCAAATGGTCAGGCCCGATGCCAAGTCCGGCAACATCATCGATTTCCCGGCAGCATACCACAACGGTGCCGCGGGCTTCTCCTTTGCGGATGGCCATTCGGAGATTCATCGATGGGTCGGGAGCAAGATCCGCACATTCGGCCGAGGCAACAACACCGGGTTGAATGTCCCGGCGGGAGATTCCCTCGTCGACGCGAAATGGTGGTCCAGTGTGACGACAGTGGGTCCCGGTTACGAGTGAACGGGCCGGGGTCATCGAGCCATAAGTGGGTGGATACGAAAATGTCGCGCTGAGCATCACTGCCGGAGATTAGCGGTCTGGTGAGCGTCGTCCCGATGAGTCACCCGGCCAGTCCGGCACTGGAATTCAAGAAAAACGGGAGTGGGAGCTTTGGCGTCCCCACTCCCGTTTCTGGTTTTCAGGCCGTTCGAAGATGGCCTCCCAATTCGACCGTCACCCAAGCCCGAGAGTCCGTTCGACCGCTTCGACTACTTCTTGGCCTTGGGCTTCTTCTGCGCCTGAGGCTTCTGCCAATTAGCGATCGCCTCATTGGCCCAGATGTCGGCGATGGTCTGACGGCGACGAACCACCGAGGCCTTCTTGCCATGCACCAGGATCTCAGCCGGGAGCGACCGGCTGTTGTAGTTGGAACCCATCACCGATCCGTAAGCTCCAGCACTGAGCAAGGCGAGGGTGTCTCCTTCTCCCACCTTGGGCAGCGGGCGGTCCTTGGCGAAATAATCGCCGCTCTCACACACCGGTCCGACCACATCCGAAGAAACCAAAGCCCCGGACTTCTTGGTCAGCGGCACGATCTCGTGGAAGCTGTCGTAGAAGGCGGGCCGGATGAGGTCGTTCATCGCGGCATCCACGATGACGAAGTTCTTCTTGCCGGTCTTCTTGATGTACTCGACCCGGGTGACCAACGCGCCCGCATTGCCGCTCATGAACCGACCCGGTTCGAGGAGGATCTTCAGACCCAAGGGCTTGAGGAGCGGCACCAGCGTCTTGGCGTACAAGTCCGGGGTTAGGATCTTCTGGCCGGCGGGTGTCTTCCACCAGGAGGGGCCGCCGGACGCGAGTGCGTCTTGGTAGACGATGCCGATGCCTCCCCCGATGCTAAAGAAGTCGAAGCCATGGCGGACATTGAGCTTGGCAACCAGCGGGCCGACCTTCTCGACGGCCTGACGGAAAGGCTCGACGTCGGTCAACTGAGACCCGATGTGCATTTGCAAACCGCGCAGACGGATATTTGGCAATTTGGCGGCTCGTGCGTAGACGGCCTCGATGGATTCGAACTGGATGCCGAATTTGTTCTCGTAGGTGCCGGTGGTGATCTTAGCATGCGTGTGAGCATCCACGTTGGGATTCACCCGCACGGCCACCGGGGCGATTTTCTTGAGCTTCACCGCCACCTTGCTGATCCGGGCCAGCTCCGCCTCGGATTCGACATTGAAGCTGTAAATGCCCTGCTTCAGAGCGAACGCGATTTCCTCCTCGGTCTTGCCGACACCCGCAAAGACGCATTTGCCAGGATCACCACCGGCAGCGATGACCCGCTGGATCTCACCAGCGCTCACAGTGTCGAACCCGCCCCCGAGGTCCGCAAAGGTGCGGATCACGGCCAGGTTGGAGTTGGACTTCATGGCGAAGCAAATCAGGTGATCGAGCGGCGCCAATGCGGAATCGAGCTTGGAATAGTGGTCAGCCAAGGTGGCCTGCGAATAGACGTAGAGCGGAGTGCCGTGCTTGCGGACGAGGTCCGAAAGGGCGACGTCTTCGCAGAAGAGTTCCCGACCGACATAACGAAACGAATGCATCGCCGCGTTTTGTGCCACAGAAAAGACCCGGAGATCAATCGCGGCTCCAGCCCGCGGGCCATGAATCGAAAAGTGCGCCCTGCCGGGCCTATGAAAAAAGGCGGCGGGTTACCCGCCGCCTTCATTGGTTCTTGGATCGCTTCGGCTGCGAGCCGGACCGGATTCGGTCAGGCTCCCATGCCGTCTTCAAAACTGCCGGCCGCCTGCGGGAAGCAGAGATTCTTCGCGGTGTAGGCGATGCCGTCGGCAGAGCAGTAATCGAGAGCCTTGTGCGCGCTCTCGGCCTCGACGACCAGCGGGGCCGACTCGCAGCCGTGCAGCTTGCAGTAGCGGTCTTGATAGCCCACGGCCAAGAGCAGCTCGACGTAGCGCTGCATGTTGAGGTCGCCGCTGCCGAGGTCGGTGAACTGCATGGCCCGACGGGTCCAGTTCGACTCCATGGTCCGCAGCGGGAATCCCGGACGGATGACGAAGTTCTTCACGTGGGCGGCATAAATGTACTTGCCCACCTTCAGGAAGCGGCTCTCCCAAGACTCACCTTCCCAGCAGTGCGACGGATCGGCGTTGACCGCAAGGCAGGGATCGTTGTCGCAAATTTGCACGAGCATCAGGAAGTCGTCGGCCGTCATGGCCGCCGTGCCGGGATGGATTTCGTGGCACAGCTTCAGGCCCAGGCTATTGGCATGCTTGCGCAGCTTGGCCGTCTTCTTGACGAAGCGCTCCTGGCCTTCCTTGACCAAGTCAAAGCCCGAACCGCCCCAGAATCCCCACGGATAACCGCTGGCCAGTTCCCAGCCGAAGGCCACACCCCAGAACATGGGCACCGACTTGATGCCGAGGTCGGCTGCGAGATCCATGAGCTTGAGGAGGTACTTCTCGTGCCAGGCCTCGATCTTTTCGGGCGAGAGCTTGGCGACCTCAGGCGCAATGAAAGGATTCCCAGACTTGGTGCCGGTCCAGGCGCTGGTGTGCACCCAGAACGGGCAGTGGGCGGAAATGCCATCCAGGCGCATGCCCCGGCTGCTGAAAGCGCTGGCGATGTCCTTGGCCTTCCGGAATCCACCCTTGCCGTCGCCGAGCATGTAGTTGCTGGGCTGCGCACCGGCTGCACCGGCGTTCTTGGCATAGTCGAGGAATTGCTCGAGAGACTTCGCGCCGTGCTGGGCGCCTTCGATCGAAGCGTGGTAGGCGTTGGGCATAAAAATGGTGTCGATGGAAAAACCGGACGATGGACGGCCGTGGAACTAACCGCTGGAACCAATGCAGGCAAATCGAAACCGCCAGATTCTGTATTTTTCCATGGAAGACGAGCCCGTGATTCAGCGGGGAATTTCCAGACAGAGCAGGTGAGCCCGATCCCTGAAGAAGAACCGGCCGAGAGCCAAAGCGGGCAATGCCCGCGCTCCCGAACCACCCGCTTGGAATCGCCCCTTTTCAACAGGCTTTTCCGGATTGGCTTCCAAAACGCGCACCTCGCCACTTTCCATCAGCAGCAGGAGTTTCCGACCCGCCGCCAATACCGATCCCGATCCGGCCCGCTCCAACGACCATCGGACTTTTCCAGAACTGGCCTCGATGCAGCGGAAGTCAGGACCGGATTCCTGGCGTCCATGAAATCCATACAGAAATCCATCGACCAGCACCGGAGTGGCAAAATGGGAAGAGAGGGACTCGTCACCCGACCATGCCGATCGAAAGGTCTTCCCATCGGGTTTGAGCAAAACGGCCCCGACGCCATAGCTGGACGTCAGGAAGATTCCGTCCCCAACGGCGAGGGGCGTGGCGGCATTCACACTGGCATGCATGCGAGCCCGCCACGGAAACCGGGCCAGCTCCACCCCATTGGCCGGATCCAACAACAACAATCCAGCACGGTGGAAACACAGGACTTCCTGCCGACCGGCCCGTGTTCGGGGTACCGGGGAACCATATCCGGCTTCGTCCGTTCCGGCTTTCCAGAGCACCCGACCATCGGAGACCGCAAAGGCCACCACGCAAGCCTCCGGGCCACCCACCTGAACGATCAGCCGATCGCCGAGCAACAGCGGTGAGCTGCCAAAACCGAAGAATCCTGACTCAGCGCCAAAACGCTCCGCGCAGTCCACTTGCCAGAGGAGACGACCATCGGTCGCCGAAACCGCCCGAAGTTTGCCGGAGGCGCCCAAGGCAAACACCCGTTGGTGATCAGCCGCTGGAGTCGCTGAGGGACCTTCAGTCCCACCAAACTGGGCCGAATACGACGTGGGCAAGGCATGTTTCCACCGCAGACTTCCATCCGTGGCCCGATAGGCCGACAGCACCTCCTGGCCCTCCGAGCGGTGGAACAAGTACACGCAGTTGGACACCACCACCGGTCCGCTGAATCCCTCGCCGACGGGCGCCTTCCAGCGCAATGGCCAGCCTTCCTTAGGCACAGCATCCAAAGTCGCCGAAGGACTTTGCCCATCGCGGGTCGGACCCAGGAATTGAGGCCAGTCTTCAGTCGCCGAAGCCAAAGAAACGGCCAAGCTAACGAAAGCGATGACGGAGGCGAGGTGTCGGACAGAGCGGCGGATCATGGGCACAATCGCTTCAAGGGTTGACTGCGGATGAGACTCCCGCAACCGGCGCATGTCCATGGGGTTTCGGCCTTCTGGGATTGAGAGCCTGTCTGAAAATGGGGAGGAGTTCTGTTTGGGAGAGAAGGGTTCGATTGGCAAGGCGCGAGGAGGGAGCAGACCCGCAGCGGTCTGTGACCGACAAGCAACGCCGCCAGCGGGCCCTTCCCTCCCAAACCCTCCGGGCGACGGGTCTTTCCGGCTTGGACTGCGTTGGTTCGGGCGGAACAGACCGCAGGAGGTCTGCCCCGCCGCTCACCGCCTTGCCCAACCCAGAATTCCCGAGCCGCAGAACCCCTCCCCATTTTCAGACAGGCTCTGAGGCCCCATGGGATTTGAACTGCATCGGATTGGACCCCGACGGTGCTCTCAATCACCGGGCTGAGATTCACCGTTCTAGATGAGCCCCACCGAAAGCGCAGTCCTACCTCTTGAAGCGAGGCCGCTTACTTCTTGTCGGCACCCGTCACGTCGATGGCCATGGAGATTTTGGTCGCTCCGGCCGCCTTGATGGTATCGAGGACCCGAAGGACGTTGCCATGGGTGGTCTGGTAATCAGGCTTGAGGTAGAAGGGGTAGTTGGTGTTCGACGCCAACTTCGCCTCCACACGCCCAGCCAGTTCCGAGAAGGGTAGCAGCTTCCCGGCAACCTTCAGATCGCCGTCGCGGTTGATGATGATTTCCATCATGTCCGGCTTCTCCGAGGACTTGGGCGCCACGGCCGACGGAAGGTCCATTTGCAGTGTGCGCAAACGATTCATGGTCAGGGTGACCATCATGAAGGCCGCCAGAAGGAAGAACATCACATCGATCAGCGGGATGATCTCGACGCGGGCCTTCTTGACGGAGGTGGGGGATCCCAGATGCATGAGGGAGAATCGGTCGGGTAGGTTCTAGTTCCGATTGCGTTCGGCTTCCTTGGTGACGAATGACACCCGGGTGAATCGGGCCGAACGCACCTGCTGAAGCACCCCGCCGACGGCGCGGTAGGGAGCGGACTTGTCGCCGGTGATGAACACCGGCGTCTTGGGGTTCTGCTTGTAGCGCGAGTTCAGCTCCTGGATGAGTGCCGCGGTGTCCACGACATTGGTTCCGATGGCCACGGTACCGTCCTTCTCCACACCAATGTTGATGACATCCGGCTTGAAGTCGTCAGCGGCTTTCTTCGCATCGATGAGTTCCATCGGACGCGTCTTCGACTGCTGCAGGCTCAAGGAAACCATCATGAACGCCGCCAGGAGGAAGAACATGACGTCGATCAAGGGCACGATTTCGATGCGCGCCTTCTTGATCGGGATAGGCGACGAAAACTTGCCGCGCTTCCCGCTGGTTGATGCGGCACTTCGGCCGCCCCCTCCTCCAGCCATAGGTCAGGCGTTCTTGGCTGCGGTTTCGCGGCGGAAGGCGGCCGTGTCGAAGCCTTCCTGCTTGGCCTTGGTGACCATGACCTCGACGTTGGTCGCGGCGGTCTCCAGGTCGAACTTCAGCTTCTCCATCATCTCGTTGTAGATGTTGAGGAAGAAGACGCCGATGATGGCGATGCCGAGACCCGCGGCCGTAGCGATGAGCGCCTCGCCGATGCCGCCCTGAATCTCGGTCATGGCGCCGGCGATGCTCGACTCACCCATCTTCTGGAAGGAACCCATGATGCCGGTGACCGTACCCAGCAATCCGAGGAGCGGCGCCAAGGTGATGCACGTATCGATAAGCACCATGAAGCGGCCGGCCCGCTTGATCTCCATGCCGGCGGCCACTTGGAGCGCACCCTGCAGAGAGCCATGCACGTGGGTCAGACCATGGTAAATCATACGCACCACCGGGTCGTTGGATCCCTGGGTCTGGGCGACGGCTGCCTTGAAGTCGCTGTTTTCCATCGCCCCCAGAGTGCTTTCCAGTTGGGTCATGTCACGGCGGCGCCCAAGGAGGAACCAAAAGATTCCGCGCTCAGCGACAACCGCAAACAGGATGATGGCGACGAGGGCGATCGGATACATGATCGGTCCGCCCTTGGTGAAGTATTCGGCGAGGGTGTTGGCGAGCATTGTGGCGTCAGTCGGGTGGGTTGAAAAAACGGTATCTGAGATGAGAGCGAAGGTCTCGGTAGGTCAACGAAGGCGGTATTCGAAGGGAATGATCCAGTCCCCGGCGTCCTCAGGGCGAAAACGCCAGAGCCGGCGGACATGCTGGCGGAAGGAATTATCGAGAGTGGAGCTTCCGGACGAAGACAAAAGCTTCATCTCGATGATCCCACCCGTCGCATCGATGGTGACCATGAACTCTCCCGAGCCCGTCTCGCGACGGACTTGTGCCTCCCGTGGATACGGAGGTTCCGGGGTGAAGCGTCCCTCACCGGCTCCTCTGCCGGATTCAAAACGCCGCGGACCGGTCGAAGCCGGCGCTGCGTTGCGGCGAGTCTCCCGCGGGGGCGGCACGGCGAAGTTGGGGTCCT
>CAMCYJ010000018.1 GCA_945883815.1 Akkermansia muciniphila | reverse complement strand
CAAAGCCCCTCGCGCACAGCGCGAAAGCCCAATCCTCCCCCGAGCCTTCCTGCGAGCGCAGGACCTATCCCCAACAAAAAGTATCCAGGCGGAGCGGGATAGGGCCGAAGCGAGCATTGGAACGTCCACACCCTGATCCCCTCGCGCGTTTAGCGCGAAAGCCCAGCCCGTCCCCACGTTCCCTGCGAGCGCAGGACCTATCCCCAACAAAAGGTACCCCAGCGGAGCGGGATAGGTCCGAAGCAAGCATTGAAGGCGATCACCAAAGCCCCTCGCGCACAGCGCGAAAGCCCAATCCTCCCCCGAGCCTTCCTGCGAGCGCAGGACCTATCCCGCGGAGCCCTCCGCCAATCCAAGCAAGCCACCATCCGTGATCATGTGGCCCATTTTGGGTAAACGTGCGGGACCCAACCCTTTGACTAGGGTGAAGACTGGAGGGCTCTCTCGGCGGCTTTTCGGCTCAGGGCGGCCCGCAAATTCTCCTCCCAGAATTCACCATCGCTCCCACCTGCCGATGGGGCGCCACCGGCGGCTTGCACGATATCTTGAGAGGCTTGCAATTCTTGGCGGGCCTCGGCCTCCCGCCCCAGACGAGCCAACAACTCCGCGCGAAAACACTTCAGCTCGGCGCGATGGGCCGGATGAGACTCGACCCCAGCTCGGACCACTCCGAATCCCCGCTGAGCCATGGATGCATCGAGGAGTTCCAGCGCCTCTGAGAAGCGGCCTTGTCGGTGGGCCAATCGAGCCTGCATCGACAAGGCGAAATCGCGGCTCCAATCCTGGGCCGCAGCAACCCGCTCGACCATCGCAGCAGCCACGGCCATCTCGGTGGCGTCGCCGTTTGCGGCCAACAACCCGTCGGCCAAGAGCAGTGCATCGATCCCCTCGGCCACCGAAACGTAGCCCAACAAACCGGCACGGCCCAAACGGCGGATCGCCGCCGAGTCCTCCAGGCTGAGCGCCAGCACCATGGCCCGATGCCAGTTGCGGACCCCGGCCAGTCGATTCGTGGCCACCGCCTCCATCTGCTGCAACGCCTCGGGCAACCGACCCGCGCGAGCCATCACCACGGCACGCTCGGCCTCAAGGGCTAGCTGCTCGACTTCCGGAGCACCCCGTTCCCGAAACCCCTGACGTTGATCCATCAACCAGCGTTCAGCCTCGGCATGGCGCGCCTGACCGCAAAGCGCATGCGCCATCTCCGAGATCCACCGGACCCGCAGCCCTGGAGTTTCCCCAGCCAAATGGGCCGCAGTCGGGGCCATGTCGCGGAGAATTTTTTCGGCGCGATCGAAACGCCCCTGCAGCGACAACGCCCGCGCGTAGTCGGGAACACACCCATGGAGTCGAACGCCCCGATCGGACGGCGATGGCTCCAGGCGGCAAGCTTCCTGCAGTCGGGCCTCTGCTTCAGGAAACCTTCCCGCAAGCAACAGCCACGATCCCTGGGTGGCTCGAACTTCTCGGGCCATCGTCCGTTCCGGCGGCGTGCGAGCGAGAAACGATTCGGCCAGACGGTCCAACTCACCGAGCGCCGCCTCCGCCGCCGGCCCGGGCCCTCCGGAGGCCCAGAGCCGGGTGCCTCCGAGAAACACCGCCAGCAGGTCACGCTGCACCTGGGGGGCGACCACGCTAATCTGCGGCGCGATGCGGGCGATGGCCTCGCTCTGGCCCAACGCCGCCGGATAATCCCCCAACTGTTCGATGAAGGTCTTCCAGAGATTCACCCGGACCACCAGCTCGGCGATCGGCGCATTGGACAGCGAAGACGAAACCAATCGATCCGCCGTCGCGATGAGTTCTCGGGCGGCCCGGGAATCACCGCGTTGCGTGAGCGGTGGCAGGGAATCGGAAAGGAACTGGTGGACGAAACCCGTCACCGCTTCAGTGCGAGCGGCCTCGGTGCGACCACGGACCCAGGCGGCCACGGCCAGGGCCAATCCCAGGCTCAGCCCCACGGTCACAGCCATTAGGGAAAGGCTGGCGACCCGGTTGCGGCGGACCCATTTGCGAAGCCGGTCCTGCGCACCCGGCGGCCGGGCCACAATCGGCTCGTGGGCCAGGAACCGCCGCAAGTCTGACGCCAGTGCGTCCACGGAGGCGTAGCGACGGGAGCGGTCTTTTTCCAGGCACTTCAGGAGAATCCAGTCGATGTCGCCCCGGACCTCGCGCAACAGAGCCGAACCTTGGGTGGACCGGGCCCGGGCGATGGCCTCGCGCTCGTCGACCGGCAGGCCCGCCAGACGTTGGCTGGGTCGTTGCGGCTCGGTTTCTCGGAGGGTTTTCCGAAGCGCCTCCAGGCCGGCGTCCCACAAGGCGCGTCCGTCGAACGGCGGCGATCCGGTCACCAACTCGTAGAGCAGCACGCCTAGGCTGTAGAGGTCGCTTCGCGTGTCGATGTCGAGCCCGCTCATGTCGGCTTGCTCGGGACTCATGTAGGCCGGTGTCCCGATGAACGGATGAAGTCGAGTGCCCGCCGTGGTCTGCTCACCGAGACGTCCCTCGAGCGCCTTGGCGATCCCGAAGTCGATGACCCTCGGGACCGGTGTCCCGTCTTCGTCGATCACCAGCAAGTTGGTCGGCTTGATGTCGCGATGCAGCACGCCCTTCTGATGCGCATGCTGCACCGCACGGCAAACCCGGATCGCCAATTCGAGGCGTGCGGTCACGCTCAAGCGGTTGCGGTCGCAGTAGTCGGTGATGGGTTGGCCGGCGACCAGTTCCATCACCACGTAAGGCCGGCCTCGTTCAGTCGTGCCAGCGTCGAGGACCTTGGCAATGCCGGGATGATCCATCATGGCCATGGCCTGACGTTCGCCCTCGAAACGGGCGATCACATCGCGGCTGTCCATACCCGGCTTCAGAATCTTGATGGCCACGCGACGCCGGACCGGATCGGTCTGCTCGGCCGCGAAGACCCGTCCCACCCCGCCCTCACCCAAAAACTCGAGCAACCGATAGCGACCGATCACCGTCCCAGGCTGTTCCTCCTGGACCGTGTCCGGGGATTTGCGCGGGAGGGACTCGAAGAGGGCATCCGGGTGTCGATGGGCTTCGAGCAGCGATTCCACTTCGCGGCGAAGCACCGGGTCGGGACAGGCTTGGTCCAGAAACGCGGCTTGCGCGGCTGAGGATCCCAGGGCCACCGCCACATCGAACACACGTTCCAATTCCGAGGCCGAAAACTTCAGTCTCTCAGAAGACGGAGCACCGAAAGTCCCGGTGGATTCGGCCGATTCGGCTGTAGGATAAGGCTTCATTCGCGCTGCAATTCCCGGGACAGCCAGGCTTTCGAAAACACCCAGTCGCGCTGGACGCTCTTCTCCGACAACCCCAGCACCTCGGCGATTTCCTGCACCTCCATACCGACGAAAACCCGCATCTTGACCACCTCGGCCTTGCGGGCATCAACCAGCGCCAGTCGATCCAAGGCCTCGTGCACCCGGAGGCACTTGTCGCCGTCTTGGGCGATGGGCAGATCGATCTCCTCGGCGTCCACCCGGGTCCACTCACCCCCATGCCGGATGCGAGCACGGCGACGGGCTCGATCGATGAGGATACGGCGCATGGCCTCGGCGGCGGCGGCGAAGAAGTGCTCACGACTGTCCCACGGCCGGCCGGAGGAAGACCCAAGCCGCAACCAGGCCTCATGAACCAGCGCCGTGGGTTGCAACGTCTGCCCGGGCCGTTCGTGGGCCATTTTCTGAGCAGCGAGACGACGGAGTTCATCGTACACCACTGCGAGCAACTCGGAGCCATTGGGCTCTGGCGTCGGATCTGACGACCGATCCGAACCAAAGGCCAGGTTCGAGGCGACATCGCTGGCAGGCTTGCTGGAGAAATCACTCACAGGATTACTCGCGATCCCGGCGACGACTGGCGGGCCTTCCTTCATCGAGTCAGGGGTATCATCCAGACACGGGCGGAGCCATCGGCGAAACCTGCGCGAGGGCTGGGGGATTCCGATGTTTCCGACCATTCAACAAGGCTCCCACCCACGTGTAGCGAACGCCCCATTCATACACCACCAGCAGAAATCCGGTAACCCCGACCGAGATGATCAGGCCCTTGATCCAGCCCGGAATTGGCCAACCCACCAGGGCCCCCTGAGCCCAGATCACCAAAGGCAGGTGGCCCAGGTACAACCAATAGGCCGAATCGGAGAGGTAGCGCACCCAGGGTTTTTCGCCCTGAACCCAGGCGCGAAAAGCCCCGATGCACCCAACGGTCATCCCCCAGGCGTAGAGGCCTTGGAAGAGGACCGTCGCGGCATGGAAATGACGATCGGCCAGCAAACGCGATCGGAATCCCAAATAGCCCGTCGCAAACTCAACACCGAGGGGCAGCAGGACGAGCAAACTGACAGGCAAGCTCCAGCGCCAATGACGCCCGAGTTCTCCCACCTCGTCCTTCGATTCGTAGTAAAGCACTCCGAAGGCGAAGAAGAGCAGATAGTAGGCGAACACATGCGGCATGGGAACGATGCCCATCGCGGTGTCGGGCCCGAAGGCGCCACCTTCCCAACTCATGAAGGCTTGCGGTGCCCAGGTCAGCGGCAACCAGAGCAGCCATTTCAATGGCCCCAGCGTCAGCCAACGAGGCGATGCCGCCCCACCCCAACGCTCGGCCACCCAGGCGTAAATCGAGAACGGCAACAACATCCAGCAGAGGAACCACAGAAACCACACGACGATGAACACCGGAGTGTTGATGAGCGACTGGAACACTCCGGCCAGTGCAGAGGGCTTGGATTCGCCAGGCTTGGAACCCGCGAGCGAATCGGTGACGCCCAAGGCAGTCAACCGCCGGACCGCCTCAGCGCGACCGGCCTCAACGGCGGCGCGATCCAGCTTCATGGAGAACAGGCCCGCGATGAATTCGGTGGTGGGCCAATCGGCACGTGCCGGTTGAAGGGCAGATTCTCCCTGAGCATTGCGGACATGGACATTCACCCCATTTGAAATCAGAAGGTCCACCACTCCGGTACGCCCCAGAAAAACCGCTGCATGGAGCGGCGTGTTGCCGTCCCGGTTCGTCGCGTTCACTGACGCGCCCGCCTCGATGAGTTGCCGGGCCAAATCAGCCCTACCCTGAAGAGCCACCATCGACAGCGGAACGATGCCCGACTCCGGTTGCTGTGCGTTCAAATCCGGCTTCTTGGCCAGAACCCGACCCAGCACCGCCGTATCCCCCGAGGCCAGCGCGCTCCAAACCGAAGCCTCCGGAGAAACCGTCTTCTGAACCTCTTGAGCCTGACGGAATCGAGCCCCAGCCGCGGCCGCATTGCCCGAAGACCACCCCATCGCCGGCACCAGCGTCACCAGACCCAACAGACACGGCACCAGAATGCGCAGCAGGCGATTCTTCCACAGCGCCGCCAAACCCCGCCGCCGCCACAGCAACGCCGTGAAGAACCCGCTCACCACAAAGAACAGCGGCATCCGGAACCCATGGACTCCAGCCTGGAAGAGGTACACCAGAGAGCTCTGGCTCGGATCCTGAATCATCCACCAAGAGCCAGCCGCATAGGCCAACGCCGCATGGTAAACAATCCCCAGCAGCATCGCCGCCGCCCGGAGCGCATCCAGGTCATGGCGGCGAGGATCCAAACGCGGCGCTGCGGAGGGTGGGGTTTCTGGATTCGGAACCAAGCTCATGGGATGCAACGACAACACCTGTATTGGGCGTCCTTTTCATCCCATATCGGACATCCACAATCCACCCGACTTTCCAAAGTCGTCCCCAAAACCACCGCCCCCGGTTGAGCAACCCTGCACGAAGCGGCAGCGGAACCGGGCCGGAGCGAGCATTGAAGGCGATCAAACCCACCCCTCGCGCAAAGCGCGAAAGCCCTCCCTTCCCCGAGCCTTCCTGCGAGCGCAGGAACGGTTCCGCGGAGCCCCCAAAAACCGCAGCGGAGCGACGCGGAGCCCACTCAAAACCGCAGCGGAGCGGAATCGTTCCTGAGCGAGCATTGAAGGCGATCAAACCCATCCCTCGCGCAAAGCGCGAAAGCCCTCCCTTCCCCGAGCCTTCCTGCGAGCGCAGGAACGGTTCCGCGGAGCCCACGCTAGGAGTGCAAGGCAGTACGGAGTGTCCCCTTTTGTGTAACTGTGAGGGACCAACCCCGCACGAAGCGGCAGCGGAATCGGGCCGAAGCGAGCATTGAAGGCGATCAAACCCCTCCCTCGCGCAAAGCGCGAAAGCCATCCCTTCTCCGAGCCTTCCTGCGAGCGCAGGACCGATTCCGCGGAGCCACCGCAAAGGCAGCGTGTAGTGTGGAGTGTCCCCTTTTGTGTAAAAGTGAGGGACCCCCTTAAGATTTTTTGAGGCCGATGGAGCTGGAGCGCTTGGCGACTTTGCGGCTGGTGAGCACTTTGTCGACGGTACCGATCTTCAGGTACTTCTCGCGCACTTTGCCGAGGATCGCATCGCGGTGGTCGTAGAGGCGCTTGAGCTTGCGGGGCTTCACACGCGCCGTGACGTACGCCGTCAGCAGCGGCAGCGCGATGGTGCTGTCGGTGTAGCACACCACCGAGTCGGGAAGCTTGTCCGGATCCACCTTGCCCCAGCTGACCGCCTCGGCCGGCGTAGCGCCGCTGAGACCACCCGTGTCCGGACGCGCGTCGGTGCACTGCAGGAAGTAGTCGTGCCCCTTCTCCTGGATGCCCATGACCTCCTGGATTTGCGGCTCGGTTTGCAGCATGAAGTTCTTCGGACTGCCGCCGCCCAAAATGAACACACTGCTCGTGTGGCCCGTGCTCTTGGCGTGATACACAATGCCCGCCGTTTGATTCACATCGCGATTCACATCGGGCAGGAGCAGAGACCCGCGCAAGGACATCGCCGCCACATTCATGCCAATGGAACTGTCGCCCGGACTGCTGGTAAAAATGGGGATGCCGCACTCGTAGGCCGTGGCCAGGATGGAACTGTCGCGGATGCCCAGCTTCTTCTGGCGGGCGTGCACGTACTTGCCCAGCAAGTAGTGGAACTCGTCGGTGCCCATGACCTTCTGGAACTCCGGCCCCTGAATGACCTCACGCACGAAGGCGTCGGTGTCGAGAAGCACGTTGTAGTCGAAGAGCACGTCGTAGATCCGGATGACGCCCTCATCGTGCAATTCCACGTCATCGAGGAACGGCGTCCCGCTGTGCAAGTGCATGTCCAAACCGAAGTGCAGGTCGTGGTACAAGTTGGCACCCGTCGAAATGATCCAGTCCACATAGCCGCCCTTCATCAGCGGGATGAGGCAGCTCTTACCCAAGCCAGCCGGAGTGAGGGCACCGGTCAACGACAGGCCGATGAATCCGTCATTGGGCAGCATCTTCTTGGCGAGCAACTGGGCCGCCTCGCGCAACCGGCCGCCGTTGTAGGCCAGCATCGACTGATCGATGAGGTCGGCGGCAGAGATGCTCTTGCCGATGGCGAACGGGTTGAGCCGGGGGTAGGCGGCGAACTTCTTCGAGATCTTGTGGGCGGACGCTTTGCTCATAACGACGAGCGCAGTGTGCCGGGAAACCGAAAATGAAAAACGCAAAACTCCGCGGAATTCCGGAGACGGATCACGGAATCAAAATCGCAGGATCCCCATCCGGATCGACGCCCGCCCCGAACAGAAGGCTCACCGAGGCCCATCCGTTCAGGGGATTTGCAACAGCTTCAGCTCGGCCAACCATTCAGCGAACGACCACAGCATGCCATCCGAACCGGGCGCTCCCATGCATTGGAACCCCAGGCCGGGTTCACCACGCTCGATCCACGGGACCGTCACCACAGGCAATCCGCCCAAGCTGGCAGGCGCCGTGAGCCGGATCATGCGGGGTCGGGTGGCAGCATGATCAACGCCGGCTTTCAAAACACGCATCGCACTGGCCGGAGCGATGAGAACATCGAATCGCGCGAAGAGCGGATCGAACCCGCGACGGAATGCATCGCGTTCGGCGAGCAATTCCGAATACCGCGCAGCGGAAATTCCCCGCCCCAATTCCAACCGGGGCAAGATCGCCGGATCGTAAGCGCCCGCATGGTGCGGCAAATACGGCGCATGGGTAGCATGGGCCTCATGGGCCTGGATGGGCACGAAGCAGTCCACCGCACGGTCCCACCCGATGCCTTCCACCGATTCCACCGAGGCACCGCCGGCCTTCAACGCTTCCACGAAACTCTCCAGTCCGGCCAATACCTCGGGCTCGGCCGGAGCCAGCCAATCGCCGCGAACCACGCCCACCCGAGGGGCCCGCGACAAGGCCGGCGAGGCGATGCTGGGCCGGAGGTTCCGAGCCACCCAGGGCAAATCGCCCAAGCTGCGCTGCAGCCAGCCGAGCGTGTCGAACGCATGGGCCAGCGGAAAACCCCCGGAAGCATTCTCGCTGCCCAAGGTCGCCCGATACGACACCAACCCGCACAGCGCTGCCGGAGCACGCAGGGATCCGCCCGTGTCAGTACCCAAACCGATCGCGGCCGCACCCATGAGCACACTGGCTGCCGCTCCAGAACTGGATCCCCCCGTCAAACGGTCCGGATACCCCGGCTGGGTGACATCGCCGAACCATCGGTTCTCGCCGGTAATGCCGTAGGCGAACTCGTTCAAGTTCGTCTTGCCCACCAACACAGTCCCCAGCGCGCGCCAATCGGCGACATAAGGACAATCCGTCTGAGGCACCGGCCGGGTGCCGGCAAAAAACGGCGACCCACACGTCGTGGGCAGACCACGAACATCGAAGAGATCCTTCACCGAGAGCGGCAACCCCCAGAGCGGACCCTGGGGAGCGGAAGCCTCCAGAGCTGCGGCTTGGGCCCTCGCTCCGGCCTCGTCGATCATCAAGAAGGCGCGTGAGGTCGCCCCCTGCCGTGCCGACTCGAGGGCCGTTTCGGTCAACTGGGTCGGCGTCAGCTCTCCAGACTGCAAGGCGGCAGAGATCTCTCTCAGAGACCATTGGATCAGTGGGTTCGGGTTCATCGGGCCTCGACCAGCAAAGCACACCGAGACCTGAACTCAACTCTGGGAAACGGATCTATTGGACCTTCTCGACGCAAGGTCGGCGCGTTGGCCCAAACGCTGAATCGAACCATCACCGAACGTTGGCTGAGCCCCGTTTCAGTCTTTCCGGTTCCGGGCCTGATCGATTCGGCCCCGGGCATAGGCCTCGAACACGCGGCGAATCTCGTCGCGCACTCGGCGGAATACCTCCATTTGCTCGTCTTCGGTGCCTGGGGCGTGAGCCGGATCGTCGAAGGGCCAATGGTAGCGGTTTACCTGACCCGGATACACCGGACACACTTGGTCCGCATTGCCGCACACCGTGATCACCGTCTCGACCGGCTGCTCGAGAAAGAGGTTCATGTGCTTCGAGGTGTGGCTGGCGATGTCGATGCCGATTTCAGCCAGCGCCCGAATGGAGAGCGGGTGGACATACCCGGCGGGTTTGCTACCGGCACTGGCCACGCGGAACACCCCGCCCGAGGCGGCGCGCAAAATGCCCTCAGCCATGTGACTGCGGCAGGAGTTGCCCGTGCACAGCACGAGGATCAACGGGGTTTGAGGATCGGGAATCATGGGTGCATTCATCGTGCTTTGGGAAGTATTCGAAAACCAATGGCTTGAGGGGCGGGTGCGGCGACTTGGCAACGGTCTTGGGCCAGGCAATCGGTGTGTCGAAGCCCCAGACGCAGGACGAGTTCCCCGCCCTGTTCCGTCACCGACTCGAGCGGCATTTGCGTGACAAAGCCGACCTCGTGTTCGACATCGACCTCCAAGTCGTCGCGCAATCCCACCGGGCCCGCCTTGTCGAAAATGGCCAGGAGTTTTCCGGCGTTCAGACGGTGATCCACATCGTCGGCCACCCAGGTTTGCAGGCGACAAAACGCATCGGCCCGAAGCACCCCGCCGCAGTCGATGTAGTGCTTCTCGACCCGTGCCACCTCGGAGACGTGCGCATGGATCGGCAGCAGCGATCCGTCGGGCCGCTGGAAGCGCAGGAGCGCACCGGGGTGCCGGGTCAGGAGGGTTCGGAATTCCAGGAGTTTCATGGTGGGAGGAGATTGGGAGAAGTGGCGGACGAGGCTGCGTTCAGTTGATTCAGCAGGAATGTTTGAGCGCAGACGACTCAAGATGGACTGCGGGGTGAACCCGCGCGGGTCCCTTGAAGGATGCGATGCACCGGAACCGCCAAAAGCGCCCCGAGCATCGGGCCCAGACAGTAAATCCACAGCGAACCGAGACCGGCCCCGAAAACGGCCGGACCGAGGGAACGTGCGGGATTCATGGAGGCTCCGCAAATCGGCCCAGCGAACATCGCCTCCAACCCCACCGTCGCACCGATGGCCACGGCGGCGGTGATGCCTTTTTCTTTGGCCCCGACCGAAACCTGCAAGATCACCAACATGAGGAAGAAGGTCAGGATCGCCTCATAAACCAGGCTCTGGGAATCGGATCCCGAGGGCCGGGTGGCTCCCAAATTCACGACGGTGGGAAACAACCACCGCAACAGCCCGCTGGCCGCCAAGGCCCCGCCACACTGAACCGCCACGTAACCCGGAACCGCCTGCCACTCAAAGCGACGGGCGGCCGCCA
Source organism: Akkermansia muciniphila (assembly GCA_945883815.1). Lineage (GTDB taxonomy): Bacteria > Verrucomicrobiota > Verrucomicrobiia > Limisphaerales > UBA9464 > SXXZ01. Next base: position 43,260 of record CAMCYJ010000018.1, on the reverse strand, counting down.
GGGACACCGTCACCGCCGGATTGAAATGGGCCCCGCTGGTTTCACCGAACCCGTAGATGAGCACCATCACCACCGCTCCGAACGTGAGCGCGATGCCCGGGTGGGTGATGGCACCGTGCGAGACCTCATTGGCCACGATGGCTCCGGTGCCCGCGAACACGATGAGGAACGTGCCCAAGAACTCCGCCAGCCATGCGGCCCACGGCAGCGATCGGGAGGCGCGATTCTCTTGGCTCATACGCCTCCTTTCCGCTCCGGTGATGCCATCGATCGGGACCCCATCGAGCGACATTGCGATCCCACGCAGCACTGGTCGGCCTCGTCGCGCAAAGCCAGACGCCGCCCCAGTCGGGCCTGATCCCGCCGCAGCCGCGCATCGGTGGCCAATACCGACAGGAAGACTCCGAAAAAGGCCTCAGTCACCGACTGGCCCAATGGCGTCAGCCGATGGTAACTCCATTTACCCTCCTTGCGGGAGGCGCTCAGCCCGGCATCGCGCAGCACCCGCAAGTGGGTGGACAAGGTGGACTGCGTCAGGCCCAGCGCATCGCACAATTCGCACACGCACAACTCGGCCCCGGAGATCGCCCGAAGGATGCGCACCCGATTTCCGTCGGCCAAAGCCGCGGCAGCGCGCACAAGCGGCTTAGCTGGCATCGTTAAACGCATCGGCATTGACCGATATGAAAAGCCGCAGCACGTGAAGGCACAAGCTCTTTCAGGTCCGGATTTCCTGCAGCCAAACAGCGGAAATTCCGCCGACCTCAGCGCCGTTTGGGGTGCAGTTTCAAGGCCCGCCGCAACTGGGGTTCGAGCCCATGGGCACACCATTGGAAACCCAGCGAGTTGGGATGCACCCCGTCCACCAATCCCGAACCCTGGGAGCGCGACAGCATTTCGAGCCCATCCACGAACACGATTTCCCGGTCTCCCGCTTTCCGCCGAGCGGCCACGAACTCCCGCGCCGTCGTGCGCTTGCTCTCTTGTTGGGTATGGAGCGAGGCCGATCCCGCCTCGGCCGGAAACCAAAACGGACCCGTGACCAGGATCGGCGTGCGCGGATGCCGCCGCCGCAACGCGTCCACAAATCCCGGCAGGGTGTCGCGGAATACTTCGGGCGACGGGTTGGCCCAGTAGTCGAGCACGAAGGCCTCCGCGTCGATCTCCGCCACCGCCTCCGCCACGGCCGGCTCCCCAAGACCCGCACCACTAAAACCCAAGTTGATGAAGTCGAGGTTCAGCGACCGACCCAAGATGGCCGTGTAGCTCAGGCCCGGATTCTCGGCACAGCCTCCCTGCGTGATGCTCGAACCATAGAACACCACCGGCCGGGGCCGGGCCATCGGCGTCGGCGCGATCAGCGTGGCCCCTGAATCTAGCACCAACCGTTCGATGCTCACCGCCTTGTACAACGGCAAATACAACGTCACCTCCCGCATCGGGCGTCCCTCGCCCAAAGCCCACTCCCGCTGGATTAATCCCTTCGCATCCGGCCAGGCGCTGTTGCGGTACTGGCCGTCGACATAGAGGTCGAAGCCGTTTTGGCCGACGCTGGTCATGTGGTGCATCGTCGACGCATCCGGGTTCTTGGCCACCAGGCCGAGACGGGTCGAATCGGTCCGAAAGCGCACTCGGGCCCCGGAAGGATGCTGAGCCAAGCCCCACACAGCCGGACTCACCCGGTCCTTCACCCGCTCCGGCAGCCGGCGCAACACGGGCGCATCTTCTGCGAACCAGCCGAGCCCCGCGACTTGGATTGGATCGCTCGGAACGCGCACCGAACGCGCCTCGGGAATCTCCCACAGCGACGCCCCCAAGGCCCCCGACATGCCCCATGAGCTCGTCAGGGCCAGCCACAACGCCATCACCGAAAGCCCGGTCATCCGCCGCCACACTCGGCCCACTCGGCCCACTCGGCCCACCGCAATCCAGGGAGACATGGCACGAAGCTGCTCCAGCCGGGCCCGATGCATCAACCTGGAAGGTTGGAATGCGGGCGGCGTCTTTAGCGTATGGCTCACAACCCCGGGGTTGCCAGAGCGCAATCCTGACGCACATTGGTGGCTGTGAAAGCCGTTCTCCTCGCCATGTCCCTCTCTCTCTTTCCTTTCCTGGGCAACGCCGCCGAAAAACTCGCCGTCGGAGCCAAAGTACCGGCCGTCACCTGCAACGACCAAGACGGCAAGGCGGTCGAACTGGCCAAGGCCGGAGCACAGGGCTACCTGCTGGTGTATTTCTACCCCAAGGCCAGCACCCCGGGCTGCACCAAACAGGGTTGCTCACTGCGCGACGCTTGGAGCCAGTTGCAGAAACAGGGAGTCAAGGTTTACGGCGTGAGCACCGACAGCGAATCGAGCCAGAAGCAATTCAAGGACGAGCAGTCCTTCCCCTTCGCCCTCTTGGCTGACAAGGACAAGGCCGTGACCGAGGCCTTCGGCGTGAAGAACCTCATCGGCATGGCCAGCCGCTCGGCCTTCCTCTTCAAAGACGGTGTGTGCGTGTGGGTGGATCCGAAGGGCTCGACCTCCGATCAGGCCGAACAAGTGCTGACTTTCATCAAGACCCAGAAGCACTGAGGGGACTTGCAAAACGGGGTCATCCTCAAACCCGGGGGTAAATTTTAAGGTCTGGGTGCATCCCTCGGCGCTTTCGGAGAAATCGCCCTACCTCGGAAGTGCGCGGGTGAGGTGAGGTTTGTGGCGGGAATCCGGGATGCAGCCTGATGCACCTCCTAAATAGGGACCGATCTCCGGGTGATTCGGCTCTACGGCGGTCCAAGTCCGCGGACGTGGCGCTTTCGGAGAAATCGCCCTACCTCGGAGGTTGCACCTACCCATCCGGGCTCAGCGCGCGCGCGGCGTGTCGGGGATGGGGTTCGGCGAAGGGCGCACAGACGTCCCGCCTGCCCGCTGTGCCCACAAGTTGTCCACCGAGTAGAGGGCCAGTGCCGCCCAGATGAGCAGAAAGCTGTAAAGCCGCGTTCGGCTCAACGGCTCGTGGTACACCCAGACCCCGAGGGTCAACTGAAGGGTCGGGGCCACATATTGCATCACACCCAAGGTGGAGAGGCGGATGCGTTGGGCCGCATGGGCGAACAACAGCAACGGGATGGCCGTGATCACCCCGGAACTCAGGATCAGCGCGTGCGTGCCTGCATCGACCCGACCCAGGGCCCCGGAGCCCTCGACTTGCCTCCACACCAAGAACCCCAGCGCGGCCGGAGCCAGCAGCAAGGTTTCCACCGCCAAGCCCGGAATGGCCCCGAGGGCCGACTGCTTGCGCAAGACACTGTAACCACTCCAACTCCCCGCCAAGGCCAGTGCGATCCAGGGCACCCGACCGGCCTGGGCCACCATGGAGCCCACACCGACTGCCGCCAGACCCACGGCGATCCACTGCACCCGGCGCAGTTGTTCCTTCAGCAGGAAACGACCGGCCAGCACACTGAAGAGCGGCACCAGAAAGTATCCCAGACTGGTTTCGACAATGTGGCCGGTGTTGACGCCCCAGACATACACCAGCCAGTTGGTCGTCAGCAGCAGCGACGCCAGCATCAGCCGCGCAGCACCCCGGACGGTGGACAACGCCGCCAACGCCGAGCCCCACCCCTCTCCCCGGACCACCATCAACAAGGCCAGCAACGCCAGCGACCACAAGTGTCGATGGGCAATGAGTTCCAGCGAATCGATGGCCGCCAAGCGTTTCCAATACAGCGGCACCAAGCCCCACAGCAGGTAGCAACCCACTGCGGCCAACGCCCCAGAACGGGCCGAGGCCCCCGATGTCTCCACAGTCCCACGCACCGCCCCACCCTGGGTCCAAGCCCTCGTCGCTGACAACCCCAGTCGCCGACCCCGCTCCGGGCTCTCAATTCCTTCGACGGGCACCGTCGACTTCCACGGGGGTGAGAAAGACGTACAACCGGTTCTGGTAGGTTCTGGAAGATTCAGATCGGAAGAAACGACCCAACAACGGGACATCGCCCAGGATGACGCGCTGACCGCGTTTCCTTTCAAAGGAGACCAACCGCATCGCCGACCCCAAACGGCTCAATCAAATTCAGACGTCGTTCCCGAACCCTATTTCCAGTCATGCTTGAAACCCAAAAGGCCCATTTACGTGCCGGATTCGTTGCCAAGAACAGATCTCGCGATTTGATCCAGACGGGTCAATGAACGGGCTTTCCCGTCTTTCGCCGTGAAATCGATGGTACTCAAACGTTCACGCAAGATCGCTTCCGAGACCATCCCATGGCGGATCAACGATGCGATAAAGCTCAAGTCTTTCTCCCTGCCAGCGACGAGCTTGCTTATGGCCAAGTCATGGGGTTCTAGGCACCATCCGATGTTGCCTCTCGTGTTCTCGTTTTCCACTCGCACGAGGCGTTCCTGCCAACCGATTGGCAAAATGGCCGTAGTTTCATCCACACCGTAGGCGTAGTAGCCGAAGGTTTCATGGAACATCGACCGCTCTCCAATCGAGCCCTCGATGACGATGGAAAGTTCAGGGCGATCTTTGGGGAACACGTCTGCCTCCATCGATACGAGCAGGTCTTCCGGCGCGTTGGGAAAAGCCCCCAAGATAGACTGGCTGCCAATCACCACGATTTCACGGACATCGGCATTGCCGGCGGCGGCACGGATGAGGTGTTCAAGCGGGTTGTGGTTCCCGAATCGGAAAGCGCTTCAAGATTTCGGTTTGCTCAGACACCGACAAGAGACCGGCAAACGGGCTGGATTGCCTGAGACGGGTGGCCCGCTGATCGGTGCTCCGCAATACCAAGATGACTTCTGGCAGCGGCCGCTGGAGCAAGGTCTGCCACTCGATCAATACGGGGCGTACACCGGGGGAACAGGTCTTTAACCACCGATCCAGATTCGCCAAACCGCGATCCACCAAGGCGGGATTCGCCAAGAGCTTCTCCGCCGTCCTCTGGTCCATGGCGAGACTTCTGAGGTCGATATTTTGGTGGTTACTCATGACTGCTCTGTGTGGTTAAACCCTGTTCCGTGGCATGGCAAGCGTCCAAGACTTGCCCCGACTGGAGACCGGCAGGAAACTAAATGGGTCGAGAGACCTTCCGATTTTTTGTGTCAGCTTCGGTTCTCGGCGACGAACCGCCCGGTTCCAAGTCTGCCGCGGGGAATGCGTGATTCTTGGAATCTGCGCCCATGGCGTTTCAAAGCTCCCGCTTGTCGAAGGTCGGCATTTCGTTAACTTGCCTGCATGACAACCGTCGTGGAGGCCGTATACGAACAGGGTTGGCTAAAGCCAGTGAAACCCCTGTTGCTGCCGGAGCACTCCCGCGTGCAGTTGACGTTGACGGCGGAGGCTGCTGAAGACGGCGGACGTCAAGAATGGCTCATCCAATCAGAGCGCTCGCTGATGCGGGTGTGGGACAACCCGGCTGACGATGTCTTCAATGCGCTGCTCAAGAAATGATGTCGTCCTGCTGCCGATACCATTCACAGACCTCAACAGCAGCAAGGTCAGGCCCGCCATCGTTGTGGGATTAGGTTCGTGTCCTGGCGACCTCTTCGTGGTTCCGATCACGTCCCAAGCGTTCAACTGGGATGCTCCCCTCAAGGAATGGCAACGGTCCGGCCTCAACGTGCCGAGCGGGGTGAAAGCGCAACTGGCTACAGTGCATGACAGCCTGGTCCGCAAGGTGATCGGCCAGATATCCGAAGTTGATCGGTGTGCTCTCGATTCTCAGCTCCGGGTTTGGCTGGAGCTCTGAGGCCACTCTTCCATGGTTTTGTCCGCCGACTCGCAGATCCTGCGATACGCATCCGGATTTGGACATCGTCCTCGGTAGTCGATGCGGCACCGCAGTGGGCCGGCGTCGATAGACAAGACGCCCAAGAAACCTCAACAACGGAAGCCGTGAAATTGTTGCCAAGAACGGATCTCGCGACTCGATCCAGACGGGTCAGCGGGAGTTATGTCCGTCGTAGAGCCTATCACGAAGGTCGGGGGCAAAGGCCGCGAAATGCCGGTGATTGAGTGTGTGGATTCGGTCCGCACCGCATTTCCGGGCGGCTGCCAACAAGAGGACATCGTAGATGGCTCCGGCTCTGGCTCCCACGGAGGCGGCGGTCTTGAGCGCGGCCGCAATCTCAGTCGGGGTCAACGACACCAGTGTCAGCCGCTTGGCCACATTGACGTCCACCATCTCCGCCGCGATCGCAGGAGTTAGGCGGGAAGTGATTCGACCGCCCGTCAGGATGGCAAAACATTCCGCCAAGGAATGGGTCGAGGCGTATCCATCCCGGGTGGAGGAAAGCGCAGCCAACGCCTTCTCATGGCCGGATTCATCCTCGATCATCGCAGCCAGAAGACTGGAGCTGTCGAAGAACTCCCTCACGGCCGCGATTCCCTCGTGGCCGCGATCGCAGCCACGGCATCGAAGGTTTGCCCGGTGCGTGGCACTACCATCAGTCCGGATTTGCGCCGCAATTTCGGCCCGGTCGGCTCCACCGGTGTCAGCTCCAACCGGTTGCCCACCAGAGCGAAACGGAGGACCGATCCAGACGAGAGATGCAGCAGCCTGCGGATTTCCTTGGGGATCACCAGTCGGCCACTTCCATCCATGGTGATCATGGCATCAGTCATGGTATCAGTGATGGCGTTGCTCATGGTATGTATCGTGGCACCGACTATGGCAGGTGGCAATCCTGCTCAATTCTTAGTGGGAGGCAAACGTCCCTCGTTTCCTCGGCAACACCAAGACGGTCTCCGATTTCCTTAGCAGTCCGGCGCTCGAAGAAGCGGACCAGTTCGGCGAAAGCCCCCTCATCCCGCTGCCGGGCGCAGCGGGCGAGCAATGGCTGATCCGACGCTCCATTCACCACCCTTTGTTATTCGCCAACGCGGAAACCGGACAACTCGGATTGCCTGTTTGATGATTTGACCGCCATGCCACCTGCGGGTCCGTGGCACTTGGATCAGTCTAGGGGGAGCACACTACCTCTAGCGGGAGGAAACTTGCTGGAGTCTGGAATTCGGGATTATTCTCCAAGTGTGTCCGGGGTCACGTTCAATGCCATCAAGCGGCGGGAGGCTCAAAGCCGACTCGCCGCTTTGAAGCGTTCGGAACGAAGCGCGGCCGCGGCAGATATTCAGCAACAGAGGGCCTCATTGGTGGGTGACAGCTCGAAATGGAGGATCACCAACCTGAAAGCCGCCGCTAAAGCCATGGCTTCGTGGCAATGAAGTCGCTGTACCGGCTCGACCAGTTCGACCGGGTGTTGGCACTTCGGAACCGGGACGGTATTCCATACCTCCTGATTGGCGGCCAAGCTGTCAACTTCTGGGCAGGCCTCTATGCGATCAGGGAATCGGCCCTCGCCGAACTGAAGCCGTTCACCAGCGAAGACATCGACTTCAAAGGCGATAGGGCCGATGTCGAACACATTGCAGAGCAACTGAAGCTCCGCGCGGTTCTACCCGGGAAGGTTGGAATGACCGCCCTGGCGACAGAACTGACCGACGCGGGCGGCCAGTGACTTTGGAATTGGAAACTCACGCGGCCCGCCCGCATTCGGTCCAGTGATCTGGTTCGGCATTTTAGTCGTACCCAATGACGAATCTCGCAATAACACCTGGACGGCGACCGAGGAATAGAAACTCCCGAAACACTGTGAGAGCAAATCCCCAGTCGTGATGCAAATCCGAGCGGCTCTCATCGAACCTCAAGAGAAAGCACCGCATGCCTTGCGCGAATGGCTTTCGGAGCTGACCGAGAACTGCGGCAAACTGCTCGGCGCTGGCTGGCGAATCCCACTCCGTAGAATACAACAGGGCCGCCAGATACTCCCCCAACGCTGACTCCTTAAGCGGCACAAAGTCACTCGCCACAATCCGGTCAGCGATGAATGGGCCGTGGATGCCTGTCTCGTCCCTGTCCGATGGGATGAACGAAGTGTGGAACGCGGGAGAGGAGACGTAACGTTCGAGAAGTTCGCGGTCCGAAGCCGCCGGGGGGAATTCTACGTCGTCTCCGGCAAGCCAACCGTAATCCCAGATGGGTGTGAGGAATGTACCGGTGGTCATGAAGTTGCCTAACGACCCAAGCTCAGCGACGCCGACCGACCGGCCAAGCCAATCAACCGCTGGCGTTCCCGGCGTTCGCATGAGCGACTTTTTAGTCGGCAATCTCCAACACTACTGCAAACCAGCCCCTCACCGCCAAAGCATCGGAATTCCCTCCGAATCCGTGAACCGAGACGATCCTCCAGCCTTGCTGTAGGTACGTCTCCAAATGCTCTTCTACCTTGCCATGCTTATCCGCGAAGCTTCCGACGAGCATTTTGCCGCCCGCGTATGCCATGTTGTCGACGTAGATCGTGACGAGCTTTTGCTTTGCTGCTTTTAGAACGGGTGGGGTGTTCATTTATTTCTGGCTAGACCCAAGCTCAGCGACCCGGCCCACGAGGGCGTTCGCTCGCAACCGCAACGCGATGGCCGGGTTCGCTGCAGCGCATGGTTAGGCCACCTGCCTGTAGTCTCTAAAAAAGTCTTTCGCATTTCGATTCAGCAGTAAATACAGCACAACAACCGTCATCGTAATCAACGACCGAGCCATTCGTGTCCACACAAACGTCATCTTCGACTCTGGGATAGCACCACTCTGGCCCATGCTGTAGAGATTGTGCGCGATGAGGCCGTAGTGAATCAAAGCAAGCGCGATGAGCGCAAAGCGCGCCCATCCGTATCCGAGCCACGCGCAGATAGCGGAGACAATCATGGCGAGCGCAATCGAAAGTGAAACCGCCAGACCAGATGCGGATATAATGCGCTCATCCTCAGGCGGGCCGAAATACATGAACAGTGCCGCCGCAATCGGAAGAAGTCCGGCGAAGAGAAACATCCAAATGGTGACAATCCAGACTCCCTTCGGTCGTTTGACTGGTGTGGTGTCCATAGGTGTGTGGCGTGCTCGGTGGTCTAACGTTGTTTAGACCACTTATACGCAGTCTAATTTCCCATTTTGACGAATCTCTCACCCCCCCATTGGCCAGCAACCTGAATCTCTCCTCCCTCATCGGTGAGCGAGTCAGGGGTCCGGGAGCGATTTCCGAATTTGACTCGGGCGGGCGTGAGCAACTTTCGCCCAATGCCTCGGCAAGAGTCCGTTCCGGTTGCGGGGCCCTTTTCAGAGTTCTGGGCAACGGGAACTGGTGCATCCAAAATCGGAAATTGTTCTCCGCCCCCGTTTCCCGTGACCCCGTTTCTCTTTCTGACTCCCGGCTCATGCTGCCTCCACACAGGCGCAGTCGGCTCAGGCTTTTGGCTTTGCCACGTATTGAACACCGACCTTCTGTGAATAGTGGGCAACCTGAGTCCAAAGGGAGGCAGAATGCTTTTGGGCAATGGTGTAAATGATGGAGTCGGCGAGGGCCAATGATTCTTCAAGACCATTGGCCGCCGCCTCTATCGCAAGATCGGCGTCCCTATCGACCGCCTTTCCTCGTTGCATGGCTGCAACCGCGATGAAGGCCTCGTCTTCTCCTTTTCACGGACGATGACTTTGAACACTTCGTAGATGCAGACCGCTGGAAAGATCTACAACTCCTCGTCTTCGATGGCTTGAGCGAAAAAATCCGCAATCGGCTCGTCGGCGAAAGAGGCGAGCCACGCCGATGAATCCACCACGTTCATACCCGGTCGCCCTCGCGAACAACTGAAGTATCGATGCCTTTGAGATAACCACGCAGCGCTCGCACATCCCGAATGGGGATGATCTCCATGCGATTGCGGAAGGCCAATACGTGGGCTTTTTCTCCAGAGCGAAGTCTCATGGACTCCCTGATCCGCTGAGGGATGACGATTTGGAACTTTGGCGAAATGGTCACTGTTTCCATGGGTCCTACGGTATGGCGATCGATGCGCAAATTAAGTCGTACTTCTGCCGAACTCGAGTTGTGGCACCCGACTCAACGCCTCCCCAAGCTGGTCCGCCACCCCAATCCCTCCAAACTCCGATGGAGAGTCTGGTTCCCGGCGGCAGCGGGATCGGGCCGGAGCGAGCATTGGAACGTCCACATCCTGATCCCGTCAGCGCGATAGCGCGAAAGCTCCTCCTGTCCCCACGTTCCCTGCGAGCGCAGGACCGATCCCGCGGAGCCCCCACCCGCGACCCAGCCACCATCGCCATACCCGCAACGCAACCCCGAGTTCCCCGCCGACCAACCGGCACCTCCCTTCAATCCGGCAATCGCAACAAACGGTAAAAACGACGCGGATCCGCGGAAGTCGGTACTTCCCATTCCAACGTCTTGGTCTCTGGCCGGATCAAAACGAACTCTCCCCGCCAGTGAACCAAATCCTCCGAAGACTCCACCTGATACGGCCAACCCAGACGCACCTCGGCCTGCAAGGCCCACCGACCCTCCTGCACCCCCATCGACACCCTCTCGACCCAACCCCAATCCCCGCGCAACAACGTCATCTTGTGCTGTAGCAGGTACTCCACCAACACCCGGTAACCCGATTCATTCAGGTGAAGCGCATCCGAGCGAAGAGAGCCCGGCGGCACATCATGGGCATGATCGGCCGCATCACCGGCGTGATTTGGATCATGTGCATCGATCAGAATCTCACGCACCGGCACGAACCGCTCCCCGTACCGCACCGACAATTCGCGATTCAGATCCAAGATCAACCGATGTGGCAAAGTCCCCCGATCCTCATAGCCGCCATAGCTACTATTGATCACGCCCAGGACTAGGAACTGGTTGGTATTCCCCGCCAACGCCAACGCAGACACCATGGACTCCAGATCTCGCAACACCGTCTGCGGCTGATCGTAATTATTGCGCCCCGCCCAAAGAATTGTTGGACACCGATGCAAATGGGGAGCCGCCAGCATCCGGGCCGCAATCTGAGAGCTCGTCTGCCCGTTCACCCCGCCATTCACCACCTCCATCCCTGTTTTCCCCGCGAAGATTTTAGGATAATCCGCAGCGGTCAGCGAATCACCCCAGGCCGCGATCCTTCGAGCATCCACCTGGCCCCCAAGAGAAACCGCCCACCAAAAGAACAGCACCCAAAAGCAGACCCGATAAATAGGGGGCGGGTATTTACGTATCTCGGTTGCTGAACAATGCCGCATTGTTACTACGATGATCCCCATCCCCCTCTCTGCCAAGCCCTGAACCCAGCCCAACAACTCAAACCAAAACCTCTTGAGATCCGGACGCAGGAGACTTTACCTCGACCCCAGCCCCACGGCGGCAGCGGGATCGGGCCGGAGCGAGGATTGGAAGCGATCACCCTCACCCCTCGCGCGCAGCGCGAAAGCCCATGCTCCCGCGAGCTTCCCTGCGAGCACAGGACCGATCCCGCGGAGCCCCACCCGCGACTCAGCCCCATCGCCAGACCCGCAACGCACCCCACACCCAAAAACCTCAACCAATCCGCAACAACTGAAACCCAGGCGTCAGCCCAAAACAGGACCAGCAGATAGCCACCCACCACGCACGCACCGGCGGCAGCGGGATCGGGCCGGAGCGAGCATTGGAAGCGATCACCCTCATCCCTCGCGCGCAGCGCGAAAGCCCATGCTCCCGCGAGCTTCCCTGCGAGCACAGGACCGATCCCGCGGAGCCCCACCCGCGACTCAGCCCCATCGCCAGACCAACAACACAGCCACACAACCGGCACCCGCCCGATCGCCTCAGCGACCTACTTTAACCCATGACGCATCCGATCCGCTTCGGGTAGTCTGCCGCAAGTGATCCCCCGAGTCCTGACCCAGTTCCTTGCAGGCATCTCCGCCATCGTGCGGACCCTCGCGATCGTGCTGGCCCTCGGCTCGCACTACCCCCGAGTCCACGCTGCCGTCCGGCCTCCCGACAACGCCCGCGAACATTGGGCCTTCCAGCCCGTGCGTCCCGTCACGATGCCCGACACTGGCAGCACCGGATCGGCACAGAATCCCATCGACCGCTTCGTCCTCGCCCGGCTCGAAACCGCCGGAATCCACCCCGCCCCGCCTGCCGACCCACGCACCCTCATCCGACGCCTCAGCCTCGATCTCACCGGCCTTCCCCCCGAACCCGCCGAGGTCGACCGCTTCATCACCGAAACAGCCAGTGACCGCACCGGTGCGACCGGCCGACTCATTGACCGCCTGCTCAACTCCCCCCGGTACGGCGAACGCTGGGGACGCCATTGGCTCGACGTCGCCCGCTACTCCGACACCAAGGGCTACGTCTACGGACGCGAAGAACCCCGCTTCGTCCACGCACCCGCCTACCGCGATTGGGTCATCAACGCCCTCAACACCGACCTGCCCTACGACCGATTCCTCCTGCTTCAGCTCGCCGCTGACCAGATCGTCCCGGCGGACTCAACCGACCTCGCCGCCCTGGGATTCATCACCGGCGGCCGCCGCTTCCTCGGCGTCACCCACGACATCATCGACGACCGCATCGACGTCATCACCCGCGGCACACTGGGCCTCACCGTCGCCTGCGCCCGTTGCCACGATCACAAATACGACCCCATTCCGACGGCCGACTACTACTCCCTCTACGGCGTGCTCCGGGGCAACGACGACCAACTGGTCACCTTCAACGAACCGCAGGATTCCGAACTCGCCGCCCTGCGAAAAAAATTCTCCGACCAGATGCGTCTGCGCCGTTCCGAGGCCAACGCCCGGCTGCGCCAGCGGACCGGTGAATACCTCGCGGCGCAGCTGAACCCGAAGGACTACCCCGAGGAGGGCTTCGACCAGATCCTCTCCGCCGCGGACATCATCCCCATGGCCGTGCGCCGGTGGCGGGATCACCTCAAGGTCGCTGCCACGCCCGATCACCCCATCTTCGGACCCTGGCGAATCCTCATCCTCGACCTCAAAGACGTCCCCAATCCCGAGTGGCCCGCTGCCGCCGCAAAAGCATGGGCCACCGCCCAACGACACGCACCGAATTGGAATCCCCTCGTCGCCCAGGCCTTCCGCCAGCCGCCCACCTCCCGCTCTCAAGTGGCACAATGCTACGGCGCCCTCTTCACCCAAGTGGACACCGACTGGAAAGCCCTCAACGAGGCCGCCCGCACCGCCAAGAATCCACCGCCAACCCAACTGCCCGACCCGACCTCCGAGGCCCTTCGCCGCTTCCTCCACGACCCCGCCTCGCCCACCACCGTTCCCGACACCGGCATGGTGAACACCGAATACCTCTACCCGACCCAGGTCACCGAGGAACTGTGGCAGCTCCAAGGCGCGGTGGACCGGCGTCTCATCGCCGTGGGCGCGCAGGCGGCCCTCATGCTCGCCGAGCGGCCCCCGGAGCCGCAGCCCGTCGTCTTCCGCCGCGGCAGCCCGTCTCAGCCGGGGCCCGAGGTCCCACGCCGTTTCATCGAGGTGCTCTCCGGACCCGACCGCCGACCCTTCGCCCAAGGCAACGGGCGGCTCGAATTGGCCCGTGCCATCGCCTCGCCCGACAACCCCCTCACGGCCCGCGTCATGGTCAACCGCGTCTGGCAACACCACTTCGGCACGGGCCTCGTCAAGACCCCCAGCGACTGGGGTCTGCGCGCCGAGGCCCCGAGCCATCCCGAGTTGCTCGACTGGCTGGCCCTGCGCTTCGTCCAATCCGGCTGGAGCCTCAAGACCCTCCACCGGCTCATCGTCTCGAGCGAGGCCTACCAGAGGGCCTCGGCCGGACAGGACCCTTGGCCCGACGACGAACGGGCCCGACTCCGCCGGATCGATCCCGATAACCGCCTGCTCGCCTCGTTCCCGTTGCGACGCCTCGACTTCGAGCAACTGCGCGACGCCCAGCTGGCCGTCACCGGCGAGCTCGAGTCCCGGATCGGCGGGTCGCCGTCGGGCCTGCTGGAGCCGTCCAACCAACGCCGCTCGGTGTACGGCCTGGTGGACCGCCAGTTCTTACCCGGAGTCTTGCGCACCTTCGACTTCGCCAACCCCGACCTGCACGTGGCGGTGCGGCATGAAACCACCGTGCCCCAGCAGGGGCTCTTCTTCCTCAATGGGCCGTTCGCCGCCAACCGGGCCCGGATGCTGGCCCGGGCCGTCTCCGGGCTGTCACCCGAGGACCGCATCCGGCATCTGCACCGGCGGCTCTTCCAGCGCGCGGCCCGACCCGACGAGATCGCCGCCGGGCTGCAGTTCGTGGCCGAGGCCGAACGCGCCCCCGACCGTGCGGTCCGGCCCGAAGTCGGCCCGCCGGAGCCCCGGCTGGAACCTTGGGAGCAGTACGCCCACGTCCTGCTCCTCACCAACGAATTCGCCTTCGCCGACTGACCCCTTCCCGCCATGTCTTCCCGGCCCTCCCCTTGGAACCCGCATCGACCGGCCCTGAGCCGCCGGGACTTCCTCACCCGCACCGGCCTCGGCCTCGGCGCCCTGTCGCTACAGACCCTCGGCGACCTGGCCGCGGCCACCGGCACGCTCGACGGCCTGACCAGCATGGCCAGCCTGTCCCCGCTGGCCCCCAAGCCCCCGCACTTCGCACCCAAGGCCCGTCGCGTCGTGCATTTCTTCCTCAATGGCGGGCCGTCGCAAGTGGACACGTTCGACCCCAAGCCGGCCCTCGCGAAATACGCCGGCCAACCCCTGCCGGGCGAGTACCTCCGCACCGAGCGCAAGACCGGCGCAGCCCTGCCCTCGCCCTTCAAGTTCTCGCGCTACGGTCAGAGCGGACTCGAGATCAGCGAGGTCTTCGCGCGCACCGCCGCGCATGCCGACGACATCGCCGTCATCCGCTCCATGCACGCGCAGGTGCCCAATCACGAGCCCTCGCTCATGCTCATGAACTGCGGCGACAGCGTGCAGCCGCGCCCGAGCTTCGGATCCTGGGCGCTGTATGGGCTCGGCACCGAGAACCAGAACTTGCCGGGCTTCGTTTCGCTGTGTCCCGGCGGCTTGCCCATCAAGGACTCCGAGAATTGGCAGTCGGCCTTCCTGCCCGGCGTGTTCCAAGGAACGTTCGTCGATCCGCAGCACCGCGAGGTCGATCGGCTCATCGAGAACATCCGCAGCCCGCACGCCACCCGCGACATGCAGCGCCGACAACTCGACCTGCTCGCCTCGCTGAACGACGCTCACCGGCGCAACCATGCCTCGGATCCCCGACTCGAGGCGCGCATCGAGTCCTTCGAGCTGGCCTTCCGCATGCAAATGGAGGCCAGCGACGCCTTCGACTTGTCCCGCGAGCCCGAGTCCGTCCGGGCGATGTACGGCGACACCGTGCACGGCCGCCAGACCCTCATCGCCCGGCGGTTGCTCGAGCGCGGGGTGCGGGTCGTTCAGCTCTGGCACGGGGCGGGACAACCCTGGGATCACCACGACAACATCGAGTCGAACGTGCGCAAGCAGGCCGCCGAGATCGACGGTCCCATCGCCGCCTTCATGACCGACCTCAAGCAGCGCGGTCTCTTCGACGACACGCTCATCCTCTGGGGCGGTGAGTTCGGTCGCACGCCCTCGGTGGAACTGGGCGACAGCGGCAAGTCCAAGCTCGGCCGCGACCACAACCACTACGGCTTCAGCGTCTGGCTGGCGGGCGGCGGCGTGCGCGGGGGCGTGGCTCATGGCGCCACCGACGAGTTCGGGTTCCGCGCAGTCGAGAACCCCGTGAGCGTGCACGACTTGCATGCCACCATGCTCCACCTGCTGGGCTTCGACCACGAGCGCCTCACCTACCGCCACGCCGGCCGCGACTTCCGCCTCACCGACGTCGCCGGCGAGGTGGTGCGCCCGGTGGTGGCGTAGGACCGCCCCGGGTCAACCGTCTCAGCCCAGTCGCTGCGACTGACGCAACTTCTGCACCTTCCGGATGAGCTGAATCTTGTTGTAGGCGTTGAGCGCGGCAATTTTGTAGCACTCAGCGAGCGTCGGGTAGTTGAAGACGCTATTAATGAAGTAGTCGAGCCCACCTCCGAGCAGCATCACCGCCTGCCCGATGTGCACCAACTCCGTGGCCCCGGAACCGATGCAATGCACCCCGAGCAGCTTCTCGGTGTCGCGATGGAAGATCATTTTGAACATGCCCGAGTGGTCGCCGAGGATCTGCCCGCGCGCCGTCTCGTTGTAGCGAGCGATGCCCGTCTCGTAGGGCACCTTCTTGGCCGTGAGCGCCTCCTCGGTCTCACCCATCATGGAAATCTCAGGAATGGAATAAATGCCGATAGGGAAACGATCTCCGAGCGGAGCGCTCTCCTCGCCGAACATGTGCAAGGCCGCCAGACGTCCCTGCTCACTGGAGGTCGCTGCCAGCGACGGGTAGCCGATGACATCGCCCGCCGCATAAATGTGCGGCACTGCCGTCTGGAAATGGGCGTCGGTTTTAATGCGGCCCCGATCGTCGGCCGACAATCCGACCACCTCGAGACCCAGCCCGTCGGTGCAGCCCACACGACCGGTCGAAATGAGCACCATCTCGGCGATCAGAAACTTGCCGCTCTCCAACTCCAGCAACGCCTGCTTCCGATCCCCATCGCTAATTTCCAGACTCTTGAGCCCGTCACCGCACCGGAAGGTGACATCCAATTTGCGCAGTTGGTGGATGAGTTCGTCGACGATCTCATTGTCCAGGAACTCCAAAGGCCGCGGGCGCTTGTCCACGACAGTCACCTTCAGTCCCAAAGCCGCGAACATGGAAGCGTACTCGATGCCGATGACACCGGCACCCACGACCACCACCGATCGCGGCAGGCGCTTGAGATTTAGCAAACTGTCGGAGGTGACCGCAATCTCCCCATCCAGGGTTACCCCGCGGGACTCGGCCGGCCGGGTACCCACGGCGATGAGGAACTTCTTCGCCTTCAAGGTCTCATCCCCCGTGAACCCGCTGACCACCAGTTCGTTCGGCCCAACAAAACGGGCCGCCCCCTGGAACATTTTGATGTCATTGCGAGCCAGCGAGTCATGGACCACCTGGCACTCACGACCCACCACCCCGGCCACCTGGCGCATCAAGCGCTCCATCGTCGGCCGAGCGGGACCAGAATGCGAACCGCCCGTGTCCTCATGATCGTGCGCATAGAGACGTCGCACCGCCTCCCGGAAGGTCTTCGACGGAATGGTACCCGTCTCGATGCAAACGCCGCCGACGTTCGCCTGTTTTTCCACGACGGCCACGCGTTTGCCCAACTTAGACGCCTGAACTGCGGCCCGCTGACCCGCGGGACCGCTGCCGATACAAATGAGGTCGAACTCGTGCATGGAAGAGAATTGAAGGATTCGGGAAGAGATATGGGGCTTCGGACCGGTCTCAAGACGGCAACCATTTAGCCCCAGAGTAACTTCCGGTGGATTTCTCCGCGGATTAAGCCAGAACTATTCAGTCGATAGGAAAGAGAGGGAAGTGATGGGGATGATGGAGTCTTTCACAAGACGCCGGGCAGGCGAAGAGCCGGCTATAGTGAGACCTTTAACGAGCCTCGTGTGGAGGAAGACGCAGCCAACACAACGGATCCCATTGAATCGTTCCGTTTAGGCAATGGGACGACTCTGGATGTCGACCGGCGAGCCTCGTGAATAAGGACCGATCTCCAAGCGGTCCGTGTCTGCCGACGTGGCGCTTTCGGAGAAATCGCCCTACCTCGGAGGTGCTTGGGTGAGGCTGAGGCTGTGGCGGGAATCCGGAATGCAGCCCGATGAACCCACCATTCCGACGAGCCTCGTAGATAAGGACCGATCTCTGAGCGGTTCGGCTCTGCGGCGGTCCGAGTCTGCCGACGTGGCGCTTTCGGAGAAATCGCCCTACCTCGGAGGTGCTTGGGTGAGGCTGAGGCTGTGGCGCGATCCTGGATGTCGACCGAAGGGCCTCTAGGTAGGGATCGATCTCCGAGCGGTCCACCCCTTAATGAGGGGTTTACGACCTGACCCGTGCCGTGATGGAAGTTGCCTCCCTTCACAGAGACCGTTAGCCAAGGCGGATGAAGACAGACGTCGGCGGGTGGGGAATGCGTATAGGGCAACGATGGCTGGCCGCTGGCGTTGCCCTGGCACTCACCGTCACGCTGGCACAAGACGCAGCCGCCCAGGCCAACTGGCCCCAGTTCCGGGGGGCCGAAAGCCGCGGAGTCGGCACCTCCGACCGGCTGCCTTTAGTCTGGGGCTCAGACACCAATGTTGCCTGGCGTGCAGAGGTTCCCGGACGCGGGTGGTCTTCGCCGATCGTGTGGGGAAAACGGGTGTTCCTCACCACGGCAGTGAGCGAGGGAGAACTGGAGCCTCCGAAGAAGGGTCTGTATTTCGGCGGCGACCGCCCGGAACCCCCGAAGCAGCGCCAACGCTGGATGGCCCTGTGCCTCGACCGCGACTCCGGCAAGACCCTCTGGAGCACCGAGCTTCACGGAGCGGTTCCGACCACGCCCATCCACCTCAAGAACAGCTACGCCTCCGAGACCCCGGTCACCGACGGCAAGCATGTGTACGTGCTGTTCGGATCCGTGGGCCTGTTCTGCCTCGATCTCCAGGGCAAGGTGATTTGGTCGCAGCCGATGCAACCCCACAAGATGCGCTACGGATGGGGCACCTCCGCTTCCCCTGTCTTGCACGAGGGACGGGTGTATGTGGTGAACGACAACGAAGAGGCTTCGACCTTGAGCGCCTTCGACGCCAAGACAGGCAAGATTCTGTGGCAAGTCCCGCGCGATGAACCCAGCAACTTCAGCACCCCCTACCTTTGGAGGACCCCGAAGCGCACCGAACTGGTGGTTCCGGGCCGCACTCAAATCCGCAGCTACGACCTGACAGGCAAGGTGCTGTGGCATCTGCAAGGGCCCTCGACGATCGTCATCCCCACCCCGTTCGAGGCCGAGGGGTTGCTGTATGTCGGCGCGGGGTACGTCGGCGACAACCTCAAGCTCAACAAGCCCGTCTACGCCATTCGGCCCGGCGGAGTCGGCGATCTCACCCTGCCCGAGGGAGCCCGAGAGAGCGCCACCATCGCCTGGATGGAAGCCAACGCCGCCCCGTACAACCCATCGCCACTGGCCTACGACGGCCGGTTCTACGTGCTGTGGGACTTCGGCTTCTTGAGCTGTCGCGATGCTCGAACGGGTCGGGAACTTTACGGTAAGCAACGCCTCAAGGCCGATGGAACGGCCGGCTTCACCGCATCCCCCTGGGCCTACCGCGGACGGGTGTTCTGCCTCAGCGAGGATGGCGACACCTATGTGGTCAGCGGCCGTGACCCCTACCGGTTGGAGCGGGTCAATGCGCTGGGCGAATTGTGCATGGCTACTCCCGCCATCGCTGGGGACAGGCTCTTCATCCGCACCGCATCGCGACTGTATTGCCTGCGCGAAACTCGTTAACCGCAGCCACAAGATCCCCCTTTGGCCCACGACGCCTCAAGGGTAGCCTCAGGCCATGCAGCGTCTTGGGCGTTCACTGTGGCTGGGAGTCTTGCTCCTCGGCGGAATCCTCTCAGGAATGGGCCATGACGGCGACCCGACCCAGGCCGGACCCGACGACGCCAAGACCGTCGATCCCGGACACTCCATGCATGGGCAGGCCTTCAACGAGGGCCCGCGCCAACACGCACGGCCGATGTCGGGCATGCCGGAGATCCGTTTCGACATCACCACCACGAACGAACTGACCCGGAAGTTCTTCCTGCAAGGCGTGGGGCAGTTGCACGGGTTCTGGTACTTGGAATCCGAGCGTTCCTTCCGCGAGTCCGCCTTCCACGACACCAACTGCGCCATGGCCTACTGGGGCATGGCCATGGCCAATGCCAACAACGCCACCCGCGCGGCCGGATTCATCAAGGAAGCCGACCGCCGCAAGGGTTCCGTGACCCGCCGCGAAAAGCTGTGGATCGAATCGCTGGCCGAGTTCCACAAAGACCCGAAGCGCGACGAAAAGGAACGTCGCCGCGATTACACGCGCGCGCTCGAGAACATCATCTTCGAGTTTCCCGACGACGTGGAGGCCAAGGCCTTCCTCGCGGTCCACTTGTGGGACAGCAGCTACAAGGGCTGGCCCATCGGGAGCGCCCAAGCGGTTGAATCCATTCTCAAGGAGGTCTTCGCGCAGCAGCCCATGCACCCGGCGCACCATTACCGCATCCACCTCTGGGATGGTGAGAAGGACGAGTCGGCCATCCGGGCGGTTCCATCGGCCTCGAAATCCGGTCAAAGCTCCCCAGGCGTCGCCCATCAGTGGCACATGGCCGGGCACACCTTCAACAAGCTCAAGCGCTACCCCGACATGGCGTGGCAGCAGGAGGCTTCGGTGCGCGTGGACAACAGTCAGTTGATGGCCGACCGCCTGTTGCCCGACCACATTCACAACTATGCGCACAACAGCGAGTGGTTGGTGCAAACCTACAACTACATCGGACAGGTCAACCGGGCGGTGGATTTGTGCGTCAACATGATCGAAATGCCCCGGCATCCGGGGTTCAACACCCTCGACAAACAGACCAACGGGATCGCCTACGAAAAGCGGGGCACCGCGGGGCATGGGCGCCGACGCCTCATGGAGACGCTGCTGCGCTGGGAACTGTGGGACGAAGCCCTGCGACTGGGGCAGACCCCGTATTTGGAACCGACCGTTCTGGCCGACGAGCAAGGCCGACGGGCGCGCCTGCTCGGACTGGCCCATCTCGGCAAAGGCAACCGCGTAGGTGTCTCGGAGCAAATCGAATCCATCGAGGCGGCCATCCGAGTGTTGCGCGATGAACGACGAGCCCATGTGGACGCCGCCGAGGCCAAGGCCAAGGCCGACAAGAAAGGCCGCGGCGAAATCGATGCGGCCATCGCGGATGCCGTGAAGCGCACCACAGAACCGATGGAGAACTTGGAGAATTTCATCGAGGAACTGCGTGTGGGTCTGGAAGTCCATGCCGGCGAAACCAACGACCTGCCCAAGCGTCTGGAAGCCCTGAAAACCGTCTCCAAGGAACGTCTGGCCGCGATGTGGTTCCAAATCGGGAACACCAATCAGGCACTGAAACTGGGCAAAGAGGCGGTGGACGCCGGGGCCAACCAAGTGCACCCGCTAGCCGTGCACACCGAGCTTCAGTGGAAGGCTGGCCAAACCAATGAAGCCCTGAAGTCCTTCGCGACCTTGCGCGGTCTCAGCGCCCGGATGGACACCCACCTGCCCATCGTGCGCCGATTGGCCCCAGTGATTGCGGCCTCCA
The DNA here is from genome assembly GCA_945883815.1 of Akkermansia muciniphila. Lineage (GTDB taxonomy): Bacteria > Verrucomicrobiota > Verrucomicrobiia > Limisphaerales > UBA9464 > SXXZ01. Next base: position 22,126 of record CAMCYJ010000018.1, on the reverse strand, counting down.
AGGCTTCGGACGCCGGCTCGGACTGGCGACCGGCGGCCACCTATCCGGCTGACTCCGGAACCCGGCCCGCGCTCGACTCGTTGGGATCCTTCCGTTGGAACCCGCAGCCTGCCCCGCCGCTGGCGGTCACCGGTTCGGACGGCAAACCCATCACCTTGGCCGATTTCCGCGGACGCCCGGTGCTGTTGGTCTTCTACCTAGGTGGCGGATGCCTGCACTGCGTGGAGCAACTGCGACTGCTGGCCCCACGGACCGAAGAGTTCAAGAAGGCCGGCATCGACATTCTGGCCATTAGCACCGAGACCGTCGAAGGCCTGGCCAAGACGCGGGAAAAGGCCGGGAAGGACGGCCGGATTTCATTCCCGCTGGCGGCCGATCCGACGCTGGCCGCCTTCAAACAATGGCACGCCCATGACGACTTCGAGGGCTCTGCTTTGCACGGAGTGTTTCTGGTGGATGGCGACGGGCGCGTGCGCTGGCAGGACATCGGCTTCGAACCCTTCACTGACTTCCATTTCCTGCTCCCCGAAGCCCGCCGCCTGTTGAGCTTCCTTCAGGAGTGAGAAGGGAGAATGCGTTTCAGCGAACCTGACGCACTCAAAGTTCCAACCGGTTCAACAACTTCCGAGATCGGTCCCTACCTCAGAGACCTTTCGGACTAGGAGGCTCATCGGGCTACATCTTGGATTGCCGCTACCAACTCTGCCTTACCCGCACACCTCCGGGGGTAGGGCGATTTCTCCGAAAGCGCCACGTCGGCAGAGCCGGACCGCTCAGAGATCGGTCCCTACCTCGGAGGCCTTTCGGAATAGGAGGCTGATCAGGCCACATCTTGGATTGCCGCTACGGTCGAGGCAGCGCTTCAACGGGATCGCTACAGCAACCTCACTCACCTCGGATCCAGGCCAGCAAGTCGACGAGGTCCTGGGGCTTCAATGCGGACTCGAAGCCGGCGGGCATGAGGGAGCCGGACTGGGCGGTGATGCTGCGAATGGCTGAACGCAGGATGGGTTGTTCGCTGGTGCCGGCATATCGCATCACCACATTGTTGGCCGTCTCGGCGGCAATGAGTCCGGTGAGGGATTCCCCGTCGGTGAGTTGCAACGTCCAGGCGCGGTAGCGGGCCTCGACGGCCTGACTCGGGTCCAAGATCGCCGAAAGCATCCAGTCCATCGGCTTGCCAGCAACCATGCCGAGATCAGGGCCCACCTCCTGCCCTTCACCCCGCAGGCGATGGCATCCGGCACACAGCGTCGTGAAATGGCCGTGGCCGCGTTGGGGATCGCCCTTGAGCGACGCGGTGCTGGCGGTGTACTGAGCGATGACCTGTGCCCGATCGGCCGAACTCGGCTTCAGGACGGGGGCCGTCGCCGCGGGCACGGGCTTCTGGCCCGATTTCAATGCGGCAAACAGCGCACTGTCCGGACGCAACGAGGTCTGGATGGCGGTGAGGATGAGCTCATCGCCGGCATCCCGGGCGGCCAATTCACGCAATACCGGTTCGGCCTGCTCGGCGGGCCATTGACCCAACGTGAAGGCGGCTTGCAATCGCACCGCGGCCTCCGGATCCCGCGCCAAGGCAGCCACCAACGGGAAGACCTCCGGGTGACTGGATACTAGCCGCTCCGATTGCTCCAAGGCTTGGCGTCGGACTCCCGGATGAGGATCGGCCAAGGCCGTGGTCACGCTCGCCGCATCGAGAGCCCCTTTCAGAAGACCCAAGGTGGCCAAAGCCTGCACCCGAACTTGCGGACGGTGGTCGGGCGAAAGCAAACCCCGCAGGCCGGCGGCGGCGCCTGCGTCACCTCGCTGAATCAGCAGCCGCTGGACCGAGTCCCGCTGCCAGCCGTTGGGGGAGTCCAGGGCCACGACCAACCCCGCTGTATCCAGAGGGCCCAGCTTCGGGATCGGACGCCGCACGGCACCGCGAGGGGAGATGCGGTAGATGCGGCCACGATCGTCGCCCGCTCGAAGGTTCACTCGGGCCTGCATCTCCGGGGAAATCCACTCCGGATGCTCGAGGATGAAGCGGTACATGTCGGCGACATACAACGCACCGTCGGGTCCCACCCGCAGAGTCGTGGGCCGGAACCAGTTGTCGGTGCTGGCCAAGAATTCGGAACGCTTTTCGCCGGCGGCCCGCTGGCTGTGCAAGGCGCTGCCCCGGGCGCTGAGCACTTCTTGATGGATGACGTTGTGGACCGGTTCACTGATGAACACCGAGTGCGCATACGCCGGCCCGAACCAGTCATCGCGATAGGGAGTGGGACTGCACCCGCTGGTCACATGATTCAGCGACCACGGCTGATTGGGCCGGGTCAAAGGCACGGAGGCCGGGAAGGTGCGCGTGGAGTCCTGGCGCTCCGCCAACATTCGGCTCACCCGCTTCACCGCCACCTTGGGATTTCGGCGGAGGTAGTGCTCGGGCACCGTGACTTGCCACAGCCAGGTGGGGTTGTTGTTGCCGAACCAGTTTCCCCAGTCGTCACGGCGACGGCCGAATTGGGTCTGGGCCGAGACAGTTTCCATCTCGCCGGTGTCGGGATTCAGTCGCAGATCGCGCCCGCCAATGGACAAGCTCTTGCCGGTCTGGAGGGATTTCACGGTCCCGCCGCTGTCGCCATTGGCGAGGTACAGCCAACCGTCGAGACCCCATTCGAAGCCATTGAAGCGGTGCTGCTGATTGCCCTCGGTGAAGCCCGTGAAGAGCACGCGTCGCACATCGGCACGCCCGTCGCCATCGGTGTCTTCGGCGTAGAACAGTTCGGGGGCCGCCGCGATGAGGGCGCCCTTTCCGAACGGTAATACGCTCGAGGGAAAGGCCAGGTCGGTGAGGAATGGCACCACGCGGTCCATGCGCCCATCGCCATTGTCATCGTGGAGGATGTTCACCCGGCCGCCAGGTTTGCCTTTGCCGTCGAGGCCCAACGGGTAGTCGCGCATCTCGACCACCCACAACCGACCTTGCATGTCCCAGTTGAGGTGAACCGGATCAATTACCAACGGCTCCGACGCCACCAGTTCGATTTGGAAACCCTCCGCCAACCGCATGGACGCCAGCGCCTCTTCCGGGGATTTCGGAGGCGGCATGCGCACGGCAATGAGTTCGCGGGCAGAGAGTCGTTGGGTTCGGGCAGGCTGCGCACCGGTGGCCGGAGTTTCGATGATCAACACCCCATCGGCCACGCGCACCGTCGTCCCGACCAGTGACGGTGGCTCACCGTCGGCCCCGGTGCGACGACCGGACCGGACGAATTGCGACCAACCCTGGGTCCAACCCAATTCGGCGCGGACATTGCGGTTCCAGAGATGGATGGCGTAGCCCTCCGGATGGGACTGGATGAGGTCTGCAAACCCGTCGCCGTTGAGATCCACCCAACGCAGCCCGGAATCCTTGCCTTGGGCATCGAGTACGGAAAGACCCTCGGGCAATTGAAAGTCCGCCGGCTGGCCATCGGGTTTGTTCAGGAGGGTCTTACCGGGCTGATGGACCAGCGTCTCCGGCACACCATCGTGATTGAAATCAACGGAGTCGGCCGACAGGCCAGAGCCCCCCATCGCAAGGAAAGACAGCACACCGGCCGCACAAACCCAACCAGCCGCACCAGAAGCGCGCCGTCGCACGGACCAGAATCGGGAGATGCTCATTTTCCGAGGCGGTCGAGGATGTTGCGGGTGATGCGTTCAACGATCGGATCCCGACCGCGGAGCCCGTGCGACCAATCGGTGGAACCGCAGGTGAACACCGTGCCTCCGCGGGTGTACGTGCCGAGCACCGCATGACCCTTGCGACCCGGCTGCCAGCGTTCGTACCACTCGCAGTCGTCGGGATGCCACTGGGCCGGGGCCGTCGCCAGCACCTCGAAGTTCGCCGGCGTGCCATCGCGATGGGTGGGCTTGGGCAACCCCTCTTGCCACTCCAGTTCACAACCGTCGCACTCGTAGCCCACGATGGTGTCCTTGGCCCCGAAACTGTCGCCGGTCTTGAGCGTGGTACCCTCGAACAGCCAATGGCTCGGACGGTGGACATTGAAAGCGCCCGAGGCATCCATGAGCTGACCGTGACTCTTGTGGTAGCCGCCCCAGAGAAAGCCCACACCCGTGAGCTGGTTCTCCGGACGCTTCACCAGGTGATGACTCCACAGGGAGGAGAGCGTGGCCTGGCTGCCGCGGGCCACAAACACCGGATCTTGTTGGACGTTCTGCTTCCAGCACGTCAGCGCCGACCCGTTGTCCTCGGAACGCACCTGCCAGCAGCACGTGTTGCCGCTAAAGAAGGCTACATTGCCGCCGTCGCCGATGAACTTCTCCAGATGGTCCCGCATGGGGGTCGACCAGTACTCGTCGTGGCCCACACTGAGCACCAACTTGTAGGCCTTGAGGATTTCCGGGTACGAATCGAGGTCACTATTGGCTGCGTATTCCAGGACGTATCCGTGCGACTCGGCCCATTCAACGAAGGCCTGCTCCCAGTTCGAAAACTGCGATGCCGGCGGACGCTCGAAGGACACCCGGTGCCCCTGATTGCCACCGCGACCATTGAAGGCATAAAGACTGAACCCGCCCCAGTTGTTGTAGGCGTTGTAGGTGTTGGTGGAGAACTGCAGGAGGATCTTTGAATCCCGTCCCGGTTGCGCTGCCCGAACGATGAAGAAGCAACTGGAGTCGGCCACCCGATGCGTGCGTCGCACGTAGTCGCCCCCGCGGTCCTCCACCCGGAACTGAACTTGGTAGTAGCCCGACTTCCAATCCGCGGCGATGGGCACCCGGAGACCCACCGGCCAGCGGCATCCGTGCGAGGAGGCATTGTCCGGCACCGGCTGAATCGCGCCCGTCTCCGAGGTGCCCTTCCAAACCACCGTTCGCTGGGCACCGATGCGGGTGATTTCCACGGAATACCGCCGCTGGCTCGAGGAGACATGGAGAGTCAGTTCAGCCCCCTGCGGATAACTGACTTGTCCGGCATACCCTTCGATGTGCAACTCCGGTGCGGTCTCCTCGGCACGAGCGATCCCACCGGCCGCGGTGGCCAAGCCAACCAGACCGGTCATGCGCAAGAAGGGTCGGCGACGAATGGACGGGGATTTCATGGGCTCTGGGAGTGCCGAATTTTAGACTCTTAATTCAGGGCTTGGGCCAGCGCAGGTTGCGGTGCAGGAAGTCGAAGGTGCCCTTGCCATGGATGGTGTGCGGCCCGTCGAAGAATTCGATCTCGGTGCGGTCACCCAAGCCCAACTTGACGTACTGCCGTCGGGTCTTGGCGAACTCGTAGGCCACCCACTCGTCGGGTGCCACGCCGTCGTCATGGCCACGTTCGACCATGAAGGGGCGCGGGATCATGAGCCAGCTGAGCTCGGCGTAGTTGAAGGTGTTGCCCAAGTTGAACTCGGGCATGTCGTACTCGCCCCCATACAGGTAGCTGTAGTTCGATCGCGCCGAGACGTTCTTCCAAATCCATTCGTTGTAGTCGGCCGAGCAAATGCTCAGGCAATAGCGGTCAATGACCTGCGGGATACGCATGGCCGTCTTGCCGCCGTAGCTCAGCCCGTAGAAGGCCATGCGCGAGGGGTCCACGAACTCCTGCGAGGCCAACCAATCCAGGATGACCTCATGCTGGCGGTGGATGAACGACCAGAGGGTGAGCTTGAGCGGTTGGGCCTTGCGCAGCACCTGACGGAAGCGGTTCTCGCCGATGTAGCAATTCTGCGGTGCGAAGGTCACGAACCCGCGCTCGGCCAATCGCCACGCGTAGGTGTGATACGCCCCGGCGTCGATGCGCGGATCGGCCACGTCCGTCGGCCGGCCCTCGAGCCCGTGCTGGCACACCACCACCGGACGCTTCTCGCCCGGCTCGAAATCCAGGGGCACCACCAGGATGCCATAGGCCACCACATCGGGGTGCACGTCGAGCATCACCTCGTAGGCAACGATGCCGTTGGTCTCGATGAGCTTGCGGGTCCGCGGCGAGGCCGGCAGCGAAGCCGGCGGAATGGGGCCGATGACCTCCTTCAGCAAATAATCCCGATAGGTGCGGGCGCTTAGGGCGAAGGTCTCGGCGTTCTTGCGGTCGGCCTTCTTCCAGAATTCTGCGCGTGTGAATTCGGCCTCACGCATGAGCCACTGGGTGTCTTCCAAAATTTGAGAATACGCACGCAACTGACGCGCCGTGTTGTCTGGGAGCGGTTGGAGAGCAGAAGCAGCGGCGGATGCTGCGGGGGCCTCGGGTAGCCCCAACCGATCGCCGAACGCACCCAAGGCCTCATCATTGAACAACTCGTCCGGCTGTGCCTCGACCAGCTTCCATTGGTCCAGGCCGGGCACCCCTTTCAACCAAGCACCCGCCTCTTCGAGGACCTGCCGGGCCACCTCGGGATCGGGACGCCCCAGTTTACCAGGTGCGGCGCCATGGTGTGAGAGGCCGGGTTTCGCCGGATACTGCGTCTCCGGAAATTTTCCATGCACCCAAACCAATCCACGGGGTGCGATAAGTCCGGCGATTTCGCCCGCACCGAACTGGTCGGTCAGCGACCAGACGTTCCGGTAAATGGGTTCGTCGTGCAGGTTCGGATTGACCTGAAACCCACTGACGGCCGTGACGTCGATTCGGGGGTCCAAAGCTCCGGCCAAACAGGCGATCATCCCACCCTCGCCGTAGCCAATCACGCCCACGGGCTTCTTGGACCCCGAGGCCGACTGCTGCGAACCCAGCCAATCCACGGCAGCCAGCACCCTCTGGATCTCATAACCCTGCACGGTGCGCCCCATCTCGTAGGCCGCCCGCCACAGCACTTCGCGTTGCGACTGCTTGAGCTTGCGCACCCCGGGCAATCCGCTGTGGGTGTCGGAGCGATCGACCAGCGCAGGAATGAGCACGCGGCAGCCTCGCTCGGCCAACCGGCGGGCGAACTGATCCGACTCCGGCACGCCCGGTTGAAGACCCGCGATTTGCTCCGGCGTCTGGTCCGCATCGGCGATGGCCACCACGGAAGCCTTGGCCTCGCCATCCGGAACCAGCATCAGGCCATCGGCCTCCACCCCACGAACGACTGACCAGGTCACCGAGAAGATTTTGAAGCCTCGGCCGCGGCCCACTTCAGCCGAATTGCCGGACGGTGAACTCGATACCGGTGCCGAAATCCGAAGTTGTGCCGGCCCGCGAGCGTCCACCACGCCGAGGATGCGGGCCAGTTGCTGGCGGTTGGTCTCGATGGACCGCACGTAGGCCTCCGGCGAGTTGAGATCCCGGTTCCAATGGCGGGCGCGGGCTTGGGGTGCCGCCGCCAGGACACGGTCGAGGTATCGATCAATGCCCCCGACCAAGGCCTGCGCCAAATCGCCCGTCTGGGTCAGCGGTTGGGTTCCGGGCATTACGGCGGGTGACGCATCGGCCGCCTGCATTGCTGTGGCCAGCAGCAGCGGCAACAGGCAGGACTGCAGGCAGCATCGGAGGATCAAGGAGCGCGACGTCATTTCAGGAGGGGTTTCAACAACAGCACCGGAAAACCGGCGGACTTCAGGGAGAATTTGAGGCAAACCTTGACGCTCCCTCGAGAGACTTCAAGCCACGGTTGGCCCAAGAGGCATTCTGGAGAGGATTCCCCCTCCTCCTCATCCGAGTCTCCCGCGCAATTGGCGGTTGCGCCGAGCGCTGGTGAGGCTATCGGTGAGTCATGCGCCGTTGGATTGCCATCGTGTCCCTTTTGGCTGCCTCGCTGGTTCTGTTCCGGACCACCGTCGCCGCTGCGGATGCCCCCCCGAAAACCCCGTCTCCAAAAAAGACTCCCATGACCCAACCCACCTCGATCAACGCATCGACTAACCCAGCGTCGTCGCTGCCGGCCGTGCCCCCGGCACCACAGCCTGCTCCAGGACTGGAAACCATTTACCTCGCCGGCGGCTGCTTCTGGGGCATGGAGGAGATCTTACGCAAGATTCCCGGCGTCCGGGAAACCCAAGCTGGATACACCGGCGGCTGGCTGCCCAACCCGAAATACGACGACACCCACGACAGCAAGTCGGGCCATGCCGAGTCGGTCAAAGTGGTCTTCGATCCCAAGACCTTGTCGCTCGAAGAGTTGCTCGAGAAGTGGTTCTTCCGCATGCACGACCCCACCACGCTGAACCGCCAGGGCAATGACGTGGGCAGTCAGTACCGCTCGGCCATCTTCACCTTCAACGAGACCCAGAAAAAGACCGCCGAAACGGTCAAGGCCCGAGTCAACGCCTCCGGCAAGTGGCGCCGCCCTGTGGTCACCGAAATCGCCACCGCCTCCATCTGGTATCCCGCCGAGGGCTACCATCAGAAGTACCTCGTCAAAAACCCGGGCGGCTACACCTGCCACTTCATGCGCGACTGAGATCGCGACTGAGTTTGCTCAACAAACCAGGCCCGAGCCGAAGACACACTTTGACAGACCCAGCCGGGCGGGCTGACATGGCAACGATCCATGAGACCCTCTTCATCATCAGGGGCCGCGCTGTTTCGGCATGCCTTCACGTTGATCGAATTGCTCGTCGTCATCGCCATCATCGCCATCTTGGCGGGCATGCTTCTGCCGGCGCTGGCCCGAGCCAAGGCCAAGGCCCAGACGGTCCGCTGCACCAGCAATGAGAAACAAATCGTCTTGGGCTACTTGCTGTATGCGGGCGACCAAACGGATTTCCTGCCGGTGGCCGGCACCGAGGCCCCGGTAGGATCCGGTTGGGTAGCTCCGAGCCGGTGGTTCGCCGAAATCTCGACCTACATCGCCACCGACAACCGCAACTTCACCAACCTCGTCGCCAAGGACAAGGTGGTGGCCTGCCCCACGGCCAAGATCGGCACCAATGTCATCCCGGCCAATGTTCCCGGATATCAGGGCTACGGTGGGTATGGGCACAACTACGCCTACCTTGGCTACACCCCGGCAGACCGGGTGAAGACCTCCCTCATCACCAAGCCTTCGGACACCGTGATGAACGGCGACGGCCTCGATCCCTCCAAGGGCCTGGAATGGTGGAACTACGGGTACTTGTACCCGCCCAGCCTGGGGGTCGCATTGTTTCGCTACGTCCGCCACGGTCAGGGCGGCAATTATGCTTGGGCGGACGGACACACCTCCATCATGCCCTGGAAGACCCTCTCCAAGGGGGCCAACGGCAAGGTGGATTGGTTCTATCAACCCGGGCAGTAGCCCTCCGCCTTACCAAGATCCTCTCTGGGGGCGAATTGAATCACTTGAATTCGGGGAACGGCCCCGAAGCAGCCGGCTCGGGCGACCGGGAATCCCCGCAGGGTGACGAGAGGAGGGTCAACGCGACACCCGCAGCACCCACAACACCTGCCACTTCCTGCGCGACGGAGAGCCTCGAATGGGTTGGTATCGACCTCGCAGTGACTTCTCCTCACATGAACCGTCTTTTCACTCCTTTCACGGCCGGCGATCTCCAGTTGTCCAACCGCATGGTCATGGCCCCGCTCACCCGGGGTCGCACCGGTCCCGACCGGATTCCCAACGACCTCATGGTCGAATACTACCGGCAGAGGGCGACGGCGGGATTGATCATCAGCGAAGCCACGATCATCTCCGAGCAGGCGGCCGGATGGGTCAACACCCCGGGTCTCTACAACGACGAGCAGGTGCAGGGATGGAAGCGGGTCACCGACGCGGTCCATGCAGCCGGCGGCAAAATTATTGTCCAACTCTGGCACATGGGCCGTTCGTCCCATCCCGATTTTCAACCCGGCGGAGTTTTACCCGTGGCCCCTTCGGCCATCGCACTGCGCGGCGACGGCATTCACACGCCTTCCGGCAAGAAACCGTATCCAACTCCGAGAGCTCTGGAGACCGATGAGATTCCCGGAATCGTAGCCGACTACGCCGAGGCGACGCGCCAGGCCGAAAAGGCCGGATTTGATGGGGTCGAAATCCATGGAGCCAACGGTTACCTGATCGATCAATTCCTTCGGGATGGAACCAATCACCGAACCGACGGCTACGGCGGCAGCGTGGAAAACCGGGCCCGCTTCCTCCTCGAAGTCACCGAGGCGGTGGTCGGTGCTTGGCAGCCGGGACGCGTCGGAGTCCGACTGTCGCCGACCGGTGCTTTTGGCGACATGAGCGACAGCAGTCCGGCGTCGATCTTCAGCCATGCCGCTCGGGAATTGAACCGCTTCGGATTGAGTTTCCTCCACATCATGGAGGCGCTGCCGGGTCACCCCATGGCGAGCCCAGGGCCGCGCGTTTCGCCGCTCCTGAGGCAGGCGTTCCAAGGTCCGCTGATCCTCAATGGGGGCTACGATGCCGCGCTGGGCGACCAAGCCATCGCCGATGGGGAAGCCGATCTCATTGCCTACGGCGTGCCGTTCTTAGCCAACCCGGACCTGGTCAAGCGCTTCCGCATCGGGGCTCCTTTGAACGCACCCGATTACGCCAGCCTGTATGGCGGCGGCGCCCAGGGCTACACCGACTACCCGACTCTGAACGCCACACGCTAAACCCAGCGCTGAGCCAGGGGCACCAGCTGCAACCCTCCGGGCGGTTACGCCTGCCCGGAGCCAGCCCGCTGTTCTTCCAGCAGTCGCCGGATGAACGCCGTCATGGCCCGCACTGCCGCACCGGCCCGACCGCTGGCCACCGCCGGGCCTTCGAGGTTGGCTCCAATCGATTGAGCAGCCAATGCGGCGGTTCCCGGACGGCGCTTGAGACGATGAGCCGCCACGATGCGTAAATCGATGGGCTCGCACTCGGGATGCCAGGATTCCTGCGCCCAGAGTTGGACGGCAAAATCGCCCCAACCCACCAGGCGATCTCCCGGCTTGAGGAAGCCGTTCCAGACCGACGTCGCCTCGGCGACCGAGAGCCCTCCGAGCAACGCTTCCTGAGGCACCTCGAGGTGTTGATGAGCCCTCGGAGCCAACGGTCGGCGCGGAGCCAGAAACACCTCAAACACCTCGCCTGTCGCCGGTCGCAAGGCCACGCACTGGAGGAGTTCGGGAGACCCAGGCACGGGGCTATCCCGCCGATGGGCATTGGCTTCTCCAGCCACCACCACGAGGTTTTGCCACAGGCCCATGAGGTCGGGCATGGACGGGCTTTCCCACCACGGATCAGCCCCTTTCAACCGTCGCCGGGGTGGCCCCGTCCGGGCGGCGGTGGCGGCAATTTGACGATCCACCATCGCGTCGAAGGCCCGGAGTAGCGGATCGAAACGGCGCTCGTCTCCCTCCCAGGCGCTGAGCACCTCCACCACCGCTTCCACCGTGGCGACACAATGCAAGTCGGGTTCCCGGCGGATGCGGTAATTACCCGGCTTGCGCGGCATGAACCCAATGCGCGGCAAGGCCAGCAGCGCCGGATTGAGCGCCACCATTTTGCGCGCCTGAGGCCACGTGCCGTCGATGATGAGCAGCGTTTCCGGCGGCCGTTCGAGAGCATCCGGCGCCACCGCTCCAGGACCAGGAAACAACAGGGCCGTCCCGGGCCGAGCCAGCAGTTCCTCGATGCGCGAATGACCGGCGAATTCAATGCCCTCGTGGAGTTCGCTGCGCGACAAACCCAAGTGCGCGATTCGGGCCGTGCCGATGGCCACCCGGGATTCGCGGGGATGCTGCAAGAACACCACCTGCGTCGCCGTTTCGACCGGCGTCAACTCGGCGCACCAGCAGGCAGAGGCCGGGCGTCGGCAGCGGACGCAGGAGGGACGAGCCGTAGGGGCTTCAAAAGGCACAGGCATGGCAGCCCGGTGACTTCACGAAAACTCCAAGCCTCACCGGAATCCGAACGGAACCACGCACCGGGGGTCCAGAGCAAGGCAGCGGTCGGGTTGCACCCACGGAGCAACGATAACCGGCGATCAATCCCCCCTCCTTCCTCAAGAGGCTGTGACGAACACCCACGCCTCACTTCTTGCCGATGCGGTAGAGATGCTCGGCTCCGCGCAAGTAGAGGGCCCCATCATCGACGGCACTGCTGGCCAGCGTGCGCTCACCCAATTCGTTGCGCGCCAAAAGCTGATAGATCTTGCCCGCCTGCACCACGAATCCGACGCCTTCCTCGTTCTGGAAATAAATCCGACCGTCGGCGAACACCGGCGACGCCGAGAATCCCCCACCGAGTCGTTCATTCCAATGCACCTGGCCGCTCCGCGCATCGGCACACGTCGCAATGCCGGCATCGGAGACGAAATAGAGTTCGTCGCCCACGACCAGGGCCGAGGGCGTGCTGGGTGCACCGCGCCCAATTTGCCAGGCCAGGTGCGTCGAGGTGACATCCCCGTCGCCGCCGGGGCGGATCGCGTAGAGCTTGGGGAAGTCGTAGTCGGTGTTCACGAAGAGCAGTCCATGCGCGAAGACCGGCCGGGGGACCACCGAAAAGCCGGTGCCTGTGCTCACCTGCCAGAGCAATCGACCGCTCAGCGGGTCATAGGCATAAGTTCCACCAGCACCCGGACTAATGAGTTCCTGACGGCCGGCATGAGTGATGAGCAAGGGCGTGCTGAACGAGAACTTCTTGGCCAATGCGTCATTGGGCCGCCGGGTCTTCCAGCGGACCTGACCCGTCTTGCGATCCAGCGCGATGACGAACGGCTCCGAAGCCCCATCGCAACTGAAGATCAGATGATCTCCCGCCAAAACGGGGGATCCGCCGTTGCCGTGGACCGGGGGATATTGAACCGAGGTCTGCCGCCACATCACCTGTCCCTTCAAGTCCAGACAGGCCGTTCCCAGATGTCCGAAATGGGCATAGATCCGACCGTCGCTCACCACCGGCGTCGGACTGGCATAGCCGTTCTTGCGATGGATATTCGCCCCATTTTCCGGCGTGAAAACATTGGTGCTCCAGAGGATGGCACCGGACCGAGCGTCGAGGCACAGCACCGCCAATTCCAAACCACTGGACCCAGACTTGGCGCGGGAACCTGTCAGGTAGAGGCGCTGCTTCACCAACACCGGAGACGACCACCCAGCCATCGCCAACGGGGTCTTCCAGACCACATTGCTGCTCCCGCTCCAGTGGATGGGAACGTGTTTGGCCGGAGAAATTCCCTGCCCGGTGGGGCCGCGGAACTCGGGCCAGTCATGGGCTTGAACCACGAACATCGGGACGCACGAGGCCATCACCAGAGCCATTCGACAGGCACGCCGCATCAGGCCAGCGATTCCTTGGCGAGGGAGAGACAACGGAGAGGAAGAGCTCATGGGAATCAGGAATCCGGGAAAACGTCACGATTCCTCATCCATCGAAAAACGCACCGAAAAAACTCCGACACTCGCACGCGCAGCCCCCCGACGTAGCCACGCATCCACCCGTTCCCGAGTCAGTCGCCGGGCCCAGCCTTTTCGCGCTGGTCAGGGTCGTTTCGCATCGGCAACGTACAGTCGTGATCCACCGTGTCCTGTTGCTTGCAGCGTGGTTGACGATGTCCGTGTTCGCCGCGGATTCCGGCCGCCTTCACGTCCTCCTCATCGACGGCCAGAACAACCACGACTGGCGATCTTCCACGCCGCACCTCAAGAGGGTTCTCGAGGCTTCCGGACGCTTTGCGGTGGAGGTGATGACGCTGCCCGGCAAGGGCGGTGACATGGCCGCGGTGAAGCCGCAGCTCGACGGCGTGGCGGTGGTGCTCTCCAACTACAACGGCGACCTCTGGCCTGAGGAACTTCGGACGAAGCTGGTCACCTTCGTTCGCAACGGCGGCGGCTTCGTTTCAGTCCATGCCGCCAACAACGCCTTCTCCAAATGGCCGGAGTACAACGAGATGATCGGCGTCGGCGGTTGGGAAGGGCGCAATGAACAATCCGGACCGTGGCTTTACTGGGAAGGCAAGATCGTGCGCGACACCTCGCCGGGCCCGGGCGGCAGCCATGGCAGCCAGCATGCCTTCCAAATGACCACCCGCGAGCTGAAGCACCCCATCATGGAGGGACTGCCGCAGGAATGGATGCACGCCAAGGACGAACTCTACGACCGCCTGCGCGGACCGGCCAAGAATCTCACCGTCTTGGCCACGGCCTTTTCGGACCCCAAGACCCGCGGGACCGGCAAGCATGAGCCCCTGCTCTTCACCATCACCTTCGGCCAAGGCCGGGTCTTCCACACGGCTCTCGGTCATAACAACGGCCCGGACCTCACCTCGCAGAAGTGCGTGGGTTTCATCACCACCCTCCTGCGCGGCACCGAATGGGCGGCCACCGGTCGGGTCACCCTGCCCATCCCGACTGACTTCCCCTCGGCCACCGAAGTCCGCAGCCGGGAGTAAGACACCCTGACGCTGGATTCGCCCCAACCCACCTCTGCCAAAATGATCCCAACGCAAAGTCTTCGCTCCGTATTGCCGTTGCTCATCGGACTGGCCGTGGGTGGGATGGGGGTCGGTTTGTTCCAACAGAGCAAACCCGGTATGGCCGGCTCTCCTGAGGCACAAATCCAACAGCTGGAGTCCGAGTTGCAGCAGGCTCGCACCCGCATCGCAGCCCTCGAGGAAACCCGACCCCGTTCGTCACGCTCGCCCGCGCAAACCGCCTATGACCGGGGCCGCGCAATCGCCCAGCGTCTGCGCGAGGGGATCCCGGTTAGTTCCGATGATCTCTTCCGCGCCGCCCAACCCCTGCTCCGCGATATGTCACCGCTGCTCGAGCGCATCGTAGGACAGAAGTTCAAGCGGCAATCCGACAGCCTCATGGGAGAACTGGCCCGCAAGTACGACCTGAACCCCAACCAACAGGATACCCTGCAAAAGTGGTTCTCCGAAAAATCCCGGGCAGAACAAAAGAAATGGAATGATCTCATCTCCAGCGACAACACCACCTACTTGCAGCTGGTGAAGTCGATGCGGAATGACCGCACCGATGAAGGACTGGACGCGGTGATGGAAGGCCTGCTCCAAGCCCCTCAACTGGAAGCCTTCAAAGCCGAGCGTCTGGAAGAGAGGGCCCAGCGGGTCCAGTTCTACGCGGACATACAGGTGCAGCGGATCAACGAAATCGTCCGGCTCGACCCGGCGCAAACGGATCGTCTCTTCGGCATCATGGCTCAGTCGTCTCCCGACTATGACTCCTCTATCCGGCTCGAGGGAGTGACCGGTGAGATCGCGCCCGCCAACCTCCACCCGCGCGACGCTCTTAAGTTAGTGCTGCGGCCGGACCAACTGGCCGTATACGAGGCGGATCGCGAGCGACGATTCCTGGAAGCCTCGCGGGAGATGAACGAGTTGGGTGTTCAACTGCCTTCTGACTGGGATGAACTCGAGTTTGGCCCCTGACTTCAAACCGCTGGGCAGCCCGACCGGTGGCTTCGCGCGAGAAGGCCGCGTCGCGGTGGACATTCGATCCCTGCGGGTCGATTACGGGGATTTTGTCGCCGTCGACGACCTGACCTTGGCGGTACCGCCAGGCGAGATCCTGGGCATCGTGGGCCCCAATGGCGCGGGCAAAACGAGCACCTTCCGGGTGCTGGCCACGCTCATGGAACCCACCCATGGCGATGTCTTCTTCGACGGCGTCGACATCGCCGAAGACCCCCGCCAAGCCCGTCGGTTGATGGGCTACATGCCCGATCTGGCTCCGGTCCCCAGTGATCTCAAGGTGTGGGAGTTCCTCGACTTCTACGCGGCCGCCTACGGGCTGCGCGACCCACACGAGCGACGCCAACGCGCCGACCGATGCCTGGAAAGCGTGGGCCTATCGAACCTGCGGAACAACGGTTGCCGCGAATTGTCGAGAGGTCAGACGCAACGGGTGGTGCTGGCCAAAACGCTCCTGCATGAACCCCGAGTGCTCATCCTCGACGAGCCGGCCAGCGGGCTCGATCCGCTGGCCCGACGGGACCTCCGCACAGCCCTGCAAAGCCTCGCCGCCACCGGAGCAACCATCCTCATCAGCTCCCACATCCTCAGTGAGTTGAGCGAGATGTGCACCTCATTGTGCATCCTCAACCGGGGTCGACTGTTGGCCCACGGGAGCGTGAATGAGGTGCGTTCCCAACTCGGCAACACACGCCGCCGGCTCACCCTCGGCTTGCTCTCGACCCCGTCCGAGGCCGCCGACTGGCTCGCCCAACAGCCCACGATCGGTGAACTGCGCATCGAATCCGCGCGGATTTCCTTTGAGTTCACCGGTGATGACGAAGCCCAGGCGGAGCTGTTGGAAGCATTGGTTCGGCGCCGGGTACGCCTAAGGACCTTCGAGGAACGACGATCCTCATTGGAGGAGCTCCTCGTCGACATTGCCACCCCGCCTCTTCTGCCATGAACGCCAATACGACGGATTCTGACCAAAACGAGGTCTCCGCCTGGCGGCTTTGGGAGAACCCCGTGCTGCGACGCTACGTGCGCTCCCGACTTCGATCGCGCGATCTGGGTGTGGGACTGTGCATCACGCTGGTCCTGTCGGCGTTCATCATCGGGCTCTCCTCCTCGATCGGCATTCGCACCGAGTCCGATCCGGTCAGCGCTGCTCGATCCGCGATCATTCCGCTGCTGGTCCTACAGGGGTTCATTCTGTTCGTTATGGGTACGGCCCAGGTCTCGGGCGGCATGATCACCGAACGGGACGAAGGCAGTGTCGATTACCAACGGCTCGTCCCCATGGCGCCGCTGACCAAGGTGGTGGGATACCTCTTCGGCCTGCCCGTGCGCGAATACCTCCTGGCCGCTTCCAGCCTCCCGTTCACCGCCTGGGCCATGGCGCGCGGCCATGTTCCCGCTTCGGCTTGGATGCCGCTGTACTGGATCCTCTTCACCACCACGGTCACTTACCACGCCACCGGACTCCTGACCGGCACCGTCGTCCGGAACCGCCGATGGGCGTTTCTCATTTCCATCGGAATGGTGTTCTCGCTCTACACGGTCATTCCCCAGTTGGCCAAATTCGGTCTCGTTTTCTTCAAGTACCTCACCATCACACCGGTCTTCTACGAGAGCCTGCCGGATCTCCTTCCCGAACGTTCCGGAGCGGCGCTGCGCATCGGTCAGAATTTCTTTCCAACGCCCCGGTTCTTCAATCTTGGGCTGCCCGAGGTGGTCTTCACCACGGTTTCCCAAGCCGGGCTGATCGGCCTCTTCGTGGTAATGCTGTGCCGCAAGTGGCGGCAGGAAGAGGCGCATTTGCTCAGCCAATTCTGGGCGGTGGGCACCTTTATTGCGGTACAAGTGGTACTGCTCGGGCATGCGCTGCCGCTCATTGATCCCGGAGACTTGTTCCCGTCCCGAAACTTCAGGTGGTTCACGAGTCAAGCCATTGACTGGAAGCCCGACAACAGGGAGGCGCTGGCCATGATCGCGGTGTACGGCCTGTTCACCACCGGCTTGGCCTGTGTGCTCGCCGGGATCATCACGCCGGACCGGGAGCGGCAACTCCGGGGTTGGCGGCGCGCCTTCAAGAACGGCGAGGATCGTCTGCCCGCCTTCGGTGACACCGATTCGGCAACCCTCAGCACTGGGATCATTTCACTCTGCGGCGGCATCGGCTGGTACCTCTTCACCCGAGGCTTGCTCGAATCGCGCTGGTTTCCAGGACACCATGCAGGCCTTGAAGTCCTGATCATCCACTGCCTCATCCTCTTGGCGGTGACCGGATCGCTACAGGCGCTGTTGGATGCCCAAGGTGGCCGGGCCGTCGGCATGGGCCTGCTCTTCATCGGCGTGCTGCCGCTCATGGCCGGAGCGATCATCGGCAGCATCGACAACGACTACTTGCACGTAGGGATTTGGGTCGCGGGCGTCTCGCCGCTCTCGTTGCCTGCGTCGGCCCCGGTGGCCCTGTTGTCACTCGCCGATTCCGAGACGATGGCTGTGCGCCCGATCCAGGGCGCGGCCCGATTTGGATGGTTCGTCTGGGGGCTCGTCAGCCTCTGGCTCGTGCAGCGCCAGCGTGCTCACCGCGCGGTTCTTCGCTGCCGCACCCTGTCACCCGAGAGGAGCCAGTCGGACACGTGACTCGGACCCCCCTGTTTCCCGGGTTGGCAAAGACCGCTTACCTACGAAACCGTCGTCCACCCGGCAGAGGCATAGCGTTGGCAGTATCCACCCTGGAGGCAGAAGAGGTGGATCCAACCATGGTCGAAGAGCTGTCGAACCGACGGATGGTCATTGGCGTCCGCCCAGACCCGTAGTAAGATTCATTACCATCAATCCTGACGTCCCAGTTCAAATCCCGGGCGCTGGGCCACTGCACCGAATCCTGGCGCTGTTGGCTGCGGTTTTCTGCATCGGGGTGAACACCGGCCGAGCAGCGGAGAAGTTGCCCGCCAAAGACTTGTCGTGGTGGTCGCTCCAGCCTGTTCAGCGACCGGCCGTACCCGGCGGAGACCTTGGGAACGACAATCCGATCGACCGCTTTCTGTCCGTCTCCCGCGGCGTACAACCCAAACCACCAGCAGAGCGCCTCACCCTTCTCCGGCGGGTGCACCTCGACCTGACGGGCCTCTCCCCGACACCTGCCGAACAAGATGCGTTCTTAGCGGACACGTCGCCGGAGGCCTACCGGAAGGTCGTCGATCGCCTGCTGGCCGATGAACAGCACGCCGTCCGCTACGCCCGCCACTGGCTGGACGTCCTGCGGTACGCGGATGCCGACGAGCGCATGACGGCCGCGCCGGGTATCCACCTCTGGCGCGACTGGGTCATCCAGGCCCTGCACGAAGACCTTCCCTACGACCAGTTTGTTCAAGTTCAGTTGACCGGCCGCCGCTCCACCGAGCGCACCCAAATGTCGGCGACCGGCCATCGCTCTCAACGGGAGCCCCGCCCAGGCGATTTGTTTGCCTTGGGCTTTCTCGCGCGCGGCGCCGGGTCCGATCCACAAGAACTGGCCATGAATGCAGTCGACACCATTTCCAGCACGTTCCTGGGCATGACCGTCGCCTGCGCCAAGTGCCACGACCACATGTTCGACCCGGTGTCGCAGGCCGACTATTACTCGATGAAGGCGCTCTTCGACCCGCTGGTCCTTCGCAAGGTGACGCTGGCATCGGCCGGCGACCTGGTGGCCGCAGGCAAGGCCCAGGCCGAACTCGAACGCCAGCGCGCCCCGCTCGAACGCGAACGCGACGCGTTGCTGGAGCCCGTCCGGCGCAAGCTTTACGACGATCGCGTCGCCATGCTCCCGCCCGATGTCCAGGTCGTCATCCGCAAACCGGAACGCACTCGCAGCGTCGAAGAACAGAAGATCGCCGACGATTACTTCCCCATCCTCCGAATTGATGGCGACAAGATCGACGAGGTGCTCACCGAAGACCTCCGCAAGAAGGACCGCGAGTTGCGACGCCGGATCGACGACCTGACGCAGGCAATCCGGCGCACCAATTCCCCGGTCATCCCTGTGTTCCACACCGTTGAGGCCGACCCGGATCGGGCCCGTGAACAGCGCTACGTCTTGACCAGCGCCGATCCGAGCCGGTCCGAAACGAATCGGCCGGTCAAGCCGGGATGGCCCTTCGTGCGCGGCCCCATCGACTTCCGGGAAGGGCGCGTCGAGGCGTTCGCCGACTGGCTCACCGCGCCAGAAAACCCATTGTTCGCCCGAGTGGCGGTGAACCGGCTCTGGCAATGGCACTTCGGCGAAGGACTCCATCGCCAACCCAGCGATTTCGGCCATCAAACCGGCAAGCCCACACAACCGGAGCTCCTCGACTGGCTCGCCTCGGAGCTCGTCCGCAGCGGGTTCAGCCTCCGTCACATCCATCGCCTCATCGTCACGTCGGCCACCTATCAACGGGCGTCGGAGTCTGAAGGGGCGTTGAAGCCCGGATCCGCCGAGGCTGCCCATCACGAGCGCGACCCAGACAACCGCCAACTCTGGCGACATCCGGTGCGTCGCCTCGAGGCCGAGGCCATTTGGGACAGCTTGCACGGGGCTGCAGGCCTGCTCGATTTGCAAGTCGGCGGACCGTCCTTCGAACCCGGTGAACGCAGTGGCACAGGCAAAAGCACCCAAACGGCTGCGACCGCGACGAAGCGCCGTCGAGGCATGTATATCACACGCGGCTTTTCCACGAGCCGCGAGGCCACGCCAGACTTCCTGAGAACCTTCGATGCGGAGGATGGCCGAGACCCCTGCCCCATGCGCACGCGAACGGTCACGGCCCCACAGGCGTTGTTCTTGATGAATAGCCCGGAAGTCGGACGCGCGGCCGATGCGCTGGCGGCGCGACTGCGGTCCGAGGCGGGCACTGACCTTCCACGCGCGGTCGATCTGGCCTATCGACTGGTGCTTTCGAGGCCCCCGGAAGCGAAGGAACGGGAGCGGTCGTTGGCCTACCTCGAGAACGATCCCCAGCGGCTGTCCCGCTTCACCTGGCTGCTCTTCAACCTCGACGAATTCATCCATGTCCCCTGACTCGCTGACACGGGTTCCGCACGACGCCTCCGCCCTCGACCGGCGGCGGTTCCTGTTCCGGGCCGGCGGCGGATTTCTCGGCGTCGCACTCGGCGGCCTGTGGGCCGAGGCCGGCGAGATTCCCAATGCCATCGTGGGGCCTCACCTCCGACCCAAGGCGCGATCCGTCATCTTCCTGTTCATGGCCGGCGGAGTCAGCCACATCGACACCTTCGACCCGAAGGGCAATGCACATGCCGGCCAGTTGATGGATGCCGTGGGTTTCGGAGACAACCTGGCCGCCATGAAGCGCCCGGTAATTCCTTGTCACCGCACCTTCACCCGACATGGCAAATCCGGCACTCCCGTATCGGACTGGTTTCCGCACATCGGCGGAGTCATCGACGAGATCGCGGTGGTGCGCTCGATGTGGTGCCACGAGGGCAACCACTTCCCCGCGGTCATCGAAACGTGCACCGGCCATCGGGGTCGCCAGTTCGATCACCCTTCCTTTGGTGCCTGGGTCTCCTACGCGCTGGGTTCGGCAAATCGCAACTTGCCGACCTTCGTGAACATCGGCCGCCCCTCCTCACCGGTGCAACTCACCGGCGGATACCTCGGAGCTGGGGTCTCGGCCACCCCGTTCCAAGCAGGCCCCACGCCGGTGCCCCACTTGCATCCGCCCGAAGGGCTCAGCGCCCGCGAACGCGACCGGCAAATGGAACTTCTAGAGTCCATGAACGGCGAATTCCGGGCGCGGCATGCGCTGCAATCGGCCATCCAAGCCCGCACTCGTGCCTATGAGTTGGCCGCTCGAATGCAACTCTCGGCACCCGAGGCGGTGGACTTCGCATCGGAGCCCGCCCACATCCGCTCGATGTACGGCCTCGACGATCGGCACACCGAGGAGTTCGGAAAGCAGTTGCTGCTCGCGCGCCGGCTCTCGGAGCGCGGCGTTCGCTTCATCCAAGTCTGCCATGCAGGTGGGGGCAACGGCGGCTGGGACTCCCACGGCGACATGAAGACCCATGAGCCGCTCTGTCGCGCCACCGACCGGCCCATCGCGGGACTCATCCGGGACCTCAAACAGCGCGGGATGCTCGACGACACCCTGGTCGTTTGGACCAGCGAATTTGGGCGCACGCCGTGGTCGCAGAACACGACCGGCCGGGACCACAACCCCAAGGGCTACACCTCGTGGCTCGCCGGCGGTGGCGTCCAAGGCGGACTCGTGCATGGCGCCACCGACGACGTCGGCTACCGCGCGGTCGAGAACCCTCACTACTACAGCGACCTCAACGCCACCATCTTGCACCTACTCGGCCTCGACCACACCCGCATGGAACTCCCTGCCCTCGGCCCTGTCTCACGCCTGGTCGAACGCGGCGGCCCTATCCACGAAATCCTGGCCTGATCACCGAAGGAAATGGGGGCAGGCAACGGTGTCTGACACAACGTTCAGTTTCCTGCAGGAATCGCGAATACGCTGGCCTGCCACGGGGCTCCGAGTAGCGTCCGAACTATCATGAATCGAGTCCCTCCTGTCATTGGGGCCGTGTCCAGACTCCGTCGTTTCGCATGGATTTGGGCTGGTGTCCTCATCGGAGACCTCGCCACGGCGGGACTTTTCCTCGCCATCAAACAATGGGTCGCGAGCATCGACGGGTTAACGGGCCCCTTGCTGTCTGTGCCGAGTTTCTTGCTGGTCCCAGCATTCGGGGGACTCGTGGCCTCCTGGTTTTGGCGCAAACTCCACCTCACGATATTCGACTGTCTCATCCACTCCGTCTCAATGACAGTCATCGGGATCGGCGGGGCAGCTGTATTTTT